>NZ_JABWRE020000001.1:3100672-3410240 GCF_014268815.2 Pseudomonas urmiensis
CAGTGGCGACTGCGGCGCCTGCACCGTGGTCGTGGGCGAGCTCACCCAGGACGACCAAGGTCACGAGACCCTGCGCTACCGCAGCCTCAACTCGTGCCTGACCTTCGTCTCGTCGTTGCACGGCAAGCAACTGATCAGCGTCGAGGGCCTCAAGCATCAAGGCGAGCTGCACAGCGTGCAGCGGGCAATGGCTGACTGCCATGGTTCGCAATGCGGCTTCTGCACCCCGGGCTTTGTCATGTCGCTGTTCGCCCTGCAGAAAAACAGCCAAGGCCATGACCTGCAGCAAGCCCAAGAAGCGCTCGCCGGCAACTTGTGCCGCTGCACCGGCTACCGGCCGATTCTCGCCGCTGCCGAGCAGAGCTGCGCCATGCCCTGCCGCGATCAGTTCGATGCCCAGCAGGCGCAAACCATCGCTCGCCTTAAAGCCATCGCCCCGAGCGAAACCGGCGAACTCAACAGCGGCGACAAACGCTGCCTGGTACCGCTTACCGTGGCCGACCTGGCCGACCTGTACAGCTCGCACCCAGAAGCTCGCCTGCTCGCAGGCGGCACCGACCTGGCCCTGGAAGTCACCCAGTTCCACCGCACCTTGCCGGTGATGATCTACGTCGGTGGCGTGGCCGAACTCAAGCGCATCGACAAGAGCGCCACGCACCTGGAAATCGGTGCAGCCACCCCTCTGACCGACTGCTATGGCGCGCTGAGCGAAGAATACCCGGACTTCGGCGCCCTGCTGCACCGCTTCGCCTCCCTGCAGATCCGCAACCAGGGCACCCTGGGTGGCAACATCGGCAACGCCTCGCCGATTGGCGACTCACCGCCCCTGCTGATCGCCCTGGATGCCCAGGTGGTACTGCGCCAGGGTCAACGTCAGCGCACCCTGGCCCTGGAAGACTACTTCATCGACTACCGCATCACCGCCCGCCAGGACAGCGAGTTCATCGAGAAGATCATCGTGCCGCGCGCCAGCAATGACTGGACCTTCCGCGCCTACAAGGTTTCCAAACGTCTGGACGACGATATCTCGGCGGTGTGCGCAGCGTTCAACCTGAGCATCGAGAATGGCGTGGTCAGCGGCGTGCGCATCGCCTTCGGCGGCATGGCGGCGATCCCCAAACGCGCCCGCGCCTGTGAAGCGGCGCTGCGCGGCAAGCCTTGGAACCAGGCCACCCTGGAGCGCGCCTGCCAGGCGCTGGCTGAAGACTTCAGCCCGCTCACGGACTTCCGTGCGAGCAAAGAGTACCGCCTGCTCACCGCGCAGAACCTGCTGCGCAAGTACTTCATCGAACTGCAATCGCCGCACATCGAAACCCGGGTGACCGCCTATGTCTAACCATCACGCCGTCAAGAGCCAGGCCGAGATGGCCGAACTGTTCCGCCAGGACCTGAGCACCGGGGTCGGCCGCAGCGTCAAGCACGACAGCGCCGACAAACATGTGTCCGGCGAGGCGATCTACATCGATGACCGCCTGGAATTCCCCAACCAGTTGCACGTCTATGCGCGCACCTCGGACCGCGCCCACGCGCGCATCCTGCGCATCGACACCACGCCCTGCTACGCCTTCGAAGGTGTGCGCATCGTCATCACCCACGAAGACATTCCGGGCCTGAAGGACATCGGCCCGGTCGTAGCCGGCGACCCACTGCTGGCGATCGACAAGGTCGAGTTCTTCGGCCAGCCCGTGCTCGCCGTCGCTGCCCGCGACCTGGAAACCGCACGCCAGGCGGCGATGGCGGCAATCGTCGAGTACCAGGACCTGGAGCCGGTGCTCGATGTGGTCCAAGCGCTGCGTAAAAAGCACTTCGTGCTCGACAGCCACACCCACCAGCGCGGTGACTCGGCAGCAGCACTGGCCAGCGCCCCGCACCGCTTGCAGGGCACGCTGCACATCGGCGGCCAGGAGCACTTCTACCTGGAGACGCAGATCTCCTCGGTGATGCCCACCGAAGATGGCGGCATGATCGTCTACTGCTCCACGCAGAACCCCACCGAAGTGCAGAAGCTGGTCGCCGAAGTACTCGACGTACCGATGAACAAGATCGTCCTCGACATGCGCCGCATGGGTGGTGGTTTCGGCGGCAAGGAAACCCAAGCGGCCAGCCCCGCCTGCCTGTGCGCGGTGATCGCACGCCTGACCGGACAGCCGACCAAGATGCGCCTGCCCCGGGTCGAAGACATGACCATGACTGGCAAGCGTCACCCGTTCTACGTCGAATATGACGTGGGCTTCGATGATGACGGCCGCCTGCATGGCATCCAGTTCGACCTGGCCGGCAACTGTGGCTACTCACCTGACCTGTCTGGCTCGATCGTCGACCGCGCCATGTTCCACTCCGACAACGCCTATTACCTGGGCGATGCCACCGTGCATGGCCATCGCTGCAAGACCAACACCGCCTCCAATACCGCCTACCGCGGCTTTGGCGGCCCGCAAGGGATGGTCGCCATCGAGCAGGTGATGGACCACATCGCCCGTCAGCTGGGCCGTGACCCGCTGGCGGTGCGCAAGGCCAACTACTACGGCAAGACCGAGCGCAACGTCACCCACTACTACCAGACCGTCGAGCACAACATGCTCGAGGAGATGACCGCAGAGCTCGAGGCCAGCAGCGATTACGCCGAGCGCCGCGAGTCGATCCGCCGTTTCAACGAGCACAGCCCAATCCTGAAAAAGGGCCTGGCGCTAACACCGGTGAAGTTCGGTATTTCCTTTACCGCCACCTTCCTCAACCAGGCCGGTGCGCTGATCCACATCTATACCGACGGCAGCATTCACCTCAATCACGGCGGCACCGAGATGGGCCAGGGTTTGAACACCAAGGTCGCGCAGGTGGTGGCGCAGGTATTCCAGGTCGATTTCGATCGCATCCAGATCACCGCAACCAACACCGACAAGGTGCCCAACACCTCGCCAACCGCCGCCTCCAGTGGCGCCGACCTGAACGGCAAGGCCGCTCAGAACGCCGCCGAAATCCTCAAGGCACGGTTGACTGAGTTTGCTGCACGGCACTGGAAGGTCACCGAGGAAGACGTCGAGTTTCGCAATGGCCATGTGCGCATTCGCGAAGAGATCGTCAGTTTCGAGCAGTTGGTGCAGCAGGCGTACTTTGCCCAGGTATCGCTGTCGAGCACCGGCTTCTACCGCACCCCGAAGATCTACTACGACCGCACTCAGGCGCGTGGTCGGCCGTTCTACTACTTCGCCTTTGGGGCGGCCTGCGTCGAAGTGATCGTCGATACGTTGACCGGCGAGTACAAGATGCTGCGTGCCGACATCCTGCACGACGTCGGTGACTCGCTGAACCCGGCCATCGACATCGGCCAGGTGGAAGGCGGCTTTATCCAGGGTATGGGCTGGTTGACCACCGAAGAGCTGGTGTGGAACGCCAAAGGCAAGCTGATGACCAACGGCCCGGCCAGCTACAAGATTCCCGCCGTCGCCGACATGCCGTTGGACCTGCGGGTGAAACTGGTGGAAAACCGCAAGAACCCGGAGGACACCGTGTTCCATTCCAAGGCCGTTGGCGAACCGCCGTTCATGCTCGGCATCGCTGCCTGGTGCGCGATCAAGGATGCGGTGGCGAGCATTGCCGGCTACCAGGTGCAGCCGAACATCGACGCCCCGGCAACCCCCGAGCGGGTACTGTGGGGCTGCGAGCAGATGCGCCAGGCGCTGGCCGCCGCGCAACCTGCAGAAGTTGAAGTGGAAACCGTAACGCATTAACGCCGCGGCTCTCTGTTGGAGCGGGCATATCCGCTCCAACAGGGATCGAGAGAGGATCTGCATCATGCACCAATGGATCAACGCCCTCGCCGACCTGCAAGCCCGCGGCGAAGCCTGCGTCCTGGTGACCATCATCGAGGAGCGCGGCTCGACCCCGCGCAATGCCGGCTCGAAGATGGTCGTCAGCGCCAGCCAGATGTTCGACACCATCGGCGGCGGCCACCTGGAATACAAAGCCCTACACATCGCCCGGCAGATGCTCGAGGAACAACGCAGCACCCCACACCTGGAGCGCTTCAGCCTCGGGGCCAGCCTCGGCCAATGCTGCGGCGGCGCCACTGTGCTGCTGTTCGAACCAATGGCCGCAGTACAGGCACAGATCGCCGTGTTCGGCGCGGGCCATGTCGGTCGCGCTCTGGTACCCTTGCTCGCCGCCCTACCCTGCCGAGTGCGCTGGATCGATTCGCGCGTGCAGGAATTCCCCGATCTGATCCCAGCCGGGGTGAGCAAGATCATCAGCGAGGAGCCGGTCGACGAAGTCGCCGAACTGCCAGCAGGCAGTTACTGCATCGTCATGACCCACAACCACCAGCTCGACCTGGAGCTGACTGCGGCCATCCTCAAGCGCAACGATTTCACCTGGTTCGGCCTGATCGGCTCGAAGACCAAGCGCGTCAAGTTCGAGCACCGCCTGCGTGAACGCGGTTACGACGACGCCCTGCTGGCAAGGATGCGTTGCCCGATGGGCCTGGCCGAGGTCAAGGGCAAGCTGCCAATCGAGATCGCCGTGTCCATCGCCGCGGAAATCATTGCCACCTACAACGCCTGCTTTGGCCAGCACGACGCTGGCGTGAACGCCGGCCCCATTGCCCAACTGCTGCCGCCCTCTCGGCGCAGCCAAGCCATTTGACGAGCGTGATATGACTGCAACCCGTAAAGCCTACCGATCGGCCATCCTGCACAGCATCGCTGACCCAGCCGAGGTCGGCCTGGAGGCCTCCCATGCCTATTACGAAGACGGCCTGCTGGTAGTCGACGACGGCCGCATCAGTGCCTTGGGGCATGCCAGCGAGCTGCTGCCGACGCTGGATGCCGACATCGAAGTGGTGCACTACCAGGATGCCCTGATCACCCCAGGCTTCATCGATACCCATATCCACTTCCCGCAGACCGGCATGATCGGCTCCTATGGCGAGCAACTGCTGGACTGGTTGAACACCTACACCTTCCCGTGCGAAAAGCAGTTCGCCGACAAGGCCCATGCCGACAACGTCGCGAAAATCTTCCTCCAGGAACTGCTGCGCAATGGCACCACCACCGCCCTGGTGTTCGGCAGCGTGCACCCCGAGTCGGTCAACGCCCTGTTCGAAGAAGCCCAACGCCTGGACCTGCGCCTGATCGCCGGCAAGGTGATGATGGACCGCAACGCACCGGACTACCTCACCGACACCGCCGAATCTTCCTACAGCGAAAGCAAGGCACTGATCGAGCGCTGGCACGGCAAGGGCCGCCTGCACTACGCAGTTACTCCTCGCTTCGCCCCGACCAGCACCCCAGAGCAACTGGCCCTGGCCGGACAACTGCTCAAGGAGCATCCGGGCGTGTATATGCACACCCACCTGTCGGAGAACCTCAAGGAAATCGACTGGGTCAAGGCGCTGTTCCCTGAACGCACAGGCTACCTGGACGTCTACGACCACTTCGAGCTGCTCGGCGAGCGCTCGGTGTTCGCCCACGGCGTGCACCTGTGCGATGAAGAATGCCAGCGCCTGGCCGAGACCGGTTCGGCGATCGCCTTCTGCCCGACCTCCAACCTGTTCCTGGGCAGCGGCCTGTTCAACCTGCCGCAAGCGGAGAAGTTCAAGGTCAACGTCGGCCTGGGCACCGACGTGGGGGCCGGTACCAGCTTCTCACTGCTCAATACCCTCAACGAGGCGTACAAAGTCATGCAGTTGCAGGGCGCTCGCCTGCACCCGTACAAGTCGCTGTACCTGGCCACTCTCGGCGGCGCCCGCGCGCTGCGCCTGGACGACCGCATCGGCAGCTTGAAGCCTGGCAACGACGCCGACTTCGTGGTGCTCGACTACAAAGCCACGCCGCTGCTGGACTACCGCATTCAGCAGTCCAACAGCATCGAGGAGACTCTGTTCGTCCTCACCACCCTGGGCGACGACCGTACCGTGCGTGAAACCTTCGCGGCCGGGCGCTGCGTGCACCAGCGCTAAGGTTCGCGCGCCAGCCCTCGATACAGCGCGCCGCCGATCACAGCCCCGATCAGCGGCGCCACCCAGAACAGCCACAACTGCTGCAACGCCCAGCCTCCCACGAACAACGCCGGCCCGGTGCTACGCGCCGGGTTCACCGAAGTGTTGGTGACCGGGATGGAGATCAAGTGGATAAGGGTCAGGGCCAGGCCAATGGCAATTGGCGCAAAGCCCGCCGGCGCACGAGCATCGGTGGCGCCCATGATGATCACCAGGAACATCGCCGTCATCACCACTTCACTGGTGAACCCCGCCAGCAGCGAATAGCCGCCGGGGGAGTGCTCGGCATAGCCGTTCGAAGCAAGCCCCGACGACAACTCGAAGCCGGCCTTGCCACTGGCAATGAAGTAAATCACCGCAGCGGCCAGGATTGCCCCGACCACCTGGGCGACGACGTAGGGCAACAGCTCTTTGGCAGGAAACCGGCCACCGACCACCAGCCCTAGCGAAACCGCAGGGTTGAGATGACAACCAGAGATATGGCCGATGGCGAAGGCCATGGTCAGGACGGTGAGACCGAACGCGAACGCGACACCCAGAACGCCGATGCCGATGGGAGAGCTGGCCGCCAGCACCGCGCTGCCGCATCCCCCCAGGACCAACCAGAATGTGCCGACCAGCTCGGCACCCATGCGCACACCCAGGGACGTAGTCATGGACCTTTCCTCAAGTAGTTGGACGCAACGGTTGCGCAAGCCCAACTGCTTGATGAAGGTTTGCAGGAGTGAAATCTAGCAGAGCTTTGGCTAATGGCCAGTAACTACTGGGGCCGCTGTACGGCCCCATTATCATCCAGGCAAACGATCAACCTTTGGCAGAAGCCTTGGGCTTTTTCTGCAGCAAGTGCGAGAACACTGCATGCAGGTCGTCCGAGGCGCTCTCCTCGTCCAGGTTCAGCTTGCTGTCGATGTGGTCCATGTGATGCATCATCAGGCTCACCGCCTGCTGCGCATCGCGCGCTTCGATGGCGTCGATCAGTTGCATGTGCTCATCGTACGAGCAATGCGAGCGGTTGCCGCTTTCGTACTGGGCGATGATCAGCGAGGTCTGCGATACCAGGCTGCGCTGGAAACTCACCAGCGGTGCATTACCGGCAGCCTCAGCCAGCTTGAGGTGGAATTCACCGGACAGGCGAATACCCGCGCCACGGTCGCCACGCGAGAAGCTGTCGCGCTCTTCGCGAACCATCTGGCGCAGTTCGTTGAGTTGCTCGAGCGTTGCATGCTGCACCGCCAGCTCAGTGATCGCACGCTCGACCATACGCCGGGAGAAGAACACCTGGCGGGCTTCTTCAACCGTTGGGCTGGCGACAACCGCACCACGATTGGGCCGCAGCAGCACCACGCTTTCATGGGCCAGACGCGACAGAGCGCGACGGATGATGGTGCGGCTAACACCGAAGATCTCGCCCAGCGCTTCCTCGCTCAACTTGGTGCCCGGCGCCAGCCGCTGCTCGAGGATCGCCTCGAAAATATGCGCGTAGACGATGTCATCCTGGGTACCACTGCGGCCGGCCTTGCCATTGCGCACAGGTTTCTTGAGAGGTTGCAGCTGTTCGTTCATGGGCACTCGAGCACGGGAATCCGCCAGTCGGACCTTGACTGTAATACCTGTCAGAGGGTGGATGGCAAGCCCTGGTTGGAAAATAAAGGATAAAGGTATGGGCCTATTGTACACAGGCTGACCCGTTTCTGCAGGTGGCCTTTCGGCATATAGCCATCAGACGTCAGATTGTTCGTACAAAAGATAAAACATTATTTGCATTCTTTGTACACAAAAGGATAATCCAGCGAGCAACTTCTTGACCCTGAAGTCAACAAACGGTCGGATGTCTGCCAATCCCCCTCGCGGAGTCACCAAGTGCATAGCGCAGGTCACTGGCTCCGAACAACAAGAAAGACTTGAGGAGTACTCGCTGTGGAAAGCCGCAAATCCGAAGCCCCTACGCTGGATCTCGCCCCACCGCTCGAAACGAGTTGGCTGGAGCGGATTTTCAAACTCAAGCGACACGGCACCACGGTCAAGACCGAAATGATCGCCGGGGTGACCACCTTCATCACCATGGCCTACATCATCTTCGTCAACCCCAACATCATGGCTGACGCCGGCATCGACCACGGGGCAGCGTTCGTCGCCACGTGCATCGCCGCCGCCCTTGGTTGCCTGCTGATGGGGCTGTACGCCAACTGGCCGGTTGGCCTGGCACCGGGCATGGGCCTGAATGCCTTCTTCACCTATACCGTGGTCGGAACCATGGGGTACACCTGGGAGGCCGCGCTGGGTGCGGTGTTCGTCTCTGGGGTGCTGTTCATGTTCCTGACCTTGTCACGGGTGCGTGAGTGGCTGCTCAACAGCATCCCAGTGAGCTTGCGTCATGCGATGGGTGCCGGCGTCGGATTGTTTCTCGGACTGATCGGCTTGAAGACTGCAGGCATCGTTGTCGATAGCCCTGCCACCCTGATCAAGTTGGGCTCGCTGCATGAGCCGGGGCCACTGCTGGCGGCGGTGTGCTTCCTGATGATTGCCGTGCTCAGCTACCACCGGGTGTTCGGCGCGATCCTGATCGCCATCATCACCGTTACCTTGGCAGGCTGGGGTCTGGGCCTGGTGCAGTATGGCGGGGTGTTCTCGCTGCCGCCGAGCCTGGCGCCGACCTGGATGGCCATGGATGTGGCGGGTGTGTTCAACGTCAGCATGATCAGCGTGGTCCTGGCGTTCTTGTTCGTGCATATGTTCGACACGGCGGGGACCTTGATGGGCGTTGCCCAGCGGGCCAACCTGGTAGCGGCGGATGGCAAGATCGAGAACCTGTCGCGGGCGCTGAAGGCAGACAGTGCGTCGAGCGTCTTTGGTGCTGCGGTGGGCGTGCCACCGGTGACCAGCTATGTGGAGAGTGCTGCGGGCGTGGCAGCGGGTGGGCGCACCGGGCTGACCGCCGTGGTGGTCGGGCTGCTGTTTGTCGCGGCGATGTTCTTTGCCCCGCTGGCGGGGATGATTCCTGCTTATGCCACCGCGGGGGCGCTGATCTATGTGGCGATGCTGATGATGGGAAGCATGGCGCACATTCACTGGGATGAGGCGACTGACAGCATTCCGGCGATTGTCACGGTGATCATGATGCCGTTGACGTTTTCGGTGGCCGATGGGATTGCCTTGGGGTTCATCAGCTATGTGGTGCTCAAGGCGGGGACTGGGAAGTACAAGGAGATCTCGGCTAGCCTTTGGGTGCTTTGTGCGATCTTTATTGCCAAGTTTGTGTTTCTTTGAGGTGGGCTTGGGCTTCTAGAGATTTGAGCTTATCCATTTGAGGGGACGGCGCTACTGGCCCCTTCCGCCCTTACGGCGGCCTACTTTGGTCTTGGCCAAAGTAGGCAAAGCCGCTCGCTCCTGCATACGGCCCCTGCGCTGCGCTCCGGGGTCCCTTCGCGCCGGCGCCTTCCAGGCCCGCGCGGCCTACGATTTGCTGCGCAAATCTACATCTCGCGCCTTCGGCCGCGCCGAAGGGTGCTATCGCACCTGGCCCTCCAGACACCTCTGCTCAGCCTCCTGAAGTCGCGAATCTGCGGCGCCTGAACCTGCGCGCACGAAGATCAAGAGCAGCGAATCGCTGCGCTCTCGCAGAAGCCAAGGCCAAGGTTTGAATTTTTCTTTTGTGTTGTTTGTTCTGGCCTCTTCGCGGGGCAAGCCCGCTCCCACGATACCGCGCCGCTTTTGGTTGGCGGTGACTCGTGGGAGCGGGCTTGCCCCGCGATGGCGTCCAACTATCCACCACACCTGGCACTATCGCCAGATAACGCCAGCCCAGTCGCCGCCACTAACTTCGCGACTTCAGGAGGCCGAGCGTAGGTGTCTGGAGGGCCAGGTGCGCAGCACCCTTCGGCGTAGCCGAAGGCGCGAGATGTAGATTTGCGTAGCAAATCGTAGGCCGCGCGGGCCTGGAAGACACCGAAGCGAGGGGACCCGAAGCGCAGCGTAGGGCCGGATGGTGGAGCGCAGCCTTTTTTGGTTACTTTTGGCTGGGCCGGCACACGGGGCGTTTGCCAAAAAGTGACCCGCCGTAAGGGCGGAAGGGTGCCTAAATGTCGCCATCGCGAATGGATATGTACACAAAACCACAAACAACACAAAACCACAAAACCACAAAACCATCAGACGAAAAAAAGCCCGCCAGTGTGAGAGCGGGCCAAAGACCTACGAAGATTCTTCTAGCGACCAACTAGCTTCCACGATAGGTCGAGTAGCTATAGGGCGAGATCAGCAGCGGCACATGGTAGTGCTCCTGCTTTTCATCAATCCCAAACCGCAGCACCACAACATCCAGGAACGCCGCTTCTGGCAAAGCCACGCCCCGAGCCCGATAGTAGTCCCCAGCACTGAACTGCAACTGGTACACCCCAGTGCGGTAGTCATCACCCTGCAGCAACGGCGCATCGACCCGGCCATCGCTATTGGTCAGCGCAGTATTCACCAACTCCAGCTGCTGGCCTTCGACACGGTACAACTCGACCTTGATCGAGCTGCCCGGGCAGCCATGCGCAGCATCCAGTACGTGAGTAGTCAAACGTCCCATGTGCTTGTCGCCTCTTGTTCAAATCGTGGGCAGAAAATACCCAGCAGGCACCACGAAAGCGCCTACCGTGTGTGGGAATGGCGCCATTAAGACACTTTCTCTAAAAATTGTACACAATTTTTTCGACCCTTGCGTAACACCCCGGTAACCTCCCCCAAGAATAGGCCACCAGTCGCCAAATATAGGCGCCATGCACACGCCAAGGTCATTAGCTGACCAAACAGGCAGGTTTCTTGCAATACATTCTCAGGCGACAAAAGGGAAGAAATGCGGAAAAACAGGCTTACAAATGATTTCAGAAGTTGTATACAATCAGCCCATCCGGTGAGTGCGACAACCCGACGCGGGTCCACCCACCCCCGCACACACGTACAAGAAGGAAGACTGCAGTGAGCGCTGACTACCCTCGCGACCTGATCGGTTACGGCAACAACCCACCTCACCCGCAATGGCCGGGTAACGCCCGCATTGCCTTGTCTTTCGTCCTCAATTACGAAGAAGGTGGCGAGCGCAACATCCTGCACGGTGATAAAGAGTCCGAAGCCTTCCTCTCAGAGATGGTCGCGGCGCAACCGCTGCAAGGCCAACGCAACATGAGCATGGAGTCGCTCTACGAGTACGGCAGCCGCGCCGGCGTATGGCGCCTGCTCAAACTGTTCAAGGACACCGGCGTACCGCTGACCATCTTCGCCGTGGCCATGGCCGCCCAGCGCCACCCCGACGTGATTCGCGCCATGGCCCAAGCCGGCCATGAAATCTGCAGCCACGGCTACCGCTGGATCGACTACCAGAACATGGACGAGGCGCAGGAGCGCGAGCACATGCTCGAAGCCATCCGCATCCTCACCGAACTCACCGGCGAACGCCCACTGGGCTGGTACACCGGCCGCACCGGGCCGAACACCCGCCGCCTGGTGATGGAGGAAGGCGGCTTCCTCTATGACAGCGACACCTACGATGACGACCTGCCCTACTGGGAGCCGAACAACCCGACCGACAAGCCGCACCTGGTGATCCCCTACACCCTGGACACCAATGACATGCGCTTCACCCAGGTGCAGGGCTTCAACTGCGGCGAGCAGTTCTTCCAGTACCTCAAGGACGCCTTCGACGTGCTCTACGAAGAAGGTGCCGAGGCGCCGAAAATGCTCTCGATCGGCCTGCACTGCCGCCTGGTCGGCCGCCCGGCTCGCCTGGCTGCACTGAAGCGCTTCGTCGAATACGCCAAGAGCCATGAGCAGGTCTGGTTCGCCCGTCGCGTGGATATCGCCCGCCACTGGCACACCACCCACCCGTACAAGAAAGAGAACGCCTGATGACCGCCTTCAAGACCCTCACGCCATCGACCCTGAGCCGCGACGCCTTCGTCAGTGCCTTCGCCGACATCTACGAGCACTCGCCGTGGGTCGCCGAGAAGGCCTATGACCTCGGCCAACGGGTCGAGCTGGACGAGATCGAGGCGCTGCACCAGCGCATGAGCGATATCCTCCTGAGCGCCAACCACAGCGACCAGCTGGCCCTGATCAACGCTCACCCGGACCTCGCTGGCAAGGCCGCGATCCAGGGCGAGCTGACCGAGTCGAGCACCAACGAGCAGGCCGGCGCCGGTATCCACCAGTGCACCGCCGAAGAGTTCGCTCGCTTCACCGAACTCAACGATGCCTACAAGGCCAAGTTCCAATTCCCGTTCATCATGGCGGTCAAGGGCAGCAACCGGCACCAGATTCTCGCCGCCTTCGAAAAACGCATCCATAACGATGCTGATACCGAATTCAAGGAAGCCCTGGCGCAGATCAACCTGATCGCGCTGTTCCGCCTGCTGCAATTGTAAGGACACACCGTCAAGGCCTGGCCCGAGTGCACCACGTGAGCGCACCCAGGGCCTGACCCAAGGCAGTTGTCCAACCCTACATAGAACATAGAAAAAAGAGATAACAAGCATGCGCACACTAGTGATCGAGCCCCTGACCAAAGAAGCCTTTGCCCCGTTCGGTGACGTGATCGAAACCGATGGCAGCGACCACTTCATGATCAACAACGGCTCGACCATGCGCTTCCACAAGCTCGCCACGGTCGAAACCGCCGAGCCCGAGGACAAAGCGATCATCAGCATCTTCCGCGCCGACGCCCTGGAAATGCCCTTGACCGTACGCATGCTCGAACGCCATCCGCTGGGCAGCCAGGCTTTCATTCCGCTGCTCGGCAACCCCTTTCTGATCGTGGTCGCGCCAGTTGGCGATGCACCTGTATCAGGTTTGGTCCGCGCTTTCCGCAGCAACGGCAGGCAGGGCATTAATTACCATCGCGGCGTTTGGCACCACCCGGTGCTGACGATCGAAAAGCGGGATGACTTCCTGGTGGTTGATCGCAGTGGTTCCGGCAACAACTGCGACGAGCATTATTTCACCGAGGAACAGATGCTGATCCTCAATCCCCACCAATAAGAAAAGGTCGGTCATCCAAGCACTGGGCGACATGCTCAGTGCCTGAACCGTGACCGGCAAGAGGTACATACTGTGGAAGCACACCTTCACGAATGGCTGAACCTGAGCATTCGCTGGGTTCACATGATCACCGGCGTGGCCTGGATCGGTGCATCGTTCTACTTCGTCTGGCTCGAGAACCACCTGAATCGAAGCAACCCGCGCGATGGGTTGTCAGGTGATCTCTGGGCCATCCATGGTGGTGGTATCTACCACCTGGAGAAGTACAAGCTGGCCCCGCCGAAAATGCCTGAGAACCTGCACTGGTTCAAATGGGAAGCCTATTTCACCTGGATGTCCGGTATCGCCCTGCTGTGCGTGGTGTTCTACTGGAACCCGACCCTGTACCTGCTGGCACCAGGCAGCACCCTCAGCGGTGCCGAAGGCGTGGCGATCGGTATCGGCTCGCTGGTCGCCGGCTGGTTCATCTACGACTTCCTCTGCGACTCGCCACTGGGCAAGCGCCCCGCCCTGCTCGGCGGTGTGCTGTTCGTGCTGATCATCGCCGCCTGCTGGGGCTTCAGCCTGGTATTCAGCGGTCGCGGCGCGTACCTGCACACCGGCGCGATCATCGGCACCATCATGGTCGGTAACGTGTTCCGCATCATCATGCCGGCCCAGCGCCAGTTGGTGGCGGCAATCGAGAACAACCAGACCCCTGATCCGGTACTGCCGGCCAAGGGCCTGCTGCGCTCGCGTCATAACAACTACTTCACCCTGCCGGTGCTGTTCATCATGATCAGCAACCACTTCCCGAGCACCTATGGCAGCCAGTACAACTGGCTGATCCTGGCCGGGATCGCCGTGGCTGCGGTATTGATCCGTCACTACTTCAACACCCGCCACGACAGCAACAAGTTCGCCTGGACCCTGCCTGTCGGCGCCCTGGCGATGATCTGCCTGGCCTATGTGACCGGTCCCAAGCCGCTGCCCACCGCACCTGAGCAGGCTGCCGCGCAGGTCGAGTACCAGCCGCTGCCAGCGACCGCTGTAGGGGGCAAGACCGCTGCCGAACTGCGCGCCGAAGAAGCTGCCAAAGCCGCCCAAGCGCCTGCCGCAGCGGCCGAGGCTCCAGCTCAGGCCAGCACCCAGGCCGCCGGTGGCGCTTTCGACAAGATCCACACGGTCATCCAGGAACGCTGCACCGTGTGCCACTCGTCCAAGCCAACCAGCCCGCTGTTCAGCGCCGCCCCTGGCGGTGTGATGTTCGACACCCCGCAGCAGATCCAGGCCCAGGCCGCGCGCATCCAAGCGCAAGCGGTCGCCAGCCAGATCATGCCGCTGGGCAACATCACCCAGATGACCGTCGAGGAGCGCAAGTTGGTCGGTGACTGGATTGCCAAAGGCGCCCCAGTCAACTGATCGAGACAGCGGCAACGACGCGTCAACCTGTAGGAGCGGGCTTGCCCGCGAATGCGATAGAGCGTGCACTATCGCCATCGCGGGCAACACCGCTCCTACAGACGCAGTGGCTTTGCCGCTTACGCTATACGCAGTACGCAACAAGCAAGCATCGAGCGTCAGGCCTCAACCGGGAACCCCTAGCTTTCTAACCAGAGCTTGCCGATTGAGACCCAGCGCTTGGATCCGAGAATAAGAACAAAACTCGAGGTGCTGCATGTCCGAGTCACCCAAGGCGTACATCCCCGTTGCGCCGCCACGACAGCCCCTGCCCCTGTTTCAGCTGATCCTGGTAGGTTTGCAACATGTTCTGCTGATGTACGGAGGCGCGATCGCCGTGCCGCTGATCATCGGCCAGGCCGCTGGCCTGTCGCGCGAAGAAGTCGCGTTCCTGATCAACGCCGACCTGCTGGTCGCAGGCGTTGCCACCATCATCCAATCGTTCGGTATCGGTCCTGTCGGCATTCGCATGCCGGTCATGATGGGCGCCAGTTTTGCTGCGGTCGGCAGCATGGTGGCCATGGCCGGCATGCCCGGCGTCGGCCTGCAGGGGATCTTCGGCGCGACCATCGCCGCCGGTTTCTTCGGCATGCTGATCGCACCGTTCATGTCCAAGGTGGTGCGCTTCTTCCCGCCACTGGTCACCGGCACCGTGATTACCTCGATTGGCCTGTCGCTGTTCCCGGTGGCAGTCAACTGGGCCGGTGGCGGGCATGAGGCCGAGACCTTCGGCTCGCCGATCTACCTGATGGTGGCGGGCCTGGTGCTGGCCGTGATCCTGTTGATCAACCGCTTCATGCGCGGCTTCTGGGTCAACGTTTCGGTGCTGGTCGGCATGGGCCTGGGCTACATCCTGGCCGGTTCGATCGGCATGGTCGACCTGTCGGGCCTGGCCCAGGCGCCATGGCTGCAAGTGGTCACGCCGCTGCACTTCGGCATGCCGACGTTCAGCCTGGCGCCGATCCTGTCGATGTGCCTGGTAGTGGTGATCATCTTTGTCGAGTCCACCGGGATGTTCCTGGCCCTGGGCAAAGTGACCGATCGCGAAGTGACCCCGGGCATGCTCCGCCGCGGTCTGTTGTGCGACGCCGGCGCCTCGTTCGTCGCTGGCTTCTTCAACACCTTCACCCACTCCTCGTTCGCCCAGAACATCGGCCTGGTGCAGATGACCGGCGTGCGCTGCCGCTACGTCACGGTGGTCGCGGGTGCGCTGCTGATCGGCCTGAGCCTGCTGCCCAAGGCGGCCTACCTGATCGCCTCGATCCCGCCTGCGGTCCTTGGCGGCGCGTCCATTGCCATGTTCGGCATGGTCACCGCCACCGGGATCAAGATCTTGCAGGAGGCGGACATCTCCGACCGCCGCAACCAGCTGCTGGTCGCGGTCAGCGTGGGCTTTGGCCTGATCCCGGTGGTCAAGCCCGAGTTCTTCGCGCAAATGCCACAGTGGATGGAACCGATCACCCACAGCGGTATCGCCATGGCCACGCTCAGTGCCCTGGTGCTGAACGTGCTGTTCAACATCCTCGGTGGCGCTGATCGGGCGGCGCATAACGACGCCTGTCACCAGCACTGAGTGCGCGGGGTGGCGCGGTCGGCCACCCCGTTTTTCAACCTCGTCGTACCGCAACACCGTCGGCCCGCCGGAATGGGCCGCCCGGGGCGCGTTTGCGCCAAAAAAACCCCAACAAAAACAATAAGTCCGGGAATCACAACATGAAGCGCATCACCTCGTCCCTGTTGCTGGGCAGCAGCCTGCTGGCCACCCTCCCCACGCATGCAGGCGAATGGCTGCAATGGCACGGCGAAAGCCTGACCTACTTGTACGGCAAAGACTTCAAGGTCAACCCCGACATCCAGCAGACCATTACCTTCGAGCACGCCAACAAATGGAAGTACGGCGACACCTTCCTGTTCGTCGACAAGATCTTCTACAACGGCAAGGCCGACCCAAGCAAAGGCGTGACCACCTACTACGGTGAGTTCAGCCCGCGCCTGTCGCTGGGCAAGATCACCGGCAAGAGCTTCGCCTTCGGCCCGGTCAAGGACGTGCTCCTGGCCATGACCTACGAGCGCGGCGAAGGCGACAACGAGGCCTACCTGATCGGCCCCGGGTTCGACCTGGGGATTCCCGGCTTCAACTACTTCACCCTGAACTTCTACCTGCGCAACACCGAAGGCAGCCGCCCCGGTGACAACGTTTGGCAGATTACCCCGGCCTGGTCCTACACCATCCCAGTGGGACGCTCCGACATCCTTATCGATGGCTACATCGACTGGGTAGTGGACAACGACCAGACCCGCCGCGGCACCTATCACGCCAACCTGCAGTTCAACCCACAGGTCAAATATGACCTGGGCAAGGCTCTGAACATGGGCGCCAAGCAGCTGTATGTGGGCTTTGAATACAGCTACTGGAAAGACAAATACGGCATCGACAGCCGCGGCAATGTCGACAGCAATCAAAGCGTCGCCAGCGCCCTGGTGAAGGTGCACTTCTAAGAATCTGACCAAACGCCCAAGTTTGGTGAGTAGTGCTCCAGGACGGAGCACTTGAGGACCGGCGCGCAAGTGAGTAATCTGCGCGCCCCCTCGCTCAGGGCAGAATGATTTCTGCCTGCGTTTACTGACCGCTCAGTCAATGAATTCGGGCGGTTGGCCAACGTTTTGCCAGCCTCAAGTTACCCATTTCATCCGTTCAGAAAGACGTCGAGCAGGATGGTTGTGACCAACCCGGAAAGTTGGCGCAGCTCTTGCCAAATAGCTGTGGCCACTCGAAAAAAGCTGACTCAAAAGACAAGAACAGCGCCGCCACCGAGCGCTGACAACAGATCCGACTCAAGGGAGCGACACACGCAATGCGTACCATCAATAGCCTGATCCTCGCTGGCGGCCTGCTGGCCTCTGGCGCCAGCGTCGCCGGTGACCTGCTGCAGTGGCAGAACAACAGCCTGACCTACCTCTGGGGCAAGAACTTCAAGGTCAACCCAGAGACCCAGCAGACCTTCACCTTCGAGCACGCCGATGGTTGGAAGTACGGCGACAACTTCATCTTTGTCGACAAGATCTTCTACCAGGGCAAGAAAGACGCCAGCAATGGCCCCAACACCTACTACGGCGAGATCAGCCCGCGCCTGTCGTTCGGCAAGATCTTCGATCAGAAGATCGCCTTCGGCCCGGTCAAAGACGTGCTGTTGGCGATGACCTACGAGTTCGGCGAGGGTGATACCGAGGCGTACCTGATCGGTCCTGGTTTTGACCTGGATATCCCAGGCTTCGATTACTTCCAGCTGAACTTCTACCAGCGCACCACCGATGGCAGCCGCCCCGGTGACAACGTCTGGCAGATCACCCCAGTGTGGTCGTACACCATCCCGGTCGGCTCGTCCGACATCCTCATCGATGGCTTCATGGATTGGGTGGTGGATAACGACGAGAACCGTCGCGGCACCTATCAGGCCAACCTGCACTTCAACCCACAGATCAAGTATGACCTGGGCAAGGCGCTGCACTTTGGCGAGAAGCAGCTGTACGTCGGTATCGAATACGACTACTGGAAGAACAAGTACGGGATCAAGGATTCCGATGCGTTCACCACCGACCAGAACACCGCGAGCCTGTTGGTCAAGGTGCACTTCTGATCTGAGTGTTCGGGGCCGCTCTGCGGCCCTTCGCGGGCAAGCCCGCTCCTACAGGTATAACGCTGCTGAACCTGTGGGAGCGGGCTTGCCCCGCGATAGCGATTTCATTGACGACGCAATCGCAGGGCAAGCTCGCTCCCCACGATTGACATCAGCTAGCAGGACGTACCACCCGCCAAACCTTACCCAGCACGCTGACCACCACCAGCACCACGACCCCGGCAACCACCCCGGCAAGCCCATTGAGCAACGCCCCGGTCAGTGCCCCGCCGCGCCCTTCGCTGAAGGCTTCGATGGCATGATGCAACGGCGCAATGCCATGCACCAGAATCCCGCCGCCGACCAAAAACATCGCCGCAGTACCGATCACCGACAGACTCTTCATCATGTACGGCGCGGTGCGCAGAATTGCGTTCCCCACCGCCTGCGCCGCACCCGAGGCTTTTTGGGTCAGCCACAGGCCAAGGTCATCGAGCTTGACGATGCCGGCCACCAGGCCATACACACCAATGGTCATGACGATGGCGATACCCGACAGCACGATGATCTGCTGCGCCAGCGGGGCGTCGGCCACCGTACCCAGGGTAATGGCGATGATCTCCGCCGAGAGGATGAAGTCGGTGCGCACCGCGCCCTTGATCTTGTCCTTCTCATAGGCCACCAGATCGACATTCGGATCTGCCACCGCTTCGGCGCGGGCGCCGTGCTCGGCGGCATCCTCGGCCTTGCTGTGGAGAAACTTGTGCGCCAGCTTCTCGAAGCCCTCGAAGCACAGATAAGCCCCGCCCAGCATCAGCAACGGGATCACCGCCCAAGGAATGAAGGCACTGATCAACAGCGCCGCCGGGACCAGGATCAGCTTGTTCAGGAACGAACCCTTGGCCACCGCCCAGACCACCGGGATTTCCCGTTCGGCACGCACGCCAGTGACTTGCTGGGCGTTCAGTGCCAAATCGTCACCGAGCACGCCAGCGGTCTTTTTCGCCGCGACCTTGGTCATCAGCGAGACATCGTCGAGCACCGTGGCGATGTCGTCGATCAGTACCAGTAGACTGCTTCCTGCCATGTTTGCCGGTTTCCCATTGAGTGAATCGTCGAATTCTAGCCCAAACACCCTGCCTTGAGCGCCCGTCAAGGCCGGTGCTACCATGGCCGATCCCTCTTAGAGGCGACCATTGCGAGGAAGATCCCTGACCATGAGCACCATTCGCGAGCGCAACAAGGAACTGATCCTGCGCGCGGCCAGCGAGGAATTCGCCGACAAGGGCTTCGCCGCCACCAAGACCAGCGACATCGCGGCCAAGGCAGGCCTGCCCAAGCCGAACGTGTATTACTACTTCAAATCCAAGGACAACCTCTACCGCGAGGTCCTGGAAAGCATCATCGCGCCGATCATGCAGGCCTCGACGCCGTTCAATGCCGATGGTGACCCCAAGCAAGTGTTGAGTTCCTACATCCGCTCGAAGATCCGCATCTCGCGCGACCTGCCACATGCCTCCAAAGTGTTCGCCAGCGAGATCATGCACGGCGCGCCGCACCTGTCGCCCAGCCAGGTCGAGCAGCTCAACGAACAGGCCAGGCACAACATCGAGTGCATCCAGCGCTGGATCGATCGCAAGCAGATCGCCCCCGTCGATGCTCATCACCTGATGTTCAGCATCTGGGCGGCGACCCAGACCTATGCGGATTTCGATTGGCAGATTTCGGCAGTCACCGGCAAGGCCAAGTTGGCTGACAGTGATTATGAAGCGGCGGCGGAGACTATCATTCGCCTGGTGCTGAAGGGATGTGAACCCGAGGCGGCCTGAGAGCCGCAATCGCGGGGCAAGCCCGCTCCCACGTGGACTACCTGCACTGTCCCTAGGTGGCATGCAGTCTTCGTGGGAGCGGGCTTGCCCCGCGATAGGGGTGCAACTGACAACTATCGCTTAAGCCGCAACGCCCGCATCGGCAGTCAACCCCGCCTCCTCGATCGCACTGATCGCGCACTGCTCATCGATATCCGAAGTATCCCCGCTGATCCCCACCGCTCCCAGCACTTTGCCGTCCTGATCACGAATCAGCACACCGCCCGGCGCCGGCACCACCGGCCGCTCACCCAGCCCGTTCAAGGCAGCGAAAAACGCCGGCCGCTGCTGCGCATCCAGCGCCAGCAGACGCGAGCCCTTGCCCAGCGCAATCGCGCCCCAGGCTTTACCGGTGGCCACCTGCGGCCGCAACAGGCTGGCGCCATCTTCACGCTGCAGCGCCAGCAGATGCCCACCGGCATCGAGCACCGCCACGGTCAGTGGCGCGGCGTTGATCTTGCGGCCAGCGGCCAGCGCGGCGTTCACCACGCTGACAGCGACTTTCAGAGTCAATGTAGTCATTGCAAAGGTCCTCTTCTTGTTGTGAGAAGCCCTGAGGGCAGTTGAAATTCGATTGGACAAATAGAACACAACGGCAACTGTTTTTGTATACAATATTTTTAGACGATCGTGCACGATCAGACGAAACGCCGTTTTCATAGGCATCCCGACGAAAGCCACCCGTCCCGATGAAAATGGATTGACCTAAGCCGCCGAGCGTGAATACACTCTGGCGCAGAGCAAGTTGTATACAATTACAAAATCGATGAGGCACAACCCATGAGCAAAATGAGAGCAATCGATGCAGCCGTTCTGGTCATGCGCCGTGAAGGTGTAGATACCGCGTTCGGCATCCCAGGGGCTGCCATCAACCCGCTGTACTCGGCCCTGAAAAAAGTCGGTGGCATCGATCATGTCCTCGCTCGTCACGTCGAAGGTGCCTCGCACATGGCCGAGGGCTACACCCGTGCCAACCCAGGCAATATCGGCGTGTGCATCGGCACCTCCGGCCCTGCCGGCACCGACATGGTCACCGGCCTGTACAGTGCATCCGCCGACTCCATCCCGATCCTCTGCATCACCGGCCAAGCGCCGCGCGCACGCCTGCACAAGGAAGACTTCCAGGCAGTCGACATCACCAACATCGTCAAGCCAGTGACCAAGTGGGCCACCACTGTTCTGGAGCCAGGCCAAGTGCCTTACGCCTTCCAGAAGGCCTTCTTCGAAATGCGCAGCGGCCGCCCGGGCCCGGTGCTGATCGACCTGCCGTTCGACGTGCAGATGGCTGAGATCGAGTTCGATATCGACGCCTACGAGCCACTGCCAGTCAACAAGCCATCGGCCAGCCGCGTGCAAGCCGAGAAGGCCCTGGCCCTGCTCAATGACGCCGAGCGCCCCCTGCTGGTTGCCGGTGGTGGCATCATCAACGCCGATGCCAGCGACAAGCTGGTCGAGTTCGCCGAGCTGACCGGCGTACCGGTCATCCCGACCCTGATGGGCTGGGGCACCATCCCTGACGACCACCCGCAAATGGTCGGCATGGTCGGTCTGCAAACCTCGCACCGCTACGGCAACGCCACCCTGCTCAAATCCGACCTGGTGTTCGGTATCGGCAACCGTTGGGCCAACCGCCACACCGGTTCCGTCGACGTCTACACCGAAGGCCGCAAGTTCGTTCACGTCGATATCGAACCGACCCAGATCGGCCGTGTGTTCACCCCGGACCTGGGCATCGTGTCTGACGCCGGCAAGGCGCTGGATGTGTTCCTCGAAGTGGCGCGCGAGTGGAAAGCCGCTGGCAAGCTCAAGGACCGTGGCGCTTGGCTGGAAGACTGCCAACAGCGCAAGTCGAGCCTGCAGCGCAAGACTCACTTCGACAACGTGCCGGTCAAGCCGCAGCGCGTCTACGAAGAAATGAACCAAGTGTTCGGCAAGGACACCTGCTACGTCAGCACCATCGGCCTGTCGCAGATCGCTGGCGCGCAATTCCTCCACGTCTACAAGCCACGCCACTGGATCAACTGCGGCCAGGCCGGCCCGCTGGGCTGGACCATTCCAGCAGCACTGGGCGTGGTCAAGGCCGACCCGCAACGCAAGGTCGTTGCCCTCTCGGGTGACTACGACTTCCAGTTCATGATCGAAGAACTGGCAGTCGGCGCGCAGTTCAACCTGCCGTACGTCCACGTGCTGGTGAACAACGCCTACCTTGGCCTGATCCGCCAGGCGCAGCGTGGCTTCGACATGGATTACTGTGTACAACTGGCGTTCGAGAACATCAACTCGACCGAAGCCGGCAGCTACGGTGTCGATCACGTTGCCGTGGTCGAAGGCCTGGGTTGCAAGGCCCTGCGCGTATTCGAGCCAGGCGAGATCGCCCCTGCCCTGCTCAAGGCGCAGAAAATGGCCGAAGAATTCCGCGTGCCGGTCGTGGTTGAAGTGATCCTCGAGCGTGTGACCAACATTTCCATGGGCACCGAGATCAACGCGGTCAACGAGTTCGAAGACCTCGCCCTGGTTGGCAACGACGCGCCAACTGCGATCTCGATGCTCGACTGATTGCCTGACGCCCCCGCGCCGGTTGTGCCGGGGGCCTTCATCTGCAAAGGAGACAACCATGCCTCGCTTCGCTGCCAACCTGTCCATGCTGTTCACCGAGCAGGACTTCCTGGCCCGCTTCAAGGCCGCCGCCGACGCTGGCTTCAGCGGTGTCGAATACCTCTTCCCGTATGACTTCAGCGCCGACCTGATCAAGCAGCAGCTCGACGCCCACGGCCTGACCCAGGTGCTGTTCAACCTGCCTGCCGGCGACTGGGGCAAGGGTGAGCGCGGCATCGCCTGCCACCCGGACCGTGTCGAAGAGTTCCGCAGCGGCGTCGACAAGGCCATCGAATACGCCAAGGTCCTGGGCAACACCCAGGTCAACTGCCTGGCCGGCATTCGTCCACAAGGCCTGCAATGCGCCGATGTGCGCAAGACCTTCGTCGACAACCTCAAGTTCGCCGCCGACAAACTCAAGGCTGCCGGGATTCGCCTGGTCATGGAAATGATCAACACCCGCGACATCCCAGGCTTCTACCTGAACACCACCCAACAGGCCCTGGAAATCCAGGCCGAAGTCGGCAGCGACAACCTGTTCCTGCAATACGACATCTACCACATGCAGATCATGGAAGGTGACCTGGCTCGCACCATGCAAGCCAACCTGAAGCTGATCAACCACATCCAGCTGGCCGACAACCCTGGCCGCAACGAGCCAGGCACCGGTGAGATCAACTACCGCTTCCTGTTCGAGCACCTGGACCGCATCGGTTACCAGGGCTGGGTGGGCGCGGAATACAAGCCGCTGACCACCACCGAGGCTGGCCTGGGCTGGCTGAAGACCCATAACGCTATCTGAAGGGCTGAACACAGGCCCTCTGTGAAACAACAAACCCTGTGGGAGCAGGCTTGCCCGCGAACACCAGCACAGCCGGTGCCATCCACCGCATCGCCTGTTTCGCAGCGGTTCGACGCTTCGACAAGCCCGCTCCCACAGAGGCCTTGGTTCGCTTGAGATATCACAAATACAAAGAGGCAAATTCTCATGGCTAAAATCGGATTTATCGGCACCGGAATCATGGGCAAGCCCATGGCCCAGAACCTGCAAAAAGCAGGTCACAGCCTGTTCGTCTCCACCCACCACGACGCCGCCCCGGCCGACCTGATCGCCGCTGGTGCGGTGGCCCTGGCCAACCCCAAAGAAGTGGCCCAGGAAGCTGAATTCATCATCGTCATGGTCCCCGACACCCCGCAGGTCGAGGCCGTGCTGTTCGGTGAAAACGGCGTTGGCGAAGGCGTTGGCCCGAACAAGGTGGTGATCGACATGAGCTCGATCTCGCCAACTGCCACCAAAGCCTTTGCCGAGAAGATCAAGGCAACCGGCGCCGCCTACCTCGACGCGCCGGTGTCGGGCGGTGAAGTCGGTGCCAAGGCCGCGACCCTGAGCATCATGGTCGGTGGCTGCCCGAAAGCCTTCGAGCGCGCCCTGCCGCTGTTCGAAGCCATGGGCAAGAACATCACCCGCGTTGGCGGCAATGGCGACGGCCAGACGGCCAAGGTCGCCAACCAGATCATCGTCGCCCTGAACATCCAGGCTGTCAGCGAAGCGCTGCTGTTCGCTGCCAAGAACGGCGCCGATCCGGCCAAGGTGCGTGAAGCACTGATGGGTGGCTTCGCTTCCTCGAAGATCCTCGAAGTGCATGCCGAGCGCATGATCAAAGGCACCTTCGATCCGGGCTTCCGCATCAACCTGCACCAGAAGGACCTGAACCTGGCCCTGCAAGGCGCCAAGGAGCTGGGCATCAACCTGCCCAACACCTCCAACGCCCAGCAAGTGTTCAGCACCTGCGTCGCCCTCGGTGGCGGCAACTGGGACCACTCGGCGCTGATCAAAGGCCTGGAGCACATGGCCAACTTCTCGATCCGCGGCGACAAGTAAGCCATTGCTAGCCTCACTGGCCTCTTCGCGGGCAAGCCCGCGCCTACAGGTTCAGCGCTGAACCTGAGAACTGTGGATTACCTGTGGGAGCGGGCTTGCCCGCGAAGAATCCACCAGCGATGAACTTGCAACCACAGGCCATCGCTGGCAACGCGCAACACCGCCCCTGGTTCAGCCTGCACGGAGGCAGTTCCAGGGGCGTTTTCGATTTTGCAGAACAACAAGAATTTGGGAGCCTGCCATGTCGGTCGATCCGCAACAATTACTCCGCGAGCTGTTCGACACAGCCATCGCTGCCGCCCACCCCCGCCAGGTCCTCGAACCCCACCTGCCCGCCGACCGTAGCGGCCGGGTCATTGTCATTGGCGCCGGCAAAGCCGCCGCGGCCATGGCTGAAGTGGTCGAAAAAAGCTGGCAGGGCGAAGTCTCCGGCCTGGTCGTGACCCGCTACGGCCATGGCGCCAACTGCCAGAAGATCGAGGTGGTCGAAGCTGCCCACCCGGTTCCCGATGCCGCCGGCCTGGCGGTAGCCAAGCGTGTGCTGGAACTGGTCAGCAACCTGTGCGAAGACGATCGGGTGATCTTCCTGCTGTCCGGCGGCGGCTCGGCCCTGCTGGCATTGCCGGCCGAGGGCCTGACCCTGGCCGACAAGCAACAGATCAACAAGGCGCTGCTCAAGTCCGGCGCGACCATCGGCGAGATGAACTGCGTGCGCAAGCACCTCTCGGCGATCAAGGGCGGACGCCTGGCCAAGGCCTGCTGGCCGGCCACCGTGTACACCTACGCCATCTCCGACGTACCGGGCGACCTGGCCACGGTGATCGCCTCCGGCCCGACCGTAGCCGACCCGAGCACCTCGGCCGATGCCCTGGCGATCATCAAGCGCTACAACATCGATGCGCCCAAGGCCGTCATCGACTGGCTGAACAACCCCGCCTCGGAAACCGTCAAGGCCGATGACCCGGCCCTGGCCCGCAGCCATTTCCAACTGATCGCCAAGCCCCAGCAGTCGCTGGAAGCGGCCGCGGTCAAGGCCCGCCAAGCCGGCTTCAGCCCGTTGATCCTGGGTGACCTGGAAGGCGAGTCACGCGAAGTGGCCAAGGTACATGCCGGCATTGCCCGGCAGATCGTTCTGCACGGCCAGCCGCTGAAGGCGCCCTGCGTGATCCTCTCCGGCGGCGAGACCACCGTGACAGTGCGCGGCAACGGCCGTGGCGGGCGCAACGCCGAGTTCCTGCTCAGCCTCACCGAAAGCCTCAAGGGCGTGCCGGGCGTGTATGCCCTGGCCGGTGACACCGACGGCATCGATGGCTCGGAAGAAAACGCCGGCGCCATCATGACCCCGGAGAGCTTCGCCCGCGCCGCCGCCCTGGGCCTGTCAGCCAGCGATGAACTGGACAACAACAACGGCTACGGCTATTTCGCCGCGCTGGATGCGCTGATCGTCACCGAACCGACCCGCACCAACGTCAACGACTTCCGCGCCATCCTGATCCTTGAGACTGCCCAATCATGACGCCTGATAAAAAAGTCAAAATCCTCGCTACCCTCGGCCCTGCGATCAACGGCGTCGATGACATTCGCCAACTGGTCGAAGCCGGGGTGAACATCTTCCGCCTCAACTTCAGCCACGGCGAACACGCCGACCACGCCCTGCGCTATCAGTGGATTCGCGAAGTCGAGCAGCAGCTGAACTACCCGCTGGGCATCCTCATGGACCTGCAAGGGCCGAAGCTGCGCGTCGGCCGTTTTGCCGACGGCAAGGTCCAGCTGCAACGCGGCCAGGCCCTGCGCCTGGATCTGGATAGCACCCCAGGCGACAGCCGCCGGGTCAACCTGCCGCACCCCGAGATCATCGCCGCGCTGGAACCGGGCATGGACCTGTTGCTCGACGACGGCAAGCTGCGCCTGCGGGTGACGGCCAAGCACAGCGACGCGATTGACACCGAGGTGTTGGCCGGTGGCGAGCTGTCCGATCGCAAAGGCGTCAACGTGCCGCAAGCGGTGCTCGAGCTCAGCCCGCTGACCGAGAAAGACCGCCGCGACCTGGCCTTTGGCCTGGAACTGGGCGTGGACTGGGTGGCGCTGTCGTTCGTCCAACGCCCGCAGGACATCATCGAAGCACGCCAACTGATCGGTGATCGTGCCTACCTGATGGCCAAGATCGAGAAGCCTTCGGCGGTCGATCAATTGCAGGCAATCGCCGAGCTGTCCGATGCGATCATGGTCGCCCGCGGTGACCTGGGCGTAGAGGTGCCGGCCGAAAGCGTGCCGCAGATCCAGAAACGCATCATCAACACCTGCCGTCAATTGGGCCGGCCGGTGGTGGTGGCGACGCAGATGCTCGAATCGATGCGCTTCGCCCCTGCCCCGACCCGCGCTGAAGTCACCGACGTGGCCAATGCCGTGGCCGAAGGCGCAGACGCGGTGATGCTGTCGGCCGAGACCGCCTCGGGCGACTACCCGCTCGAAGCGGTGCAGATGATGAGCAAGATCATCCGCCAGGTCGAGAATGGCCCGGATTACCAGGCGCAACTGGACGTCGGCCGGCCCAAGGCCGAGGCGACCATGTCGGATGCGATCAGCTGCGCGATCCGCCGCATCAGCGGCATCCTGCCGGTGGCGGTGCTGGTCAACTACAGCGAGTCCGGTGCTTCGACCCTGCGCGCGGCACGTGAGCGACCACGCGCGCCGATCCTCAACCTGACGCCGAACCTGGTGACCGCCCGCCGCCTGAGCGTGACCTGGGGTGTGCACTCGGTGGTCAACGACCGCCTGCGTCAGGTCGATGAGATCTGCTCGACGGCGCTGGAAATTGCCCAGGCGCAAGGCATGGCCAGCCGCGGTGACACGCTGCTGATCACCGCCGGTGTGCCTTTCGGCAAACCGGGAACGACTAACACGCTGCGGATCGAGACGCTGATCTAACGCGCGTCGTGGGAGCGGGCTTGCCCCGCGATAACTGAGCTGGAGCCACGCTCGCTATCGCGGGGCAAACCCGCTCCCACACTACCGTTGCCCTGTTCGACACTGCGGAAAACCCGAGGCCCAAAGAGGCCCACCGCTCACCATCAACCTTGCTGACTGCCCATGTACACCAAAAATTTCGTCAACCCGTGCCCCGACTGGGCCACGGCGCTGCTCAATGGCTTCAGCCAGGTCTTGCTGCAGCGCAACCCGCTGTGCGGCTTGTGCTGCCTATTGGCAATCCTGCTGACCGCCCCCAACCTGGTCGGCGGCGCCCTGCTCGGCGCCCTGGCCGGCCTGCTCACCGCACAGCGCCGCGGCTATCCGCGCGCCGACCGCCAGGCTGGGTTGTACAGCTATAACGGCGTGTTGATCGGCATCCTGTTCAGCGCAGTGCTGCCATGGTCGGCGATCCTGCCACCGCTGATCATCGCCGCTGGCGGCCTCTCGAGCATCTTTGTCCAGCAGTGGCGCAAACGCGGCAACTGCCTGCTTCCGGCCTACACCGCGCCGTTCGTGCTGCTCGGCTGGGCCGCCCTGCTGCTCGCCGAACCCTCCAGCGCCGCTGCAGCGGTCGAAGCCAATCCCATGCATGCCCTGGCGCGCGGCTTGGGTCAGGTGTTTCTCCTCGACCAGCCTTTGGCCGGCCTGTTGATCGCCATTGGCCTGTTCATCGCCAACCGCTACGCAGCGCTGTGGGCCCTGCTCGGCTCGGCGCTGGGCGGCAGCGTCGCGCTGCTGGCCGGTGAGGCGCAGACCGCCTGGATGGGCCTGCTCGGCTTCAACGCAGCGCTGGCGGCCTTGGCCTTCAGCGCGCAACGCGAACGGCCCTGGCTGCCCCTGCTGGCGATCATCCTGGCGATTGTGCTGCAGCCGCTGTTCAACCTGCTGCCGATTGCCGGCCTGACCGCGCCGTTCATTGCCGCTTGCTGGCTGCTGCACCTGGGCGCACGCTTGCCGCGTTTGCTCCAAGGAGGCAATCCGCGCCGCTTGCACAGCTGAGGGGCAGCCCCTAGGCTCTGGCCATTGCACAATGGAACGCGCCCATGGATACCCCTGCGAGCCTGCGCGAGCGGCTCTACATCATCGTCTTCCAGACCGACACCGACGCCGGCAGACGCTTCGACAAGATCCTCCTGCTGATCATCCTCGCCAGCCTGGTGACGGTGATCCTCGACAGTATCGATGAAATCCACCAAGGCTACGCCGGGTTGCTCGCCGCCATCGAGTGGGGCTTCACGGCGATCTTCCTCGCCGAGTACCTGACCCGCCTGTACTGCTCGCCCAAGCCATTGCGCTACGCCTTCAGCTTCTATGGTCTGGTCGATCTGCTGGCGATCGTGCCTGGGGTCATCGCCCTGTACTACAGCGACGCCCAGTACCTGCTGATCATCCGGGTGATCCGCATGCTGCGCATCTTCCGCGTGCTCAAGCTTGGCCAGTACCTCAAGCAAGCCAACTACCTGATGGCAGCGCTGCGCGGCAGCAAGCAGAAGATCATCGTGTTCCTGGTCACGGTATCGACCCTGGTCACGGTGTTCGGCACCTTGATGTACGTGATCGAAGGCCCCGAGCATGGCTTTACCAGCATCCCCAAGGGCATCTACTGGGCCATCGTCACCCTCACTACGGTGGGCTTTGGCGACATCGTACCGAAGACCCCGCTGGGCCAAGTGCTGTCGTCGCTAGTGATGATCACCGGTTACTCGATCATCGCCGTGCCCACCGGCATTTTTACCGCCGAGCTGGCCAACGCCATGCGCGGTGAACAGCTGCAGCACGACTGCCCGACCTGCCGGAAAAAGCACCATGAGCACGGCGCTGCGTTCTGCTCACGCTGCGGCAATGCGCTATTTCCCAAGGCGGAATAACCAAAGCGTTTTTTGTTCTTTAAACGCCTGTCGAGCACCCGCTATAGTCGCTGGCAAACTGCCCACACTCTTCAAGAACAAGGAATGCGTCGTGAAAAAACTGTTCACTGCCTCGCTACTGGCCGCCGGGCTGACCCTCGGCAACCTGGCCCAGGCCGCGCCCACCCTGCTCAACGTCTCCTACGACGTGATGCGCGACTTCTACAAGGACTACAACTCAGCGTTCCAGAAGCACTGGGAGGCCGAGCACAAAGAGAAGGTCAACCTGCAGATGTCCTTCGGCGGTTCGAGCAAGCAAGCGCGGGCGGTGATCGACGGCCTGCCGGCTGACGTCATCACCATGAACATGGCCACTGACATCAATGCCCTGGTCGACAACGGCAAACTGGTTCCGGACAACTGGGTCAGCCGCCTGCCGAACAACAGCGCGCCGTTCACCTCGGCCACCGTGTTCATCGTTCGCAAGGGCAACCCCAAAGCCCTGAAAGACTGGCCCGATCTGCTCAAGGACGGCGTCCAGGTGATCGTGCCCAACCCCAAGACTTCGGGTAACGGCCGCTACACCTACCTCTCGGCCTGGGGCTACGTGCTGCAAAACGGTGGTGACGAAGCCAAGGCCAAGGACTTCGTCGGCAAGCTGTTCAAGCAAGCGCCAGTGCTCGACACCGGTGGCCGCGCCGCCACTACCACGTTCATGACCAACCAGATCGGCGACGTGCTGGTAACGTTCGAGAACGAAGCCGAGATGATTGCCCGCGAGTTCGGCCGCGACCAGTTCGAAGTGGTCTATCCAAGCGTGTCGGCCGAAGCTGAGCCGCCGGTGAGCGTGGTCGACAAAGTGGTCGACAAGAAAGGCACCCGCGCAGTGGCTGAGGAATACCTGAAGTACCTGTGGTCGCCAGCTGCCCAGGAAATCGCCGCGCAGAACTACCTGCGTCCGCGCGACGCGACGGTACTGGCCAAGTACACCGACCGCTTCCCGAAAGTTGAATTCCTCTCGGTAGAAAAGACCTTCGGTGACTGGCGCACGGTGCAGAAGACCCACTTCAACGATGGTGGTGTGTTCGACCAGATCTATACCGGTCAGTAAGTTATGGGTTAGGGCCGGCCCCATCGCGGGGCTAGCCCGCTCCCACGCCAATCGTCGACCTCGGCGCTGATTCGTGGGAGAGCTTGTGACTTTAGCGATGAGTAAGTTTTTTCAGCGCCGGCACTGGCAACACACCCAGCTGAACTTCCCCCACATTCAGCCATCAGTTCCTTGAGTAACCCTTCCCCGCTCGCCCCGGCCCAAGGAGTACTCCAGTGCTGCGCTTTCTCACCCCGCTTCTACTCAGCCTGCTGCTGAGCACCCGGCTGCTCGCCGCAGAACCCACCCCCACCGAGCAAACGCCCGAGGAGCCAGCCCCGGTGCTGCAAGGCGGCCTGCTCGGCGCCTTGGCTGACGGCCTGGACAGCGCAGCCCAAGACCTCGACCTCGATGCCCACCTGATCGACGCCTGGCGCCTGCGTACCGACCGCGCCGCCAAGGAGATGGAGCGCCTGGTCGATCGCCACTCAGCCAGCGACTCGCTGCAGCTGACCGGCAATTTCCTCCTGCTGAGCCTGACCTGGGCCGCCAGCTTCGCCCTGCTCACCACCCTCGGTCGTTGGTGCGCCAAGCGCTGCGCAGCGACTTCCCTGCTGGGTCAGCGCAAACGCGTACGCAGCCTGCTTGGCTATCTTCTGCCTTATACCTTGCCAGCCCTGGCCAGCCTGCCGTTGACGCTCTACGTCAGCCGCTTCCTCGATCCCTCGGTCGCCCGCGCATTGGGCCTGAGCCTGGCCTACGCGACCAGCAGCGGCCTGTTCTCGACCTCGATCATCCTTTGCCTGATCACCTTGTTCGATGCCGGCCACAAACGCCAAGCCGTGGCAGTGATCCGGCGCATGGCGCCGCGCCCGCTGTTCATGATTGGTTTTCTGGCAGCCTGGAGCGATGCCCTGACCAGCCCGCAGATCGCCCGTCAGCTGGGCGGCAACATCACCGCCAGCATTGCCGTATTGACCGGGCTGCTGGCGACCTTGGTCTTTGCCAGCCTGGTCCTGCGCCTGCGCCGCCCGGTGGCGCACTTGATCCGCAACCGCGACCTCAAGGACCGTTTACAGCATCGCGCCGTGCAGGAGACGCTGCGGATCTTTTCCAAGCTGTGGTACTTGCCGATCCTGATGATGATCCTGGTGTCGGCGATCCACCTGATTGGCGCTGGCGAAGAAAGTCAGAAAGCCTTGCAGAACGCGCTATTGACCACTGTGCTGCTGGTCGCGGCGGTGTTCCTCAGCACCCTGATGCAGCACCTGCTGGCCACGCACGAGGGCGACGATCAACAGCGGGTACGCCCCTACAAAGAGCTGTTGCGCAGCCTGGTGCACGCCTTGCTGCGGATCGCCATGGCGGTGGTGTTCATCGAACTGCTCGGGCGGATCTGGGGCTTTTCGGTGATTACCTTCGCCCTGAGCAACAGCCTCGGCCAGGCGATCAGTAATTCACTGTCGAGCATCGGCTTGATCCTGCTGGTCACCTGGCTGCTCTGGGTGGTGCTCGACACGGCAATCCAGGAAGCGCTCAAGCCCGCTGTCGGTCGGCGCGCCTCGCGTCAGCCGAGCACCCGCACGCGGACCATCCTGCCGATGCTGCGCAACGCCATCAAGGTGATCCTGATCGTCATCTGCACCATCACCACCATGGCCAACCTGGGGATCAATGTCGCGCCGCTGCTGGCCGGTGCCGGGGTGATCGGCTTGGCCATCGGTTTCGGCTCGCAGCAACTGGTGCAGGACGTAATCACCGGGCTGTTCATCCTGATCGAAGACACCATTTCCATCGGCGATTGGGTGGTGCTCGATTCCGGGCATGCCGGCACGGTCGAGAGCCTGACCATCCGCACCCTGCGTCTGCGCGATGGCAAAGGTTTCGTGCATTCGGTGCCGTTCGGCCAGATCAAGGCGGTCACCAACCAGTCACGTCAGTTCGCCTACGCGTTCTTCTCGGTGCAGTTCACCTATGACAGCGATGTCGATCAATCGCTGGCGTTGATCCACGAGGTGGGCAAGTCGATCAGTGAAGACCCGCTGCTGCGGATCAACCTGCAAGGGCCGCTGCAGGTGTTCGGGGTGGACCGGATGGATTTGAACGGCTTCGTGTTGACCGCGCAGTTCCGCACCATTTCCGGCGGCCAGTATGCGGTGAGCCGGGCGTTCAATGAGCGACTGAAAAAGCGCGTGGATCAGACTGAGAATGTGGCGTTTGCCCAGGTGTATCCGATGCCTGCGCAGGCGCGTGCTGTTTCGGCCTGAGCCAGTCTCATCGCGGGGCAAGCCCGCTCCCACGCAAGTCAGCTCCCGAGCGAGCAGTAGAGCGATTGCGTGGGAGCGGGCTTGCCCCGCGATAGCTTTCAAACCTGCTGGCGGAATACCAAAGCCTTCAAGCCACCCTCGACATCCACATCAGGAAACTCCGGGGGATTCTCCAGCCGCTCGACAAACTTCAGCGCCGGGGCCTGCTCAGCCATACCCTCGATCAAGAACGCCGAGCCGATCCCCGGATCGTTGACACAGGCCAGCACGGTGCCGCCCTCGCGCAGAAGCTCCGGCAGGCGGCGCAGGATCTTCGCGTAATCCTGGGTCAGGACGAAGCTGCCGCGCTGGAACGTCGGCGGATCGATGATGACCAGGTCATACGGCCCATACTTGCGCACCTTGCCCCAGGACTTGAACAGCTCATGGCCGAGAAACGCCACCTGCCCCACATCATGCCCATTGAGCCGATGATTCTCCCGCCCACGCGACAGCGCCGACTTGGCCATGTCCAGGTTGACCACCTGCTCGGCCCCGCCAGCAATCGCCGCCACGGAAAAGCCGCAGGTATAGGCAAACAAGTTCAGCACCCGCTTACCGGCCGACTGTTCGCGCACCCAGCGCCGACCGTAGCGCATGTCGAGGAACAGCCCGTTGTTCTGGCGAACGCCCAAGTCCAGCAAATAGCGCAGGCCATCCTCAACCACCTCACGTTGCTGGATCGGGCCGCCAACCAGCCACTGGCCGGGGCTGTCGGGCAGGTAGCGGTGCTGGATCAAAATCGCCTCGCCCGTCCACTGTGGGGTTTGAGCCAGGGCATTGAGCATTGCCTCCAATTCGGCCAACTGGCCAGGCGCGGGCTCGCGAAACAAGGCGACCGACAACACCCCCTGCAACCAGTCGACGGTGATCTGCTCAAGCCCCGGCCAGCAACGGCCGCGGCCGTGGAACAGGCGCCGGGTTTCCTGCGGGGCGGGGTCAAGCGCCGCAGTCAGGTGCTGGGCAAGGGTGTCGATGGCTGAGGTCATGGCGGGGATTCACACGCGCAAAAAAACGCCATTGTAACCGAGCATCGCCAACAGCCCAGTCATGCCCACATATTCGTCAGGCCAGGCTCACTCTGGCTTGAGCGCCTCGACCCGTGGCGCCGGCTTGAACCACCAGCCCTGCTGCATACCCGCAGCGGCAACCAGGATCAGCGCCACGCCCAGCCACTGCAGCGGCGCCAGGCGATGGCCGAAGGCGATCCAATCGACCAGGATCGCCGCGATGGGGTAGATGAACGACAGCGCGCCCGTCAGGGCCGTGGGCAGGCGCTGGATGGCGCTGTAGAGCAGCACGTACATCACCCCGGTGTGCACGATGCCCAAGGTAATCAGGCTAGCCAGCGCCGACGGCTCAGCGGGCAGCCCGCCAAGCTTGACCCACGGCGCCAGCAGCAACACGCCTGTACTCACCTGGATCAGCGCGATCAAATGCGGCGGGGTGCCACTCAGGCGCTTGATGATCAACGCCGCCACGGCGTACAGCAAGGCGGCGCCCAAGGCCAGGGCAATGCCCAGTAGATAGTCGTTGCCGCTACCCTGCCCGGCACCGTGCGCACTGACGATCGCCAACATGCCGAGAAACGCCACGCTCAGCCAGGTCAGCTTGGCCGCGGTGATCTTCTCGCCGAGAAACAGCGCCGCCAGCCCCACCAGCATGAAGGGCTGCACGTTGTACACCGCCGTACCGATGGCGATCGAGGCGCGTGAGTAGGAGGCGAACAGCAGCACCCAGTTGCCGACGATGGCCACGCCGCTGGCGATCGCCAACAGGAACGCAGTGCGGCCTATCACGCCTGGTTTGAGAAAACCGAAGCCGGCGCAAATCAGCAGCAAGGTGCCGGCGCCGAATACGCAGCGCCAGAACACCACCTCCAGTACCGGCTGCCCAGACACCAACACGAACCAGCCGATGGTCCCGGAAATCAGCATGGCGACCATCATTTCCACAGAGCCACGGCGCACTGAACTGTCCATCTCACACCTCCGCTTGACGATGGCCACAGTATGACGAGGGTCAAGCGCTACCTTCCAGCGGATAACCAAGGCTAAATATCAGACTCGCCTTTACTATCAAGGCGAATCACCCATTTTGCCTGACGAGGTTAAAGATGACCGACGCCATCGACCAGCTGTTGATCAATGCCCTGATGGAAGACTCCCGCCGCTCGCTCAAGGCCTTGGCGCAGATCAGCGGGTTGTCTGCGCCCAGTGTCAGCGAGCGCCTGCGCCGTTTGGAGGAGCGTGGCGTGTTGCGCGGTTACACGGTAGACGTCGACCCGCGCAGTTTCGGCTACCAGTTGCAGGCCATCGTGCGCATCCGGCCATTGCCTGGGCAGTTACAGGAAGTGGAGCGGCAGATCATTGCCATCCCCGAGTTCACCGAGTGCGACAAGGTCACCGGTGAAGACTGCTTCATCGCCAGGTTGCATGTGCGCTCGATGGAGCAACTCGACACCTTGCTCGATCGGATCAATGTGCTGGCTGAAACCAATACCGCGATCATCAAGAAGAGCCCGGTAAAACGCCGGCTGCCGCCGATGGGCGAATAGCCTTTTAGCGACGGCGCTAGCCCGCCCCAGGCGAGTATCCGACTAATCCTATTGACTATTTTTTGTACACAAGAATGTCACCATAAGTGCCATTTTTGTGTGCACTTAGGTGAAGTAACGCACCACTAGGTTACATCGCGCCCGAATTAAAATTTGACCATTTGATCAACTAAAAACCGGTGAAAAAATAAAAACTGTTCATTTGGTCAACTTATAATCGCTAATTTTCATTAGGTTATATTCAAACAAGACAAACTCAGATTACTGGCCTGCGTAAACTTGTATTGTTCCTGGCATGGAACTGGCTTTTGTGTGTTTGTGTTTTGTATACAAAGTTTACGAAACATAAATACACAATAACGCAGCGCCTGATCCCTAAGGGCCGCTGCCTCGAGAACCCAGTGATGCCACTGCCTGCAACGATGAGATGACGAGCCCGTGCAGCTCGCCCGCTTATCGCCGGCAGCCGCATCAGGAGCCGCCGGAATGAGTAGCAGCCTCGACCTTGCCCCTGAACTATCCGTCGCCAGCACCTCCCCCACCTCGACCCTGGCCGGCCATGCGCCCGAGCTTGAACTCAGCCCGCGGCTGCACAACCGCGACCTTGCCCCGACCCGCAGCGAAGGTCGCCGCTGGGGCGGCTACAGCATCTTTGCCCTGTGGACCAACGATGTGCACAACATCGCCAACTACTCGTTCGCCATGGGTTTGTTCGCCCTCGGCCTGGGTGGCTGGCAGATCTTGCTATCGCTGGCCATTGGCGCGGCGCTGGTGTACTTCTTCATGAACCTCTCGGGCTACATGGGGCAGAAGACCGGCGTGCCGTTCCCGGTGATCAGCCGGATCGCCTTCGGCATCCACGGCGCGCAAATTCCGGCGCTGATCCGCGCGGTGATCGCCATCGCCTGGTTCGGTATCCAGACCTACCTGGCTTCGGTGGTGCTGCGGGTGTTGCTCACTGCGGTGTGGCCGCAAGTGGCGGCCTATGACCAGGACAGCATCCTCGGCCTGTCGAGCCTGGGTTGGCTGTGCTTCGTGGCGATCTGGCTGGTACAGCTGGTGATCCTCGCCTACGGCATGGAGATGGTCCGTCGTTACGAGGCGTTTGCCGGCCCGGTGATTCTGCTCACCGTGGCGAGCCTGGCTGGGTGGATGTACTTCCAGGCCGATACGCGTATTGCCTGGTCGGTGGCCGAGCCACTGAGCGGCTATGAGATGTGGCGCAACATCTTTGCCGGCGGTGCGCTGTGGCTGGCGATCTACGGCACCCTGGTGCTGAACTTCTGCGACTTCGCCCGCTCTTCGCCGTGCCGCAAGACCATCCGTGTCGGCAACTTCTGGGGCCTGCCGGTGAACATCCTGGTGTTCGCGGTGATCACCGTGGTGCTGTGCGGTGCGCAGTTCCAGATCAACGGCCAGGTGATCGACAGCCCGACCCAGATCGTCGCTACCATCCCGAGCACGCCGTTTTTGGTACTGGGCTGCCTGGCCTTCCTGATCGTCACGGTGGCGGTGAACATCATGGCCAACTTCGTGGCGCCGGCGTTCGTGCTCAGCAACCTTGCACCCCGGCACCTGAACTTCCGCCGCGCAGGCCTGATCAGCGCAACCCTGGCGGTGCTGATCCTGCCGTGGAACCTGTACAACAGCCCGTTGGTGATCGTGTACTTCCTGTCAGGCCTGGGCGCCCTGCTCGGCCCGCTGTACGGGGTGATCATGGCCGACTACTGGCTGCTGCGCAAAGGCCGGATCAACGTGCCAGAGCTGTACAGCGAAAACCCAGCCGGCGCCTATCACTACACCCGAGGCGTCAACCTGCGGGCAGTGGCGGTGTTCGTTCCGGCGGCGCTGCTGGCGATCGTCCTGGCCCTGGTCCCGAGCTTCCACAGCATTGCGCCGTTCTCCTGGTTGATCGGTGCTGGTATCGCTGCCGCACTGTACCTGCTGATCGCTCCGCGCAATCGCCAATACCACGATGTCAGCGGCGAGTGCATCGCCGTCGACCACAGCAGCCATTGATCAAGGAGGAACGTGCATGCGCATTCTGATCGTCAACGTCAACACCACCGAAGCCATCACCGAGGCCATTGCCGAACAGGCGCGCAGCGTCGCCTCGCCCGGCACCGAGATCGTCGGCCTGACGCCCTGGTTCGGCGCTGAATCAGTCGAAGGCAACTTCGAAAGCTATTTGGCGGCGATTGCCGTGATGGACCGGGTCATGGCCTATGACCAGCCCTATGACGCGGTGATCCAGGCCGGCTATGGCGAACATGGCCGCGAGGGCTTGCAAGAGCTGCTAAACGTACCAGTGGTGGACATCACCGACGCGGCCGCCAGCACCGCGATGTACCTGGGCCATGCCTACTCGGTAGTGACCACCCTGGATCGCACCGTGCCCTTGATCGAAGACCGCCTGAAGCTCTCCGGCCTGTATGAGCGCTGCGCCTCGGTGCGCGCCAGCGGGCTGGCGGTGCTCGAGCTTGAGGCCGATCCGCAGCGAGCGGTCGAGGCGATTGTCGAGCAGGCCGAACGGGCAGTGCAGGATGACAAGGCCGAGGTGATCTGCCTGGGCTGCGGCGGCATGGCCGGGTTGGATGAACAGATCCGCCAGCGCACTGGCGTGCCGGTGGTCGATGGCGTCAGTGCGGCGGTGACCATTGCCGAGTCGCTGGTGCGGATGGGCTTGAGCACTTCCAAGGTACGGACCTATGCGACGCCGCGGGTGAAGAAAGTGGTGGGCTGGCCGATGCGGTTCGGCCGCTAAGATCGCAGTCGCCTTTACCGGCCTCTTCGCGGGCAAGCCCGCTCCTACATGAGCTGCGCAATCCCTGTAGGAGCGGGCTTGCCCGCGAAGAGGCCGGTACAGGCACCATCACTCCCGACAGTTAATGAGCTGGGCTAGCCGCTGAGCACTGCCACAAGCCAAGGTGAACCCCAAGGCCCCATGCCCCAGGTTCACCCACACATTGCGATACGCCGTAGCGCCGAGAATCGGCACCCCGGTGGGCGTCGCCGGGCGCATCCCGGCCCACTCCACCGCCTGCCGATAATCCGCCGCCTCAGGCAACGTCGCCTGTGCCAAGCGCTGCATGCTGCGCAACCTGCGCGGATCGACAGCATCGTCGAAGCCAACGATATCCACCATCGCCGCCACCCTCAGCTGATTCTCCAGCCGGGCATAGACGATCTTGCGCTCATAGTCAGTGACACTCACCTGCGGAGCCCGATGCTGCGCCAGCACTGGCGCAGTCAGGCTATAGCCCTTGAGCGGATAGATCGGCAGCTTCAGCCCCGGCAGCGCCAAGCTCGGGCTGCGATGTCCGGCGCACAACAGCAGGTGCTCGACGTCCAGCTGCCCAGTAGCCAATTCCACTGCCGTCACCCGCCTGCCATCGTGCCGCAGCCCAGTGACCGCTTGGCCCAGACGAAACTCACATCGCCCTGAAGCGCGCAGATGCTCCGCCAGCACCTGGCAGAAGCGATGACAGTCAGCGACTTCTTCGTCTGCGGTATACACCCCGCCGATGAACGGCGCATCGGCCAGCGCCGCGTCGAGCACGCCAAGCTCGGCGCCAGCGACAATCTGTTGAGTGGCCGGGTCGAGCCGATGCGCGCAAGCCCGAGAGAACGCCGCCTGGGTGCGAAACGCAACCAACTTGCCGTTGCGCCGCCAGGCAAATCCGTGCAGATGGTCCTCTTCGCGCCAACGCGCCATGACCGCCTGGCTGTGCAACGCCAATTCAAGCAACTGGGCAGCATTGCGGCGGTTGACCGAGCCGCGACACGCCGCCACGAAGGCGGCCAACCAACGCCACTGGGCAGGGTCCAGACGCAGGCGCAGGCGCAACGGCGAGTCACTGCGCAGCAACCAGCCCAACGCCTGCCACGGCACACCGGCGTCGGCCAGCGGCGCCACGTAGCGATAAGACAATTGCCCGCCATTGGCAAAGCTGGTGGCGCTGGCCAGGCTGTCGCGCGCTTCGATCAGCTCGACCTGGCAGCCTTCACGCACCAGCGCGTAGGCGCTGGCCAGGCCGATCACCCCACCGCCAATCACGGTTACCCGCTTGCCCATGCCCTGCTCCTCGCTCGAATCCACCGCGCAAGCATCGCAGATTCCGGGCTGCGCTCACCAGCCAGGGCTAGCCCTGATCAGGTCGGGCAGGTCTTCTTGCCACCATCGAGGCCCTGGCGCACATTGCGGCTAAGCAGGCTGGCTTCGCCGTCGTACCAGGTCAGGGTGAGCACATACAGGGTGTCGAAATCGTCATTGTTCCAGTCCTGGGTGATCACCCGCTCATCACCCAGGGCTTTGCCGGCCACGGCGTTGATCAGGTCCGGCAAGTAGCCGTGCGACCAGGCGGTGTAGACCGTGGCGTTGCGATACTTGTCGCTCAACAACTCGTCGGCCAGTTCGTCGTAATCATTGGCGCCGAAGTCGATATTGACCGGCAGGCCCAGGCGGATAGCGCTGGGGGTGATGGTCATCAAGGGGCGAATGTAGCTGTAGCGCAAGTCCTGGCTGCCCTCCTCGACATGCCGGGAAGGATTGGCGGCGAACACGTAGTCGGCATCGCCGAAACGCTCGGGCAGCAAGGTGGCCAGGTCCAGGGCGCGATTGAGTCCCTGGCAGTTCAACTGACCCAGGCCCTCGCCGGGCTTTTCGGCGTGACGCAGGAACACCAGGGTCTGCGTGCCATCGGCGGGCTGGTCGTGACTTTCCACCACATCCAGGCTCAAGGGTACGAGAATCGCGGCAAGCGCCGCGGCGAGAAACAGATGACGGCGTCGCATAAACTGCGGCAACTTCATGGCGATGGACTCATCCGGCAAAAAAAGGGAGGCGTCCGTGCCTGCATTCCATGCTCGTCGCCCGGGATGGGTTGCACACCAACTCCCAGACGAGGCCCATCCTTGACCACCTTGCGTGAGCAAAATTCACTTTAGGCGGGTAACTTTGCCAAATGAAGTCATTCCCGGGAAACGTTGGTGTCAGTCGTCGCGGGTCAGGACTTCGAGCAGTTCGATCTCGAACGTGAGGTCTGAGTTGGCCGGGATGGCGCCGACCGTGCGCTCGCCATAACCCAGGTGCGCCGGCACCTGCAGCTTGCGCTTGCCGCCCACACGCATGCCCATCAGGCCCTGGTCCCAGCCCTTGATGACGCGACCGGTGCCGATCACGCACTGGAACGGCTTGCCACGCGACCAGGACGAGTCGAACTCGCTGCCGTCAGCCAGCCAGCCGGTGTATTGGGTGGTGATCAGGGCACCTTTGACCACGGTCTTGCCGTCGCCGGGCTCAAGGTCAATGATCTGCAATGGGTCGCTCATGGCGTTCTCTCTTAGGGCAAACGTAAGGCGCCGTTTTCTCAGGAATGCACCGGTTTGGCAAGCTCAGGCGGCGCCTCGTGCTGGCGCATCGACCACAGCACGCCGCCAATCACCAGCACGATCGCCGCCGCTTCCAGCACGCTCGGCCCCGCTTGGCGCCAAAGGAAGGCGTAGAGCAGCGCGAACAAGGTCTCGAACACGATCAACTGGCCACTCAAGGTCAACGGCAAGCGCTTGGACGCTGCATTCCACAGCGCCATGGCCAGCCATGAGCCAAGCAGGGCACAGCCCAGGCTACAGGCCCAGAACAACCACCAGCGCGCCATCGGCGCCTCGACGTGCAACTGCTGCGGCTGCCAGATGGCCAAGGCCGCGACCATCACCACGCTGGCCAAACCGGTCATCACCCCGCACAGCACCGACCATTGATGACTGTCGAAGTGGCCGCACTGCTTGAGGTAGCGACTGTTCTGCCCGGCGTACCAGGTCCAGCAAGCAAGGGCCACCAAGGCATACAGCAGGCCCATGAGCTTGTCGGCCAACGCCCCCGGGGCGAAAGCGAAGGTCTGCAGGTTGATGCACAGCATGCCCGCGAGGATCAACGCCAGCGGACCGGCCAGGCGCCTGAGCGGTACTGCGCCGCTGTCGTTACGGCCATACAAGGTAATGGTCAGCGGCAGTACGCCGACGATCAACGACGCCGGCGCCACGCCCAGGCGCTGGATGGCCGCCACCAGGCAAACGAAGTACACCAGGTTGCCGATCACCGCCAGGCGCAGCAGCATCCACCCATCGACCAGGGTCAGCTGCCGCAGCTGACGCGCCATCGGCAGCGCCAGCAACAGCGAGATCACCCCCACCATCAGGTAGCGCACACTGCTGAGCAGCATCGGATTGAATTCGGGCAACAGCTCAGGAACCATCAGCACCATGCCCCACAACGCCCCGGCCATGCCGGCATACATCACACCGCGTTTCACCTGTCTGCTCCCCTTTGAAGATGCGCGCAGGCTACCTGCCGAGTCGCTGTGCGGCAAAAGATCATTGCTCATGCAGCCATTCCGTAGCGGAATAGCTAAGATGGGCGAACAACTACAATGATCCGGATCGCCAATGAGCCGCTACAGCCGTCACCTGCCGCCTCTCGACACCCTGATTGCCTTTGAGGCGGTGGCCCGTACCGGCAGTTTCACCCGCGCGGCGGGCGAGCTGTATCTGACCCAGAGCGCGGTGAGCAAGCAGATCCGCCTGCTCGAAGACGAGCTGGGCACGCAACTGTTCGAACGCCGCGCCCGCGGCATTAGCTTGACCAGCGCTGGCGAGCACTTTCATGGCTTTGTCGAGCCGATGCTGGATAAGCTTCTGGCTCACGTCCAGCGGCTCAAGAGCGGCCATGGCGATCGCCATGTCAGCGTCATCTGCACCCATGCGGTAGCCCAGTACTGGCTGTTTCCGCGTTTGTTGCGCTTCAACGAACAGCATCCTGAGCTGACCGTGAACATTCATGCCAGCAACGACATCAACGAAAGCCTGATCGCCGATTACGACTTCGGCATTCTCTACGGGCATGGCCAATGGCGTTCGCTGCAGGCGCGCAAGCTGTTCGACGAGGTGGTCTACCCGATTGCCAGCAGCGGCTGGGACCTAAGCCAGGTCGAGAGGCTGGAGCAGTTGCAGGCCCTGACTTTGATCCAGCTCGACGCCTCGGCCTGGAACTGCCTGGACTGGCATGACTGGTTCGGTCATTTCGGCGTGCGTTACCAAGCCCCGGCCGATGCGCTGACCTTCAACCAGGTGAATCTGGTGTTCGATGCGGTGATGCAGGGCATGGGGGTCGGTTTGGGCTGGGAGTCGATGGCCCGGGATCGGATCAACAGCGGCTTGATCCAACCGGTATCGACTTTCGAGGTACGTACCGGCCAGGCCGACTACCTGGTGCATGACCGCCAGACCTTGCCCTCACCGGCCGCCCAGGTGTTTGCCGAATGGTTGTTGCGCCAAGTGTGAGCTAGCTCAGCTCATCGAAGGCTTGCTGGCCGGTCAGCTCCCGGGTCTGGTTTTTGAAGCAGTACCAGGCGGGTTTCTGTTCGACGAATATCTGTAGATCGAAGTCCCAGGCTTCCTCGCCATCGAGCAGGCCGACGGGGATGGCGTAGAAGTCGTTGGCCTTGAGCCGGTAGTACAAGTGGGTGCCGCATTTGCCGCAGAAACCGCGTTGGGCCCAGTCGGAGGAATCGTAGACGCTTGGCGCGCGGCCTTCGATCAGCGGGGGGCTGCTGCAGTGTACGACCAGCAGTGGGCCGCCGGTCCATTTGCGGCACATGCTGCAGTGACAGGCGCTGATTTGGGTGTTGTCGATGGTCGCGCTCAGGTGGGTTTCGCCGCAGAGGCAGGTGCCGGTTTTTTTCAGGGGCATGGCGGGGGTCCTCGGGGGTGGGCGGGAGCTTGGGAGTATAGACAGTGGGCTTTTTTGGACGTGGGCTTATCCATTTGATGTGGCGATGCCACTGGCCCCTTCCGCCCTTACGACGGCTTACTTTTCTCTTGGGAAAAGTAAGCAAAACCGCTCGCTCCTACATACGGCCCTGCGCTGCGCTACGGGTCCCTTCGCGCCAGCGCCTTCCGGGCCCACGCGGCCTACGATTTGCTACGCAAATCTACATCTCGCGCCTTCGGCTACGCCGAAGGGTGCTGCGCACCTGGCCCTCCAGATGAACTGGTCAACTTATTTTGGACACCAGTTAAGGTTTCATGCCGCATCCTTGAGCTTTTTCTCCATGGCTACCGGGGTTTGATAACCGTTGTAGCTGTGGAGGCGCTTCAGGTTGTAGCGGACCAAATAAGCCTGAACGTCAGCCCGCGCCTGTGCTTCGGTTTCATAACCCCCTGCGGGAATCCACTCTGACTTCAGGGCCCCAAAAAAGCGCTCCATGGCGGCGTTATCCCAGCATTGTCCTCGATGGCTCATGCTCTGATTCATGTCGTACTCTTCAAGTGCAGCCCTGAACTTGTGGCTGGTGTACTGGCATCCCTGGTCGGAATGAAACATCACATCCTTCGGCTTGCCGCGGGATTCGGCCGCCATGCGTAGCGCGCTGCAGGCCAGCCTGGCGTCCGCAATCATTGAAAATGCCCAGCCCACCACCCGTCGTGCGTACAGGTCGAGCACAGCTGCCAAGTACAGCCAGCGCTTGCCAACCTGGATATAGGTCACATCCCCACACCACACTTCGTTGATCGTCGAAACTTTGAAATTCCGCTTCAACTGATTTTCTGCAATCAGCGCTTCCGCGCCTGAAGAACGGTACCGGTGCGGCCGGCGCTGCCTGCATTTCAGGCCAGCTTCACGCATCAGACTACGCACTTTGTAGCGTCCGACTTTATGGCCGTCACGCCGCAGTTCCTCGGTTAGTGTTCGCGATCCAGCCGAACCTCGAGAGACTTTGAAATGGCCCTCTACAGCCGAGCGTAACTGATCCCGCTCTGGATTTTTCCGGGCTTGGCGTTTGCGCCATGCATAGAAACTGCTGCGCTTGACCCCAAGCACGCGACAGCATTCGACGATACCGTATTGCTCACTCAGCTCGTTGATCAGCGAAAACGATCTTTGGAGTCCCGAAGCAGGAGAGCACTGGCCTTTTTTAGGATTTCGATATCTCGGTCTTTCTGCCGAACCAACGCCTCCAACTCTTGGATTCGTTGTTGATCCGGGGTGATAGCCTTGGCTCCAGCCGGTACCTTGCCCTCTCGCTCCTTGCGCACTTGCTCAACCCAGCGACGCAGGGCTGTAGGCCCAATTTCAAGCATTTCACAGACTTCGGGTACTGATTGACCACCGTCGAGCACCATCTCAGCAGCCCGGATTTTCTGTTCTTTCGAGTATGACTTTCGCACTGATTTTGCCTCCAATTGGGCGCCATCATAGCGCCCGTAGAAGGTGTCCAAAATCATTAGGCCAGATCAAGACGCCTCTGCTCAGCCTCCTGAAGTCGCGAATCTGCGGCGCCTGGAATTGCGCGCACGAAGATCAAGAGCAGCGAATCGCTACGCTCTCGCAGAAGCCAAGGCCAAGGCCAAGGTTTGAATTTTTCTTTTGTGTTGTTTGTTCCGGCCTCTTCGCGGGGGTAGGCGGGAGCTTGGGAGTATAGACATTGGGCTTTTTTGGACGTGGGCTTATCCATTTGATGGGGCAATGCCACTGGCCCCTTCCGCCTTTACGGCGGCTTACTTTTCTCTTGGGAAAAGTAAGCAAAACCGCTCGCTCCTACATACGGCCCCTGCGCTGCGCTCCGGGGTCCCTTCGCGCCGGCGCCTTCCGGGCCCGCGCGGCCTACGATTTGCTGCGCAAATCTACATCTCGCGCCTTCGGCTACGCCGAAGGGTGCTGCGCACCTGGCCCTCCAGGCACCTCTGCTCAGCCTCCTGAAGTCGCGAATCTGCGTCGCCTGGAATTGCGCGCACGAAGATCAAGAGCAGCGAATCGCTACGCTCTCGCAGAAGCCACAGCCAAGGTTTGAATTTTTCTTTTGTGTTGTTTGTTCCGGCCTCTTCGCGGGCAAGCCCGCTCCTACAGATACCACGCAGCTCTTGGTTAACGGTGACCCGTGGGAGCGGGCTTGCCCCGCGATGACGTCCAACTATCCACCACACCTGCCACTATCGCCAGATAACGCCAGCCCAGGCGCCGCTACTAACTTCGCGACTTCAGGAGGCCGAGCGTAGGTGTCTGTAGGGCCAGGTGCGTCAGCACCCTTCGGCGTAGCCGAAGGCGCGAGATGTAGATTTGCGCAGCAAATCGTAGGCCGCGCGGGCCCGGAAGGCACCGAAGCGAGGGGACCCGAAGCGCAGCGTAGGGCCGGATGGTGGAGCGCAGACCTTTTGGTTACTTTTGGGGCGTTTGCCAAAAGTGACCCGCCGTAAGGGCGGAAGGGTGCCGAAATGTCACCATCGTGAATGGATAATCACACAAAACACATGGAATCAGACAAATCAGGAAATCAGGAAATCAGCCACTAACCCCTCAAAGCAACACCACCTCAACCCGATCCCGACCCGCCTGCTTAGCCGCATAAACCCCAGCATCCGCCCGCAACAACAAAGCATCAGCCCCCTCCCCCGACCGCCACCCGGCCACCCCAAAACTCGCAGTAACCCGCCCCACCCCCTCAATCGCCAAACTCCGCACCCCCTGCCACAACTCCAACGCCAACCACCGCGCCTGCTCAGCATCACTCCCCGGACACAGCACCATGAACTCCTCCCCACCCAACCTGCAAAACACATCGCTACGGCGCAACCGCTGGCCAATGTGCTGGCACAGGCTACGCAACACATGGTCACCCACCGCATGCCCATACTCATCGTTGATGCGCTTGAAATGGTCGATATCGAGCATGATCACCGCCAGCTCCAGACCCTCACGCTGGGCCCGTTCCAGCTCGCTCTTGAGCCGCTCCTGGAAGTAGCGACGATTATGAATACCGGTCAGCACATCAGTGATCGACAGCGCTCGCAGCTCTTCCTCAACCCGCTTGGTATCAGACACATCCGTCAGATAGCCATGCCACAAGGTGCAGCCGTTATCGCCAATCTCCGGCGTCGCCTCGCCCCTCACCCAGCGCAGCCCGGCCCGCGGCAGAACCACGTGATACTCCTCCCGCCACGGCGACAGATGCTCGGCCGAGTAACGCACCGAACGCCGTACCCGCTCCAGATCGTCCGGATGAATGCGCTCGAATACCACCGTCGCATCCTCGCCCAACAACTGCAGGTCGACCTCGTAGATGTCGTACAAACCCTGGCTGGCATAGGGAAAGCACGAATGCCCGTCGGCATCCAGGCGGTACTGGTAGATACCTCCCGGCACCTCGGCGCTGAGCTTTTCCAGCAGCCGATCACGCGCAGCGAGCGCCTCATGCACCCGACGCCGCTCGGTCACGTCGATACAAATCGCCAGATAGCCCACCCACAAGCCCTGCTCGTCGAGCACCGCAGTCACCAGCATATTGGCCAACAAGTGGCTGCCGTCCTTGCGCACCAAAGTCCACTCGCCGGGCTCTGCGCCGGCCTTTTGCACGGTTTCGGCGAACATTGCCTGGCCGCCGGCGATCTCCCGCCCGTAACGCACGGTCAAGGCATGCGCTCGCTGGCCGAGTTCTTCAGCTTCGACCAAGTCGGCAAGGTTCAGCTGTCCAACCGCCTCACCGGCCGAGTAGCCCAGCATGCGTTCGGCGCCGGCATTGAAGGTGCCGACCACACCCTTGAGGCTGGTAGCAATGATTGCCACCTGGGTCGCTGCATCGAGCACACTGCGTAACTGGTTGTGGGTGCCGCGCAGGGATTGTTCACTGATGCGCAATTGCGCCGTGCGCTGTTCGACCAGCCGCAAGGCGCGCTGACGTTGGCTGAACAGGCTGTACAGCAAGGCGCTGAGCAACACGCTCAGCAGACCTCCGAGCAATGCCACGGTGTGCACCGCCGAAGAACGGTTGGCCTGCAAAAAAGCCTGGCTGGGCCGGATCGACAGCTGGTAGTGATGATCGGCCAAATGCAGCAAGTGGTTGCTGGCCATCGGGATCTGCGCGACCGGATTCTGCGAGTCGTACAGCGCTTCCTGGCCATTGCTCCCGGAGGTGTCGAGTATGCGCACCACCAGGTTATCGTCGGCCGGCGGCGGCAGGCCCTCGGCGATCAGCTGGCGCATGCTCAGCAGCGCCATGACATAGCCGCTGGGCGCATTGTCTGGCCCGCGCTCGGCGAAGACTGGCGCCACCATCAGCAGGCCACGGGCATACACCGGCTCGACATTGATCATGTCCAACGGGGCCGACACCGCCATGCTCCCCGGCGCCGACGCTCGCGCCAATGTGGCTTCACGCAGCGGCTGGCCGAGCAGATCCAGGCCATAGGGTTGCCACTGCAACGTCGCCGCCTGGGTATAGAGCACGGGATAAAAACGCTCGCGCGCCGCTGCTGGCTGCAACACGCCTTGCGCGTCCTGATCGCGGATGTGATAAGGCTGGCCGAGCCAGGCACTGGCCTGACGCTCGAAGCTTTCTCGCTGCCCGACTTCTACCCTGGGTGCCCAGGAATAGGCCTGGGTGCGATGCAACAGCGGTTTGACGTAGCCATCGAACTCACGCGGGGTGATTTCGCTTGAGTAGCTGAAGAATCGGCGCAGCCCATCCAGGCGCTGCTCCTGATCATCGAAGCGTTCGGCGATGCGGCTGTAGCGCTCATTGGCCAGCAGCTCGAAGCGCTGGCGCAACTGCTGCTTGTAGAAGGTCTGTGCGGCAATGGCCAGGGCGGCCGTGAGCAGGCCGCCAGCCACCAGGGCCACCAGGGCGACCGCCCAAGCGGACAGCGCCTGGCTGAACAGGCCGAACACCTTCGCACGCACGCCACACTTGGACATAGAGCATTCTCGTCACGTCAGCGTCCTGCGAATTGTCCGGCCCTAGCTATTTATAGCCATTGGCCACTAGCGACGCAATGTACCTCGTCGCCTCAACGCAGTTGCAAACGCCATGCCCGGTGAATCTTGCTGTTACGCGCAAAGTCCGGGTCGACGGTCTGGGCGCTGATCTCCTCCACGGCGTAGCGTGCGCTCAGGCTCTCGTCGAGCTGGAACTTGCGGAAGTTGTTGGAGAAGTACAGCACGCCACCCGGCGCCAAACGGGCCAGGGCCAGGTCGAGCAACTGCACGTGGTCCCGCTGCACATCGAACACGCCTTCCATACGCTTGGAGTTGGAGAAGGTGGGTGGGTCGATGAAGATCAGGTCGTAGCTCTCGCGGCAGTTCTCCAGCCAGGCCATTACATCGCCCTGCTCCAGGCGATGGCGATCGGAATAGCCATTGAGCGACAGGTTGCGCCGCGCCCAGTCCAGGTAGGTCTTGGACAGGTCGACGCTGGTGGTGTCGCGCGCGCCGCCTTTGGCGGCATGCACAGTGGCAGTGGCGGTGTAGCAGAACAGGTTGAGGAAGCGCTTGCCGGCAGCCTCGCGCTGGATGCGCATGCGCATCGGGCGATGGTCGAGGAACAGCCCGGTGTCCAGGTAGTCGGTGAGGTTGACCAGCAGCTTGACGCCACCTTCCTTGACTTCTTGGAAGCGCCCTTCGGTAGCCTGACGCTCATACTGGCGGGTGCCACTCTGGCGCTCGCGACGCTTGAGCACCACACGCTGCGGATCGATGCCCAGCGCCTGGGGAATGGCCGCCAGGGCATCGAGCAGACGGCCTTGAGCCTTGTCCGGGTCGATCGAGCGCGGTGCGGCGTATTCCTGCACGTGCACCCAATCCTGATAGAGATCGACCGCCAGGGCGTACTCGGGCATGTCGGCGTCATACAGGCGGTAGCAATCGACCTGCTCGCGGCGGGCCCACTTGCCCAGTTGCTTGAGGTTTTTCTGCAAGCGGTTGGCGAACATCTGCGCGCCTTCGGACAACCGCGCCGGTTCACTGGCCACCGCCAGCGGACGTGGGCTGTCGACTTCTTGCGACTCGGACGAGCGACGCTCGCCAGTGACGAACTGATCTGGTTGAACCTTGAACAGCAGCAGTTTGCACGGCAACGCGCCGTTCCAGAAGGCGTATTGCTTGTGGCTGCGGATCCCCATGCGCTTGCCCAGCTCAGGCGCACCGGTGAACACCGCAGCTTCCCAACCCAGGCAGGCCTGGCGCAGGCGTTCGCCAAGGTTCTGGTAGAGGTAGAGCAAGCTGGCTTCGTCACCCAGGCGCTCGCCATAAGGCGGGTTGCTGATGACCAGGCCTTTTTGATTCTGGTCAGGACGCGGCTCGAAGCTGCCGACTTCACCCTGGTAGATCTTCACCCAGTCCGCCAGGCCGGCACGCTCGACGTTGTTGCGCCCCGGCTGGATCAGCCGTGGATCGGCCTCATAACCGCGAATCCACAGCGCTGGCTTGGCCAAGCCAGCCTCGGCGCGGGCTGCCGCCTCGTCGTGCACCTTGCGCCACAGCGCCGGCACGTGACCGAGCCAGGCGCTGAAACCCCAACGCTCGCGCTTGAGGTTGGGGGCGATGTCGGCGGCGATCATCGCCGCTTCGACCAGGAACGTGCCCACGCCGCACATCGGGTCGGCCAGGGCGCCGCCTTCGGCGGCAATTCGCGGCCAGCCGGCGCGGATCAGCACGGCCGCCGCGAGGTTTTCTTTCAGCGGCGCGGCGCCTTGCTGCAGGCGGTAGCCACGCTGGTGCAAGCTGTGCCCGGAGAGGTCGAGCGAGAGAATCGCCTCGCCACGGTCCAGGCGCAGATGTACGCGCAAGTCCGGGTTGAGCTTGTCCACCGAAGGACGCAGCCCTTCACGGTTACGCAGCTTGTCGACAATCGCGTCCTTGACCTTCAAGGCGCCGAAGTGAGTGTTGTCGATCCCCGAACCATGCCCGCTGAACTCCACGGCCAGGGTGCCATCGGCGGTCAGGTGATCCTGCCAGTCGACGGCGTTGACGCCGTCGTACAGGTCATCGGCGTTCTTCATCGAGAAGCGCTTGAGGACCAGCAGCACGCGGTTGCCCAGGCGCGACCAAAGGCACAGGCGGTAGGCGGTTTCCATGTCGGCCTCGCCACGAATCGCCGAGGTGTGCTCACGCACCTCCTCCAGACCAAGGCCACGGGCCTCTTCGGCAAGCAGGCCTTCCAGGCCCTTGGGGCAGGTGAGATAAAGTTCGAAACGGTCCGACATGAGTAATCCAGAGCCTTTGGCTATTTAAGTGACGGGTCGACGCATCGTCCCGCCGATGTTTACCCGAGCGCCCTTTTCACAGGCGCTCGGGTGGCGCTGCGTGCAGAGCAAGCGCCAGGCCACCCGACAGTTAAGCACTCACCTGGGTGAAAACGCTTTGATCGTCGGGCAGTGTGAAAATTTCGTGGGTTCGCGGGGAAGGCGTGACCCTTCGTCGCATTACCAATTATTTCAGTCATGTGCCGGAAACAATGGCCAAATGACTGCAACCGCCACTAAACCCTGATCATAGCGGGCTAAAGCCTAAACAGGGTTGAGTCGCATTTATTTACTTATCCTTTCATCGGCAGAAAGGTTACGTCCTTATGACAAATCGATCATTCACACTGTGACTCGCATTCGTTAGAACTGAACTCAGGTCGTTTCGCAATGGAACGACACTTCTGCTCGCGACGCCGGCAGCGAGCGCAAAACCGGCAGAAAGATTCTGCCCGGCCTCAGAGAGGCCGACGGGACATTACAGTCAACAAGTGAGGGCAACACCCTATGAGAAGACTTAAGCGTGATCCGTTGGAAAGAGCATATTCACGTGGCTACCAGTATGGGGTCACCGGCAAATCTCGCGAACTTTGCCCCTTCACCCTTCCATCCGTTCGCCAGGCCTGGATCAACGGCTGGCGCGAAGGTCGCGGAGATAACTGGGACGGTATGACCGGCACCGCTGGCATCCATAGACTCAACGAAAATCACGCCGTTGGCTGAACGAGGACATTGAATTCGAGTCACCATGCACGCCCCATCCGGGCGGCGGGCTACGGCCCAGGGGCCCCTTGATGGGGCCCTTTTTTATGCCCCGCCGTTACTGGCGCGGCATGGCAGCGATGGCATCCACCGCCTGGCGAATCAACGCCGGGCCCTTGTAGATGAAGCCCGAATAGATCTGTACCAGGCTCGCACCCGCGGCGATCTTCTCGGCAGCATGCCGGCCTTCGGTAATCCCGCCCGCAGCGATGATCGGCATCCGCCCGGACAGCTCGCCCGCCAGCACCTTCACCGTGTGGGTGCTTTTTTCCAGCACTGGAGCCCCCGACAGCCCACCCGCCTCGCCGCCGAACGGCAGGCCTTCGACGCCTTCGCGAGACAGCGTGGTGTTGGTGGCGATCACTGCATCCATACCCGACTCGAGCAAGGCCGCCGCTACCAGGGCAGTTTCTTCATCGGTCATGTCCGGGGCGATCTTGATCGCCATCGGCACGCGCTTGCCATGCTCGCTCGCCAGTTGCTCGCGGCGCACGGCCAGGGCATCGAGCAGTTGCTTGAGCGAGTCACCGAACTGCAGCGAACGCAGGCCCGGGGTATTCGGCGAGCTGACGTTGACGGTGATATAGCTGGCGTCGTTGTAGACCTTCTCCAGGCCGATCAGGTAGTCGTCAACCGCGCGCTCGACCGGGGTGTCGAAGTTCTTGCCAATATTGATGCCCAGGATGCCGTCATAGCGCGAAGCCCGCACCCGCGTGAGCAAATGATCGACGCCTAGGTTGTTGAAGCCCATGCGGTTGATGATCGCGCTCGCCTCTGGCAGACGGAACAGGCGCGGCTTGGGGTTGCCCGGTTGCGCACGCGGGGTCACGGTGCCGATCTCGACGAAGCCAAAACCCAGCTGGGCGAAGCCATCGATGGCCGCGCCATTCTTGTCCAAGCCCGCGGCCAGGCCCACCGGGTTGGCGAAGTTCAAGCCCATGACGGTCACCGGGGTTGCTGCCGGCTGCTTGCACAGCAAGCCATTGAGCCCCAGCCGGCCACCTGCGCCGATCAGGTCGAGGGACAGGTCGTGGGAGGTTTCCGGAGAAAGCTTGAACAACAGCTGGCGGGCCAGGGTATACATGGGCGGGCAAGACTCGGGGGTGAGTGAGGGGGCGATTATAGCCAGCACGCCGCCGCCGCGACAGGCCTTTACCGCACCTCTGGCATATCGCTTGCTTCGCTCAGGCTTCAAAGCCTATTCAGTACGGGCGAGGAGCTTCGTGAATACATTCCCCCGCGCAACACCTCTGGCCTGGGTCAACGGCAGCGATGCACCGGAAAAGCCCAGCCTGGACATTGGCTTCATGGCTCTGACCGATTGTGCTTCGGTAGTGGTCGCAGCCACCCAAGGCTTTGCCCAGCAACAGGGCCTGACCCTCAACCTCAAGCGCCAGGCCTCCTGGGCCGGCCTGCGCGATAAACTGGTCAGCGGCGAACTCGACGCGGCGCACTGCCTATATGGCCTGATCTACGCCGTACACCTGGGTATCGGCGGAGTACCGGCCAGCGACATGGCGGTGCTCATGGGCCTCAACCAGAATGCCCAGGCGATCAACCTGTCGCCGGCCCTGCAACGCAAGGGCGTGACCAGCCCTGAAGCACTGGCCAGGCTTGCGCACCAAAATGGCCCACGACTGACCTTCGCCCAGACCTTCCCCACCGGCACCCACGCGATGTGGTTGTACTACTGGCTGGCCAGCCAAGGCATTCATCCACTGCGCGACGTGCACAGTGTCGTGGTGCCACCGGCGCAGATGGTCGCTCACGTCCAGGCCGGGCGTATCGATGGCTTTTGCGTCGGCGAACCCTGGTCGGCCGATGCCGTGGCCCAAGGCCAAGGTTTCACCCTGGCCACCAGTCAGTCGATCTGGCCAGATCATCCAGAAAAAGTCCTCGGTTGCGCGCGCGCCTTTGCCGAGCAATACCCCAACAGCGCCCGAGCCTTGATCACAGCCATTCTCGCCGCCAGCCGCTTCATCGAGCAGAGCCCGGAAAACCGCCGCAGCACCGCCCAGTTGCTCAGCGGCAAGGCGTACCTGGATACGCCGCTGGAAAACATCGAGCCGCGCTTGCTCGGCGACTACCAGGACGGCCTGGGCAACCGCTGGCAAGACCGGCATGCGCTGCGCCTGTTCGACCAAGGCCGGGCCAACCTGCCGTACCTGTCCGACGGCATGTGGTTCATGACTCAGTTCCGCCGCTGGGGTCTTTTGCGCGAAGACCCTGATTACCTCGACGTCGCTCGCCAGGTGCAGCAGCTGGCGCTCTACCGGGAAGCTGCGGCAGCACTCGGCGTGCCTTGCGCTGAGCTGCCAATGCGCAGCAGCCTGCTGATCGACGGCATCCGCTGGGATGGCAGCGATCCCCACGGCTATGCGCGCAGCTTTCGCCTGCATGCCATGGCTGAAACACCCAGCGCCCGTGTCGGTCTGTGAGGGGGACGAACATGCTACGCATCCTGCTGATCGACGACACCGAAAAGAAAGTTGGCCGGCTCAAGGCCGCACTGGTCGAAGCCGGCTTCGAGGTCATCGAAGCTGGCGGGCTGACCATCGACCTGCCCGCCTGCGTCGAAACGGTGCGTCCCGATGTGGTATTGATCGATACCGAGTCACCGGGGCGGGATGTGATGGAGCAAGTGGTGCTGGTCAGCCGTGATCGACCGCGCCCCATCGTGCTGTTTACCGATGAGCACGACCCGCAGGTGATGCGCCAGGCGATCCAGGCTGGGGTCAGCGCCTACATCGTCGAAGGCATCCATAGCGCCCGCCTGCAGCCGATCCTGGATGTAGCCATGGCCCGCTTTGAGAGCGACCAGGCGCTCAAGGCCCAGCTGTTGGCGCGCGACCAGCAACTGGCCGAGCGCAAGCGCATCGAGCAGGCCAAGGGCTTGCTGATGAAGATGAAGGACTGCAACGAGGAGCAGGCCTTCACCCTGATGCGTCGCCAGGCCATGAGCAAACAGCAGAAGCTGATACAGGTGGCCGAGCAGATTATTGCCATGCACGAGATGCTGGGCTGAGCCTTGCGGCCAGTAAACGCTGACTGGCACTGACAAGCCAAAACAGCCGGCTCAAGATTGGCCCGGCTCTTGCTGAACAAATACCACAGGTAGCCAACGGCGGTTGCCCAACCCTCCGACAAAGACGTCGCTCTCCCCTCCACTGTGGTGGATCGGGTAGCGGCGTCTTTTTCGTTCCGGCCCTGCACAGACAGGGCATGACTACCGTTGCAAGCCGCGCGAGGTGTTCGATGAGTACGAGTTTCTGGAAGTCCGGGCATGTGCCTACCCTGTTCGCCGCGTTCCTGTATTTCGACCTGAGCTTCATGGTCTGGTACCTGCTTGGCCCCATGGCGGTGCAGATCGCCGCCGACTTGCAACTGAGCCCGCAACAACGTGGCCTGATGGTCGCGACACCGATCCTGGCTGGCGCACTGCTGCGCTTTGCGATGGGCATGCTGGTCGATCGCCTGTCGCCAAAAACCGCCGGCCTGCTCGGTCAGGTGGTAGTGATCCTGGCCTTGGCCTGTGCCTGGTTGCTGGGTGTACACAGCTATGAGCAGGCGTTGCTGCTCGGCGTGTTCCTCGGGGTTGCCGGCGCTTCGTTCGCGGTCTCGCTGCCACTGGCTTCGCAATGGTATCCGCCACAACACCAGGGCAAGGCCATGGGCATCGCGGGTGCCGGCAACTCCGGCACCGTGTTCGCCGCACTGCTGGCCCCGGCGCTGGCGGCAGCCTTTGGTTGGAACAACGTGTTCGGCTTCGCCCTGATCCCGCTGCTGCTGACCCTGGTGCTGTTCGCCTGGCTGGCACGCAACGCCCCACAACGCCCCAAGCCCAAAGCCATGGCCGACTATTTCAAGGCGCTGGGTGATCGTGACAGCTGGTGGTTCATGTTCTTCTACAGCGTCACCTTCGGCGGCTTCATCGGCCTGGCCAGCGCCCTGCCCGGCTACTTCAGCGACCAGTACGGGCTGAGCCCGGTGACTGCCGGTTACTACACCGCCGCCTGCGTCTTTGGCGGCAGCATGATGCGCCCGCTGGGCGGCGCCCTGGCCGACCGCTTCGGCGGTATCCGCACCCTGCTGGGCATGTACAGCGTAGCCGCAGTGTGCATCGCTGCGGTCGGCTTCAACCTGCCCAGCGCTGCCGCGGCCTTGGCCTTGTTCGTCAGCGCCATGCTCGGTCTTGGTGCGGGCAATGGTGCGGTGTTCCAATTGGTACCGCAGCGCTTTCGCCAGGAAATCGGCGTGATGACCGGGCTGATCGGCATGGCCGGCGGCATCGGTGGCTTCATCCTGGCCGCAGGCCTGGGCATGATCAAGCAGCACACTGGCGACTATCAGCTGGGGCTGTGGCTGTTCGCCAGCCTCGGCCTGCTGGCCTGGTTCGGCCTGCATGGGGTCAAGCAACGCTGGCGCACCACCTGGGGCTCGGCGGCGGTCACCGCGGCACGGGTCTGAGGCAGCCAACATGAGCCTGCAACTGAGCTTTGCCCAAGCCACGGCCACCGGCCCGCGCGCGGAAAACCAGGACGCTTTGCGCCTGGTCACCCCGGCGCCGGAGCTGGCTGCCAGCAAGGGCTATCTGTTCGCCCTCGCCGACGGCGTCAGCCAGTGCGCCGACGGCGGCCTGGCGGCGCGAGCCAGCCTGCAGGCGCTGGCGCTGGATTACTATGCCACCCCGGCGACCTGGGCCGTGCCGCAGGCGCTCGATCGCCTGCTGCTGGCGCAAAACCGCTGGCTGCGCGCCCAGGGCAGTGGCCAACCGCTGTTGACCACCTTGAGCGCGCTGGTGATCCGCGGGCGGCGCTTCACCCTGGCCCACGTTGGCGACTGCCGGGTCTATCGCTGGCACCAGGGGCGCTTGCACTGCCTGAGCGAAGACCATGTCTGGGATCAACCCGGCATGCAGCATGTACTCAAGCGCGCCTTGGGGCTGGATCAGCACCTGCTGGTCGACTACCTCGAAGGCGAGCTGCACAGCGGCGAAAGCTACCTGCTGCTCAGCGACGGGGTGTGGGCCAGCCTGGGCGACCAAGGCATCCTCTCGGTGCTGCGCGAGCACGCTGATCTACAGGAGGCGGCCAATACGCTGGTGGCCAGCGCTCATCTGTGCGGCAGCCAAGACAACGCCAGCGCCCTGCTGGTGCGGATCGAGCAACTGGGGCCAGCAAACTTGGGAGACACCCTGGCACAACTGCAACAGTGGCCTGTGCCGACAGCGCTGCGCCCAGGGCAACTGATCGATGGCTGGCGGGTCGATGCGCAACTGGCGCGCAGCCGCCAGTCACTGCTGTACCGCGTTCACGACAGCCAAGGTCACCCGTGGCTACTGAAGACCTTGCCCACTGGCCAAGAAACACAAGCCGGCGCCGCGCAGCGTTTGCTGCAAGAGGAATGGTTCCTGCGCCGCGTTGCAGGCCGGCATTTCCCCGAGGTGCATGCCGCCAGCCATCGCCAGCACCTGTACTACCTGATGCGCGAATATCCAGGGCAGACCCTGGCGACCCTGCTGACCGAAAGCGGCCCGCTGCCGCTGGTGCAATGGCTGGAGGTCGCCCGCCAGTTGCTGCAAGCGGTAGGCGTGCTGCACCGACGCAACCTGCTGCACCGGGACATCAAACCGGACAACCTGCACCTGGGCGAAGACGGTCAGCTGCGCCTGCTGGACTTCGGCCTGGCCTATTGCCCAGGTCTCTCCGAAGACGCCCCGCATGATCTGCCCGGAACCCCCTCGTTCATCGCCCCGGAAGCGTTCGAAGGGCAACCGCCCAGCCCCCGCCAAGACCTCTACGCGCTGGGCGTAACCCTGTATCAGCTGCTCACCGGGCACTACCCCTACGGCGAAATCGAAGCGTTCCAGCACCCGCGTTTCAACAACCCGATCAACCCGGCGCGCTATCGCCCAGACCTTCCCGAGTGGCTCCAGCGCAACCTGGAGCAGGCCGTCGCCGCAGACCCTGCGCAGCGTTTCGAAACCGCTGAGCAGTGGCTGTTGTTGCTCGAACGCGGTGACCGCCAGGAGCTGACCGGCCGCCCTCGGCCGTTGCTTGAGCGCGAACCGCTGAAAGTCTGGCGGACCTTGGCGCTGCTATCGATGCTGTTCAACCTGATTGCGCTGTTCTGCCTGTTCAAAGGCTGAGCGGCGCTGCTGATGAGGAACACCCCAATGCATGCAAAAGTCTGGCTGGTGGGCGCAGGCCCCGGCGACCCTGAGCTTCTGACCCTTAAGGCGGTACGTGCGCTACGCCAGGCCCAGGTGGTGATGATCGATGACCTGGTCAATCCGGCGCTGCTCGAGCACTGCCCGCAGGCGCGAGTGATTGCCGTGGGCAAGCGCGGCGGTTGTCGCTCGACGCCGCAAGCGTTCATTCAACGGCTGATGCTGCGCCATGCCCGCCAGGGTCGTTGCGTAGTGCGGCTCAAAGGCGGAGATCCGTGCATCTTTGGCCGTGGCGGCGAAGAGGCACTGTGGTTGCAGGGCTACGGCATTGAAGTGGAGGTGGTCAATGGCATTACCGCAGGACTGGCCGGCGCGACCCAGTGCGGTATCCCCCTGACCTTGCGTGGCGTCAGCCGCGGGGTGACGCTGGTCACTGCACACACCCAGGATGACAGCGAGCTGAATTGGGCAGGACTAGCCCAGGGCGGCACTACGCTCGTGGTGTACATGGGCGTCGCCCGCCTGGAGGAGATCCGCCAAGGCTTGCTCAGCGCCGGCATGCCTGGCGATACGCCTGTGTCGATGATCGAAAACGCGTCGCTGCCCAATCAGCGCGAATGCCGCAGCCAGCTGCAGCGAATGGGCTCAGATGCCCATGCATTCGGCCTGCGAAGCCCTGCGATCCTGGTGATTGGCGAAGTCGTCGGACACGCCGCCCAGCAGACCCTGCAACAGCAGTTGGCCAGCTAGCACCCAGGACGAATTTCAGGCAAAGAAAAACCCGGCCTAGGCCGGGTTTTTCATGAACCTCAAACCAATTACTTGGACTGAGCTTCTACTTGCGCTTCAACGCGACGGTTAACAGCGCGACCTTCTTCGGTGGCGTTGTCAGCAACCGGACGGGTCTCACCGTAGCCAACCGAATCAACACGGCTGGATTCAACACCGTACTGCTGGGTCAGCACTTGCTTGACAGCGCTGGCACGACGCTCGGACAGCTTCTGGTTGTAAGCGTCTGGACCGACGGAGTCAGTGTGACCTTCAACGGTGGTGGTGGTCGACGGGTACTGCTTCATGAAGTCGGCCAGGTTTTTGATGTCGCCGTAGCTGTTTGGCTTGACGACCGACTTGTCGAAGTCGAACTTCACGTCCAGCTCAACACGTACGACTTCGGCAACTGCCGGGCAGCCGTCGGCGTCAACGGTAACGTTGGCCGGGGTGTCTGGGCACTTGTCGACGTTGTCGCAAACGCCGTCGTTGTCGCTGTCGGAGCAAACTTCAGCAACTGGAGCAGGAGCAGGAGCAGGCTGCTTGCCGCCGCTACCACCGAAGTTCAGACCCAGACCAACGGTTGGGCCCCACTCGGTGTTGCCGTTGTCGATGTTGTACATGGCTTCAACGCCAGCACGGGCGAAGAACATGTCGGTGATGTACCACTTGGCGCCAGCGCCAACGTTGGCGAAGGTGGAGTGGTCGCGGCCGCTACGGGTAGCTTGGCCCAGGCTCTCGTGGGCGAAGCCAGCGGAGACGTACGGACGCAGCGCGTCGCCAACGGTACCGAAGTGGTAGGTGGCGTCCAGCTTGGTTTTGGAACCTTTGATGTCTTTGTTGAAGACTTCGCCACGAGCGTTGTGGGTCTCGTTGTAGCCCAGATCCAGGGAAACGTCGTCGGTCAGGAAGTAACCGAGGCGAACACCAGGATTGGTGCCGTCGTTCTTGAAGTTACGCTCGCTGTCGTAGTACTGCTTGGTGACGTTACCTTCGATTTCGACAGCGCCTTGGCCTTGAGCCAGAGCACCGAACGAAGTAGCAGCTACGAGCGAGCCAATGGCCAAGCCCAAAGTGTTTTTCAATTTCATCCGTTAAATCCCCATCTGGTGATAGTTAAGCGGTCCCACCAAAATCCGGGGGACAACTCGACGGCTAGTCTAGCAGAACTCGCCGGTGGTTAGAGACATTTGCCGGTCACTAAGTTTCAACCTCACCTGCAAATTTCTCTCTAAGCTTGTCGAGCGCACGCTTGTAACGCATTTTGGTTGCGCTCAAGCCCATGTGCATGATATCGGCGATCTCCTGGAATTCCAGCTCTGCGACAAATCGCAGCACCAGGATTTCCCGATCGATCGGATTAACATGCACCAGCCATTTGTCCAGGCCACCCTTCTCTTCGGGCTTTGGAGCCTTGTCTTCAGACGCCTCTTCAACAGGGTCAAGACTAAGGGCATCCATCAGCCTTCGTTTACGACGCTCCTTGCGATACTGGGTGATGCACTCGTTGTAAGTAATGCTGTAGAGCCAGGTCTTGAACTTCGATTTACCTTCGAAGTTCTTCAGGCCGTACAACACTTTCAACATCACTTCCTGACAGACATCGTCCGCATCCCGGTCGTTCCCAAGGTAACGCGCACAGACGTTGAACAAGGTCCGCTGGTAGCGCCGCATGAGCTCTTCATAGGCGCGAGTAACATGAAACAGCTCCTCATGCGAACGCGCCACCAACTCCTCGTCGGTGAGCTCGCGGGGGTCATAGCGCATGGGCAGCGAGTGAACTTTATTCAAAACGGATCTGGCCGACAGTCAGGTCAATTCGCCGCGCCGCCCCAAAGGGTCGGTTTTTCGCGGCGGCATACATTAACAGCTTTTGTGCGGTTAGCGGCTATCGACTCGCTGCTCAAGCAGTTCTCGATTCGACAACGACACCAGTTCGCCATCATCGGTCAGCAACGTCGTCTTGACCGTGCCGATCTCTTCGATCTGCCCTTCGACCTCTCCAATCCGCACCTGCTGGCCGACTTGATAGAGTTCGCGAACGTAAATTCCGGCCAGGATCTGCCCGGCGATTTCCCGGCTACCCAGCCCCATGGCCAATGCAACTGCCAGACCAACGGTAATCAAACCGATGACGATGACGTGGTTGAGCAAGTCGGTCTTGACCTCGAGCTGGCTGATGGCCACCGAGATCGCAATCATGATCACCAGGCCCTGGGCAATCCGCCCAACGCCGGCTGCGTATTCCAGGCCAATGCCTTCAGCCGCACCCCGCGTCAGGCCGTTGACCAGTTGCGCCAGGAGCACACCGGCAAGCAGTACCAAGGCTGCGCCAAACACTTTGGGCAGGTACAGCGCAAGCATGTCCAGGGTCGCCGAAACCCGCTCAAGGCCGAGCGATTCCGCCGCCGAGACGAGGAAGATCAGCAGTACGAACCAGTAGACGATCTTGCCGATCAGGGTCGAGATCGGCACCTGGATGCCGACCCGGCTGAGCATCTTGGTCAGGCCGGTGCCGCTCATCAAGCGGTCCAGGCCGAACTTGGCCAGCAGCTTGGACAGCAGCGTGTCGAGCAGCTTGGCCACCACGAAACCGAGCAGCACCACGACCAGCGCGCCGAACAGGTTGGGGATGAAGTTCGCTACCTTGGTCCAAAGGGCGGTCATCGCAGTGACCAGGCTCTGGGTCCAGAGATCGAGTTCCATATTCAATCGGCCTTATCAGCTTTGCTGCCAGCGGCAGCGGTGCGGCGCACCGGCGCAACATGCGCCGAGCCATTGTTCACGGCGATCATCAGCGCCTGGCCCCAACGGCCAAGCAGGCTGAACAGAACGCCGGCACCAACCTGGCGGTTGGCAGTTTTCAGCACGCGCCCCAGGCACGCAGCGTCGTCTCGGTCCTGGCCGGATGGCGACGCGTTGAGCAGGTCGCGCAACGATTGTTCAAACGGATCGTGCATAGGCACCTCGCGCAGTGTCAGTCAAAGACGAGGGCGCCAGGCGATGGGTCACACGGCGCAGCATGACGATTGTTTCAAAATGCACCATTCACACCCACCGCAGCTTGCGGAACAACCACCACTGGCCCAGCGCCAGGCCCAATACCACCAGGCTGGCGAACAGGAAGCCATAGGGGCTGTCGGCACCGGGGATACCCCCAACGTTGATGCCCAACAAGCCGGTAATGAAGCTCATGGGCAGGAAAATACAGGTGATGATACCGAAGCGGTACATGGTCCGGTTCATCCGCTCGCTGCGCCGCCGATCCTCGCTCTCCAGCACCAGCGCCGCGCGTTCGCGGGTCAGCTCGAGCTCTTCCAGATAACGAATCAGGCTGTTGTTGAGCTCGTTCCAGTAATCGGCATCGGCATCGGCGAACCAGCTCCACTTGTTGCGGGAAAGCTGGGCATAGATGTCCCGTTGCGGCGCCAGAAACCGTCGCAAGCCTGCGGCACGTCGACGAATCTGCTGCAGGCTGCCGTGCTCTGGACTATACCGTTCGTCGGATTCGACCTTCTCTTCTTCGATATCGACCAGCTCGGACAGATCGCTGACCAGGGCCTGGACCTTTTCGGTCAACAGCTCACCCATCAGCAACAGCAGCTCGGACGCCGACTTCGGCCCGCGCCCTTGATCCAGCAGCTGGAGAATTTCATCGCTGGCACGCAGTGGCCTCAAGCGCAGCGAGATGACCCGCTGTGCCTCGGCGAAGATGCGCACAGACACCATGTCTTCGGGCTCGGCGCCCGGATTGAGGTTGACCCCGCGCAAGAACAGCAACACTTGTTCATTGGCCAACGGCAGCAGACGTGGACGAGTGTTTTCTTCCAGCAGCAGATCGCAGCTGAATTCGCTCAGGCCACTTTCGCGCAGCAACCAGCTGCGGGTCTGCGGATGACTGCGGTCCCAATGCAGCCAGAGGCTCTCCTGCGGCTGCAACTGCAAGCTATCCAATTCGGTCCGAGCGATAGAACGCGCGCCACCTTTGCCATCGAGCACCAGAGCATGGACCAGCCCCCACTGCGCGTTGTCTTCCTCGAACATTGACGCTCCATCAGCGCGCGCGGCGCATCACTCCGGCATTTTCAGCGGGCTTGGCGAGATCAGCACGCCGTTGTTGTCGGCATACACGTATTCACCCGGGCGGAAGGTCACCCCGGCAAAGGTCACATTGACGTTGAGATCACCCAGGCCGCGCTTGTCGGTCTTCATCGGGTGGCTGGCCAAGGCCTGGACGCCGAGGTTGGTCTGCGCCAGCACATCGACGTCGCGCACGCAGCCGTAGATCACCAAGCCTTCCCAGCCATTTTTTGCCGCTTTGTCGGCGATCATGTCACCGAGCAGTGCGCAGCGCAGCGAACCACCACCGTCGACTACCAGCACCTTGCCTTTGCCGTCCAGTTCAGCCTGGGCTTTGACCAGCGAGTTGTCTTCGAAGCACTTGATGGTGACGATCTGCCCACCAAAAGAGTCGCGACCACCGAAGTTGCTGAACATCGGCTCCAGTACCTGGACCAGCTCTGGGTAGGCATCGCACAGGTCGGGCGTTACGTAATGCTGCATGGGAAAGCTCCTGTCAGGCACAACGAAAACAAGGGTTGAGTGCAAGGCTACACCGGGGACGGTGTCGCAGTCATCCGGGACCGAGCAGTCAGATTGATTGGCGCCTCATCGCGGGGCAAGCCCGTTCCCACGCCATTGTCCTGCGAGTCGAACAGCGTGGGAGCGGGCTTGCCCCGCGATGAGACGACAAATAGCCACCCACACGCTAGACCGCTGGCACCACCTGCGAAACCGCCGCAGCCCCGTGCACCTGCGCCATTGGATCGCGCAGCCACCCCTCCACCAACGGCCACACCTGCTGCTGAGCGGCCTTGCTGACCAGCATGTCGACGTGTCCGAACGGCTCGAAGCCCTCTTCGCGCCCCAGCCGCAGAAACTGCTTGCGCTCGCCACCTAATTGATCGAACAACTTGCGACAGGCCCACACCGGATCCTGGAAATCGCCCGCCCCGGCCACCGCCAGCACCGGCACATCAACCTGCGCCAAGCCGGCCCACCAGTCGCCGTCCTTGCCACCGAAGCGGCCGAACAGGCCATGCCAGCGCATGCTTTCCAGCGCCAGGCCGATCGGTTCATCTTCCGGGCCACGCTTGAGCCGCGAGCCGGAAATCTGCGCAAAGCGCTTGAGCACCAGGCGCGCGCCCCACTCCACCGTCGGCACTTTCAACGGCCAATAGACGCGGCTGACCTGGGTGCCGAAGAACGCCGCACTGGCGACCCGTTCCGGCTCCAGATAACCGCCGCCCAAGGCCGCAGCCAAGGTAGTGCCACCCAATGAATGGCCAAGCCAATGCGGCGCCTGGCCGGCTTGTTCCTGCACGAACGCAGCAATCAAGGGCAGGTCGTAGCGGGCATAGTCGGCCACCCGGTTATGGCGCCACTGGCGGTTGCGTGGCGACAAGCCATGGCCGCGCATCTCCGGAATCCATACATCGAACCCGGCACGCGCCAGAAAGGCGCCCAGGCCCACGCCCTTGGGCGAGAACCAGAAGCGCCGATTGGAAAAACTGCCATGCAGAAGAATCACCGGCACGCCCGGGCCACGGCTATGGTCGGCTAGCCCTAGGCGGGTCACGGCCAGCTCGACGCTCGGGTCGGGGCTGTTGCCGGCCTTGATCCGATACACGTCCTCACTGAGATCGCCGCGGCGCTCGGCACTTTGCAAGGCCACGGGGAAAAGGGTGCTGCTGCTTTGCATAAGGTACTTGTATGAAAAAGGGCGCGAACCATCACTGGAACTCGCCCCGAAGAAAACGGGCGCAGGCACGCGAAGGTGCCTGCGCATTGGCTGGATCAGGCTGCGCCTTGGCCTTCGGCCAGGAAGAACCAGGTCTCGAGTACCGAGTCCGGGTTCAGCGACACACTCTCGATGCCCTGCTCCATCAGCCACTTGGCCAGGTCTGGGTGGTCCGATGGACCCTGGCCGCAGATACCGATGTACTTGCCAGCCTTGTTGCACGCCTGGATGGCGTTGGCCAGCAGCTTCTTCACGGCCGGGTTACGCTCGTCGAACAGGTGAGCGATGATCCCCGAATCGCGGTCCAGGCCCAGGGTCAACTGGGTCAGGTCGTTGGAGCCGATGGAGAAGCCATCGAAGTACTCAAGGAACTCTTCAGCCAGGATGGCGTTGGATGGCAGCTCGCACATCATGATCACGCGCAGACCGTTGTCGCCACGGGCCAGGCCGTTTTCGGCCAGCAGGTCGACGACCTGGCTGGCTTCGCCGAGGGTGCGCACGAACGGCACCATGATCTCGACGTTGGTCAGGCCCATCTCGTCGCGCACACGCTTGAGTGCACGGCACTCTAGCTCGAAGCAGTCACGGAACGACTCGCTGATGTAACGCGAGGCGCCGCGGAAGCCCAGCATCGGGTTCTCTTCTTCCGGCTCGTACAGCTTGCCGCCGATCAGGTTGGCGTATTCGTTGGACTTGAAGTCCGACAGGCGCACGATGACCTTTTTCGGGTAGAAGGCCGCCGCCAGGGTGCTGATGCCCTCGACCAGCTTCTCGACATAGAAACCGACCGGGTCGTTGTAGCCGGCAATACGCTTGTCGACGCTCTCTTTGAGCTCCGCTGGCAAGCCTGCGTAGTTGAGCAGTGCCTTGGGGTGCACGCCAATCATGCGGTTGATGATGAACTCCAGGCGCGCCAGGCCGACACCGGCGTTGGGCAGCTGGGCGAAGTCGAAAGCACGGTCTGGGTTGCCGACGTTCATCATGATCTTGAACGGCAAGTCAGGCATGGCATCGACCGAGTTTTGCTTGATGTCGAAGCCCAGTTCACCCTCGAAGATGAAACCGGTATCGCCTTCGGCGCAGGAGACGGTAACGCCCTGGCCATCCTTGAGCAGTTGGGTGGCGTTGCCGCAGCCCACTACAGCCGGAATACCCAGCTCACGCGCGATGATCGCCGCGTGGCAAGTACGCCCGCCACGGTTGGTGACGATAGCGCTGGCGCGCTTCATCACCGGCTCCCAGTCTGGGTCGGTCATGTCGGAAACCAACACGTCGCCTGGCTGGACCTTGTCCATCTCGGACACGTCGTTGATCACCCGGACTTTACCAGCGCCGATGCGTTGGCCGATTGCGCGGCCTTCGACCAGCACGGTGCCCTTCTCTTTGAGCAGGTAGCGTTCCATGACATTGGCGCTGGCGCGGCTCTTCACGGTCTCAGGACGGGCCTGAACGATGTACAGCTGGCCGTCATCACCATCTTTGGCCCACTCGATGTCCATCGGCCGCTGGTAGTGCTGCTCGATGATCATCGCCTGCTTGGCCAGCTCGCTGACCTCGGCATCGGTCAGGCAGAAGCGCGCGCGTTCGGCACGGTCGACTTCGACGGTCTTGACCGAACGACCGGCCTTGGCCTCGTCGCCGTAGATCATCTTGATCGCCTTGCTGCCCAGGTTGCGCCGCAGGATAGCCGGGCGGCCGGCCTGCAGGGTGTTCTTGTGCACGTAGAATTCGTCAGGGTTGACCGCACCCTGCACCACGGTTTCGCCCAGGCCGTAGGCGCCAGTGATGAACACCACGTCGCGGAAGCCCGACTCGGTGTCGAGGGTGAACATCACACCGGCGGTGCCCGTTTCCGAGCGGACCATGCGCTGCACGCCCGCGGACAAGGCCACCAGCTTGTGGTCGAAGCCCTGGTGCACGCGGTAGGCGATGGCACGGTCATTGAACAGCGAGGCGAACACTTCCTTGGCGGCGCGGATGACGTTGTCGACGCCGCGAATGTTCAGGAAGGTTTCCTGCTGGCCGGCGAACGAGGCGTCTGGCAAGTCTTCGGCGGTCGCCGAGGAACGCACGGCGACCGCCATGTTGTCATTGCCGGCGGCCATGGCAGCGAAGGCTGTTCGGATTTCCGAATCCAGGCGCGCGGGGAACTCGGCTTCCATGACCCACTGGCGAATCTGTGCGCCGGTCTTGGTCAGGGCATTGATGTCATCGACGTCCAGCGCGTCGAGCGCGGCGTGGATGCGGTCGTTCAGCCCGCTCTGCTCGAGAAAATCGCGGTACGCCTGAGCCGTAGTGGCAAAGCCGCCCGGCACCGAAACGCCGGCACCGGCGAGGTTACTGATCATCTCGCCCAGGGATGCGTTCTTGCCCCCCACATGCTCCACATCATGGACGCCGAGCTTATCGAGGGAAACTACGTACTCTACCAAGGTGATCTCTCCACTAACTGTGTTGGAAAAGCTCAAAGGGCGCCCGCCTGCCTGAATTGACTGGGCCGGACGCTTGTGGCCTGGACCTGGAAAATAAGTGAGAATGCCGACAGCCGCATTCGGCAAACCGAACTTATCATATCCAAGAAACGTCATCAGCTTAAGGCCTAGGGTGCAAATGAAACGAACCGCGTTTTTCATCTCCGACGGCACCGGCATCACTGCCGAGACCCTGGGTCAAAGTTTGCTCGCCCAATTCGATAGCATCGGCTTCAATAAATTCACCCGCCCGTACATCGACAGCCCAGACAAAGCGCGGACCATGGTCCAGCAAATCAACGCTGCGGCCGAGCGTGACGGCGTGCGCCCGATCATCTTCGACACCATCGTCAACCAGGACATTCGTGAGATCCTGGCGACCTCAAATGGCTTCATGATCGACATCTTTTCGACGTTTTTATCCCCGCTCGAGCAAGAATTGACTGCCCATTCGTCGTATTCGGTGGGCAAATCCCATTCGATCGGCGGCAACTCCAACTACATGGAGCGCATCGAAGCGGTCAACTTCGCCCTGGATAACGACGACGGCGCCCGCACCCATTACTACGACAAGGCCGACCTGATTCTGGTGGGTGTCTCGCGCTGCGGCAAGACCCCAACCTGCCTGTACATGGCGATGCAGTTTGGCATTCGTGCGGCCAACTACCCGCTGACCGAGGATGACATGGAGCGCCTGCAGCTGCCGGCGGTGCTGAAGAAGCATCACAACAAGCTGTTTGGCCTGACCATCGACCCGGATCGTTTGACCGCCATTCGCCACGAGCGCAAGCCCAATAGCCGCTATGCCAGCTTTGCCCAGTGCGAGTTCGAGGTGCGCGAGGTGGAGAATCTGTTCCGCCGGGAGAACATTCCCAACATCAACTCGACGCATTTTTCGGTGGAAGAGATTTCGGCGAAGATCTTGGTCGAGAAAGGGGTTGAGCGGCGGTTCAAGTAACCACTGAGGTTGGCGCGACCGCGGGAGAGCAAAGATTCAAGCAAGCCAGCAGTTTTCTCGAAGTTGCGTGGGAGCGGGCTTGTCCCGCGATAGCGTCAGTGAATTGTGCATGGTTATCGCGGGGCAAGCCCGCGCCCACGCAAGCGCAATCTACAACCGCAACAGACAACTGAACTGCGAATGAAAAAGCCCCGGCATCGCTGCCGGGGCTTTGGTTTAGCTCACCTCAGGGCTCAGGAAGGCACCACCGCCGCCTGGCCACTCATGGCCAGATCCACCAGCTCGCGGTTGGCCACTGCGTACATCGCGTAGTCGGTCCCGGTAGCGTTGCGCAGATCATCCAGCATCGCGCGCCAGCGCTCGACCATCACCCGGTGCTGCTCGGCCCACAGGGCCACGCGGGCGTCCATGTCTTCTGGCGCATCGACCATCTGCAACACAGAAATGGTAATGGCCCGCTGCTGCAGGTCGATATCGTCGCGGAACGCCTCGCGGGCCAGGGCCTGCCAGTTGTTCTCCACCGGCAGGTTGCTGATCTCCTGCAGGTACCAGGTCAGGTCCAGCGCACTGCCCACGGCGAAGAACGCCTTGGCGACCTGGGCCGGATCGTGGCCGGTGACATCCGAGGCCTCGATGATCGGCAACAGGGTGTACAGATGGGTCGTGCCAGCGACCATCCGCGCCAGCAACTCCGGCACGCCAGCCTCGACGAAGCCCTGGTAGCGCACCTGCCAGCGTTCGCGGGTCGGCCCTTCGAGCAACTCGTCGAGCTTGAGCCCCAGCTGGGCGATCTTCGGCCCGAAGTGGGCGCTGTCGCGACCGGCGTCCTGCTCGTTACGCCGGCTGCGCAGGAACCAACGGGTCGCACGGCGGCCCAGGCGCATCAACTCGTCCATCAGGGTCAGCTGGATCTCGGCCGGGACTTGGTAGTCCAGCGCCTCGATCTGGCGGAACCAGTGCGGCAAGTGGAAGATGTCGCGCACGATCACATAGGCCCCGGCAACGTTGGCCGGGCTCATGCCAGTGGACTCCTTGAGCCGCTGGACGAAGGTGATGCCCATGTTGTTGACCAGGTCGTTGGCGATCTGGGTGCTGACGATCTCGCGCTTGAGGCGATGACGCCGCATGGCCTCGCCGAACTGGCTGAGCAGCGACGGCGGGAACGCAGTTTCCATGTCACGGGTCAGGTAGTCGTCGTCCGGCACCAGCGATTTGAGCAACTGCTCCTTGAGGTCGATCTTGCTGTAGGAGATCAATACCGACAACTCAGCACGGGTCAGGCCCTGGCCAGCAGCCAGGCGCTCATTGAGCTGCTCTTCCGAAGGCAGGAACTCGATGGCCCGATCGAGCTTGCCGCGCGCCTCAAGGTCAGCCATCAGGCGCTTGTATTCGGCAATCCGCTCGCGGGCCCGACGCGCCGCCAGCGACAGCGCCTGGGTCTGCTTGTAGTTGTTGCCCAGCACCAGCGAGGCCACTTCGTCGGTCATGCTGCCCAGCAGCTGGTTGCGCTGCTTCTCGGTCATGTCGCCGCCCTGCACCACTTCGTTGAGCAGGATCTTGATGTTGACCTCATGGTCGGAGCAGTCGACGCCGCCGGCGTTATCGATGAAGTCGGTGTTGGTCGCACCGCCATTGAGGCCGAATTCGACCCGGCCAAGCTGGGTCATGCCCAGGTTGCCGCCCTCGCCCACCACCTTGCAGCGCAGCTCGTTGCCATTGACCCGCAGGGCATCGTTGGCCTTGTCGCCGACATCGGCGTGGCTTTCGCTGCTGGCCTTGACGTAAGTGCCGATGCCACCGTTCCACAGCAGGTCGACCGGCGCCTTGAGCAGCGCGTGCAACAGTTCGGTCGGCGTCAGGCGGTCGGCTTCGATGGCGAAGCGTTCCTTCATCTGCGGGCTGATGCTGATGCTCTTGGCGCTGCGCGGGAAGATCCCGCCGCCTTCGGACATGATGCTGGTGTCGTAGTCGCTCCAGGCCGAGCGTGGCAGGTCGAACAAGCGCTTGCGCTCGGCGAAGCTGCTAGCCGGGTCCGGGTTGGGGTCGATGAAGATGTGCAGGTGGTTGAACGCCGCCACCAGTTGCAGCTTGTCGGACATCAGCAAGCCGTTGCCGAACACGTCACCGGCCATGTCGCCGACACCAATCACGGTGATCGGGTCTTGCTGCACGTTGATGCCACGCTCACGGAAGTGGCGCTGCACGCCGACCCAGGCGCCACGGGCAGTGATGCCCATTTTCTTGTGGTCGTAACCGGCCGAACCGCCCGAGGCGAAGGCGTCGCCGAGCCAGAAGCCATAATCGATGGCGATGCCGTTGGCGATGTCAGAGAAGGTTGCCGTGCCCTTGTCTGCGGCCACCACCAGGTACGGATCGTCATCATCGTGGCGAACCACGTTGGCCGGTGGCACCACGCCGCCGTCCTTGAGGTTATCGGTGATGTCGAGCAGGCCAGAAATGAAGATGCGGTAGCAGGCGACCCCTTCAGCCGCGATCTCGTCGCGGCTGCCACCGAGCGGCAACCGCCGTGGCAGGAAGCCGCCCTTGGCGCCGACCGGCACGATCACCGAGTTCTTAACCTGCTGGGCCTTGACCAGGCCGAGCACTTCGGTGCGGAAGTCTTCTTCACGGTCCGACCAGCGCAAACCGCCGCGAGCAACGTTGCCAAAGCGCAGGTGCACGCCCTCGACCCGTGGCGAATAAACGAAGATTTCGAACTTGGGTACCGGCTTGGGCAGCTCGGGGATCAGCTTGGGATTGAACTTGAAGCTGAAGTACGACTTGTTCTGGCCATTGCCATCAGGCTGGTAGAAGTTGGTCCGCAGGGTGGCCTTGATCAGGTCCAGGTAGCGGCGCAGGATGCGGTCTTCGTTGAGTACCTGAACGTCGTCCAGGGCACTGTTGATCGCCTGCTCCAGACGCAATTGCTTGTCGTCCAGATCATCCTGGGTGAGCTTGCGCGCCAGGTAGAAGCGGGTCTTGAACAACCGGGTCAGCTCGCGGGCGATGTCGGTGTGGTTGTTCAGAGTGCTGGCGATGTAGCCCAGGTCGAAGCCCAGGCGAATCTGCTTCATGTAGCGGGCGTAGGCACGCAGCAGCGCCACGTCGCGCCACGGCAGTCCGGCGGTCAACACCAGGCGGTTGAAGGCGTCGTTTTCGGCGTCGCCCTTGACGATGTGGATGAAGGCATCTTGCAGGGTGTCGTTGAGCTGCTGCAGATCCAGGCTCAGGCCTTCGCTATAGGTAAAGGCGAAGTCGTGAATCCAGAACTCGCGACCGCTGGCATGGCGCAGGCGATAGGGGAACTCGCCAAGCACCCGCAGTCCCAGGTTTTCCAGGATCGGCAACACATCCGACAGCGCCAATGGCGTGTCGGCGTGGTACAGCTTGCAGTGCAACAGGCGCTCACCGAGCTGGGTCAGCGGCTGGTAGAAGCTCATCGCCAGCGGCTTGCTTTCACTCAAGGCCAGCACATGCTGCATGTCGACCACCGCCGAATGGGCGGCGAAGCGCTCGCGGTAGCCGGCCGGGAAGCCTTTGGGGAAGTCGGCCAGGATGTTGGTGCCCTGGGCCTCGCCGAAGTTCTCCACCACCAGGGTCGAGTAGTCGTCATGCCACGAGCGGCAGGCCTGGATCACTTCGTTTTCCAGCTGCTGCGGGTCGATATCGATCCGATTCTTCGGATCGACTCGCAAGATCAGCTGCACGCGCGCCAGCACCGACTCGGAGAAGAAGGTCCAGAACTCGCAATCGCTGGCCTTCAGACGCTCCATCAATACCTGCTGGATCTTCTGCCGCACTTCGGTCGAGTAGATCTCGCGAGGTACGTACGCCAGGCAGTAGCAGAAGCGGCCGTACGGATCCTTGCGCAGGAATACCCGGATCTTGTTGCGCTCCTGGATCTGCACGATCGACATGACGGTGCTGAACAGCTCGTCGATCGGCGTCTGGAACAGGTCGTCGCGCGGCAGCACTTCCAGCACCTGGGCCAGCTCCTTGCCCAGGTGCGCCTTCGGATCGAAGCCGGAACGTCGCTCGACTTCAGCCACCTTGACCCGGATGTAGGGGATGGCATGCACGCTCTCGCCATACACCGAGGAGGTGTACAGGCCCATGAAACGGCATTCCTTGATGACCTTGCCGTCGGCATCCAGTTGGCGGATCGACACGTAGTCCGGGTAGGCCGGACGGTGCACGCGGCTGGGCAGCGCGGCCTTGGCGAACGACAGCAGCAGCGGCTCGTTGAGGTAGGTGACGGCGTAGTCTTCGATGCGCAGCTCTTCAGGCGTCAGACCCACCCGCAGACGGCGCGGCAGGCCGAGGAAGGACTGCTCGTCGTAGTCGATCCGACCCCCTTCGGCATCGCCCTGGACGGTGAATTCTTCATAGCCGAGGAAGGTGAAGTGGTTGTCCAGCAACCATTCGAGGAAAGCCTTGACCTCGGTCTTCTCGTGTTGCGCCTGCGGGTATGGGGTCTGCTCGACCAGCGCCACGACCTCGCGCAGCTTGGCTTTCATCGGCTCGAAATCAGCCACGGCAACGCGCACTTCGGCCAGCACCTGCTCGATTTCGCGCGACAGCACGTTGAGCTCGGCGGCATTGGCGCAGCGGTCGATCTCCAGGTACATCAGCGACTCATGCCGCACGCCTTCGCCCTGGGTGCCCTTGGGCAGCAGCTCGAGCAGCTCGCCCTTTGCCCCGCGACGCACGCTGAGCACGGTGGTTTGCAGGGTATGGATGCTGTAGCCACGGCGGTTGAGCTCGGTGCGTACCGAGTCGACCAGGAACGGCAGGTCATGGTGCAGCACTTCGACCACGGTGTGGGTCGACTGCCAGCCGTTGCGTTCGTAATCGGGGTTGTACACCCGCACTTGCGGGGTTTGCGGATCGAAGCGCTCGATGATGCGCCAGGCAGAGAGGGTGCAGCCAGCCAGGTCGGAAAGCCTGCGCTGGGTAAGTTCATCCAGAGAGATGATGCCGAAGAACTGTTCGGCGAACAGCGCCACTTGTGGCAGTGACTGCTCGCTGATGTGCTGCGCCAGGGCCGTTTGCAGTTGATGCTGGAAGTCGGCTTTGCTGGCTGCGGTGAAGAACGCCATCTGTGGTACTCCGCTTGGGCTTTGTTTTGTAAGAGAAGCGTCGTGCGCGTCCGCCTTGCATGGATCAACCATAGCTAACCCACGGCAAAACAGGACGATGAAACCGGGCGTTGAGCGTGATCGGCACACTCATCCATTGCACGATGGGTACCTGCAAAAGCGACTGCCTGCGGCTGTGCCTTTACGCGAACCCATCGACTGGGCAGCTTAACGACTGAGCGGTCATCCCGGCTTGCAGCGCTGCGACATATTCGGTCAATGGCCGGTAACATTCGTTTATGGATCCGCCCAAGACTGGCAGAATTCACTTTCACTTCACTTGACCCGAGCTGCCCATGCAACTGAAAACCGCCCTGCTCTTCGCCACCCCTTGCGATGACGAGGAAGACAACATGGCGACCCTGTGCTGCCACAGCGACAAGGGCCAGATGTTCTTGCTCACCCGTTATCCAGACGAAGACACGGTCGACCTGACCCTGGATGATGAGCCCTCCACTCTGGATGGGCTGAAGGTGACGCTCAGTGCCGAACGGCTGCTGCTGGAAGTGGCTGCGGGGGATACCGATGCGCTGAAGGGGGATGACACCCTGGAGATCGTGTTGACCAGCCAAGGTACCGACCTGGCTGAAGTCGAGGAGACTTTGCGGATCATCCTCGAAGGCACCGGGACCTACGTCAGCGAGCTCTGAGTGATGGACTGAAGGTGCTGGCCTCATCGCGGGACTAGCGCTAGCCCTGTGGGAGCGGCGGTTCGCGCTGCGACTTGGCCCGCGATGAGGCCAGCACTGTCAACACACCACTCACTGAAACAATTGACAGCCAACCTCCCTCACAGGCATTGTCTGACAACCTGATCAATAGGCATCACCGTCCATGCTAGAGCTCCAGCGCCCAGACACCCTGGTAGAACGGGTCGTCAGCGCCATCCGCGCAGAGATCGATTCCGGCCGCCTGGCCGCCGAATCGCGCCTGCCCACCGAACAGCAACTGGCCGAGCAGCTCAATGTCAGCCGCTCGGTGGTGCGCGAGGCTGTGGCTCAGCTCAAGGCTGACGGTGTATTGATCGCTCGCCGCGGGCTCGGCTCGTACATTTCGCAAACGCCCAATGGCACGGTGTTCCGCTTCCCCGGCAGCAACGGGCGCAAGCCGGACCTGGTGCAGATGTTCGAGATGCGCCTGTGGATCGAAACCCAAGCCGCCGCCATCGCCGCCCGCCGCCGCGACGCCGCCGACCTGGCGAGCATTGCCAAGGCCCTCGAGCAGATGCTCGACAAGCGTAACGATCTAGCCGCCGCTGCCGCCGCCGACGTCGCCTTCCACCGCGCCATCGCCGAAGCCAGCAAAAACGACTACTTCGTGGCCTTCCATGATTTCCTCGGCGGCCAATTGGCCGCCGCGCGCCGCAATGCCTGGGAAAACTCCGCCACTCACTTAGTGGGGGGTTCGGCAGACGCCAATCGCGAACACCAGGCGCTGTACCAGGCCATCGCCGACGGCGACCGCCACGCCGCTGCCGCCTGCGCCGAAGCGCACCTGCGCGCTTCGGCCAAGCGCCTGAAAATAGACCTGCCCGCCCTCGACTGAACCCGGAGAACCCCATCGCGACCTGGCGAGGCTTTCACGCGCACTAGTTAGTCTGACAACCTGATAAGCAGATCCACCGACAAGAATACCAAGGTACCCCTGCATGACTTACGACTACCTCATCATTGGTGGCGGCATCGTCGGCCTCGCCACCGCGATGGCCTTGCTCGAACAGCGCCCCGGCGCCTCATTGCTGATTCTGGAGAAGGAATCCAGCCTCGGCCGCCACCAGACCGGGCACAACAGCGGCGTGATACACGCGGGGATCTACTACGCCCCGGGCAGCCTCAAGGCCGAACTGTGCAAACGCGGCGCCCAGGCCACCAAGGATTTCTGCACCGAACACGGCATTGCCTTCGACGTCTGCGGCAAGCTGCTGGTGGCCTCCAACGAGCTGGAAATGCAGCGCATGCAGGCGCTTTATGAGCGCTCGCAGCAAAACGGCTTGAAGGTGGAGCGCCTGGATGGCGCCGAGCTCAAGCAACGCGAACCGAATATCGCAGGCTTAGGCGCGCTGTTTGTCGATGCCACCGGCATCGTCGACTACAAGCAGGTCTGCTACGCCATGGCCAAGGTGATCGAGCGAGCCGGCGGCGAAGTGCGCCTGTCGACCAGCGTGCAGGCCATTGCCGAGCACGGTGATTACGTAGAAGTGAGCAGCGCCGAGCACCGCTGGCGCGCCCGTCAACTGGTGGCCTGCGCGGGCCTGCAATCGGACCGCCTGGCGCGCTTGGCCGGGGTCAAGATCGACCACCAGATCATCCCGTTTCGTGGCGAGTACTACCGCCTGCCGGCGAGCAAGAAGCAGATCGTCAACCACCTGATCTACCCGATCCCCGACCCTGAGCTGCCGTTTCTCGGCGTGCACCTGACGCGGATGATCGATGGCAGCGTCACCGTTGGCCCCAATGCAGTGCTCGGCTTTGGCCGGGAGAACTACCGCAAGCTCTCGGTGAACTGGGGCGATGTCGCCGAGTACGCGCGCTTCCCGGGCTTTTGGAAAACCATCTGGAACAACCTCGGCTCCGGCACCCGCGAGATGAAGAATTCGCTGTTCAAGCGCGGCTACCTGGAGCAGTGCCGCAAGTACTGCCCGTCGCTGCAGGTGGAAGACCTGCTGCCCTATGAAGCCGGCATTCGCGCCCAAGCGGTCATGCGCGACGGCAGCCTGGTGCACGATTTCCTGTTCGCCGAGACCCCGCGCATGGTGCATGTCTGCAATGCCCCCTCGCCGGCTGCCACCTCGGCTATCCCGATCGGCCAGATGATCGCCGAAAAGATCCTCAAGGCCCGCTGAACCTGCTGCACACACAACTACAAAGACAATAAGGAAACCTCAGATGTCGGTACATGAGGCGGCTGTGGCCGCAACGGAAACCCCCGATCAGAAACGCAAACGCCTGCGCAAGGTGGCCGCAGCGACCATCTTCGGCTCGATGCTGGAGTGGTACGACTTCTACCTGTACGCGACCATGGCGGCGATCGTGTTCTCGAAGATCTTCTTCGATGCCAGCAATCCGGCAGTAGCCTCGCTACTGGCGTTTTCCACCTTCGCCATCGGCTTCATTGCCCGGCCCTTCGGCGGCATCCTGTTCGGCTACCTGGGCGACCGCTTTGGTCGCAAGCACGTACTGGTGATCACCTTCTGCATGATGGGCGTGTGCACCGCGCTGATCGGCCTGATCCCCAGTTATGCCTCGATTGGCATCTGGGCACCGATCCTGCTGGTGGTGATCCGCATCATCCAGGGCCTGGGCGCTGGCGCGGAACTGTCGGGCGCCGCGGTGACCTCCTACGAGCACGCCAGCGAAGGCAAGCGCGGCAGCCAGGGTGCCTGGCCGGCGCTGGGGCTGAACCTGGGCCTGTTGCTGTCGTCGCTGACCGTGTACCTGCTGACCATGAACGGTAATGACTTCCTGCTCGCCGGCGGCTGGCGTATCCCGTTCATCGCCAGCATCGTGCTGGTCGCTGTCGGCCTGTGGGTGCGCAAAAGCATCCCTGAGACCCCGGACTTCAAGGAGCTGGACAAGTCCGACGACAAGCCCAAGGTCTCGCCGCTCAAGCTGCTGTTCAAGAACGACCTCAAGGGCCTGGCCGTGGTGTTCTTCGTGGCCGTCGGCTACAACGCCCTGAGCTACATCTTCAAGACCTTCTCGCTGGCCTACCTGACCCAGTTCAAGGGCGTCGAGGCGCATGTCACCTCGCTGTCGGTGACCATCGCCAGCCTGGTGGCGATTTTCGCCGTGCCGTTCTTCGGCTGGCTGTGCGACCGCTGGAGCAGCAAGACCGTGCTGATGCTCGGCGGTGTGTTGTCGGCGCTGTTCGCCTACCCCTTCCTGCAACTGTTGGGCACTGGCGAGCCGACCATGATCTACATCGCAATCGGCATTGGCACCGGCATTCTGGCGCCGATGATGTTCGCCCCACAGGGCTCGTTCCTCAGCCGCCAGTTCCCGACCCAGACGCGCTCCTCGGGGTTTGGCACCGGTCGCGAGATCGGCACCGCGGTGGCCGGTGGCCTGGCGCCGTTGGGCGGCCTGGCGCTGGTGGCCAACTCCGCGACCCACTCCACCGAAGGTGTGGCGTTGATCCTGACCATCGCTGGCGTGCTGGTGGTGGCATTCGCCTTGTGTGACCAGGGGCGCAAGCACTCCAATTCGAAAAACTGATCGGCGAAAACTGATCGGCAAAGCCAATGCGGGGCCGCCAATGGCCTCGCATTCGCTCAGCGGTTGGCATGCACCGCCCGTCCACCTTCTGCGGGGCGGTCGATGTAGGTCAGGTCGAGGATACTGTTACGCAGCCCCTTGAGCGGGTTCCAGTGCGCCGAAGCGTGAATGTAGCGGCCCTGCAGCAGTTGCTGTTGCTCCTCGGTCAAGCCCGGCTGTGCAGTACGCCCCAGGGCGAAATCATGTAACTTACGGCTGATTTCATGCAGTGCCTGCGGCAATCGCCATGCCTGGCGCGTTTCATCCAGCTCAGCGAACGGCACCCCACTGCGCACCGCCAAGGCGTGCATGATGCGCAGGTAGATGCGCGACAGATGCCCACACACCTCGCGCTCGCGCTGCAGTGCGGCATACACCTGTTTCTCTGGCAGCTCACGCCGGCCGCCGCCCGCGGGGATTTCCCACGTGATAACGGTCGGCCGTGGCGCAGGGCTATCGCTGTATTCACACTGCAACTGCGCCTGGGCCAAGGCATAGGCACGACTTTGCGTCACCGGGGTGCGCAACGGCAGTCGATTGGACTGCGGCTTGCTCAACAGCACCCGTTCGACGCTGCGTTCAGGGTAGCCCCCGCCAATGTCTGAATGCACGCCAGGCAGCACGATGTCATGTTCAGTACGCACCAGCGGGTAGTTGTAACGTCGCTCATCGCCCGCCACCAGTTGTACCACCTGCTTGGCCACACCCGGCTCAAGGCCCAGGCGCAGCCCTGAATAGCGGCCATTGGCCGGGCTGAAATTGCCCTTGAGCGGCGCCACGATGGCCGCCACGGTATCGAACAGTCCGACGAATTCAATGGTGATTTCGCAGCGCAGGGCCAAGCTTGCCAGCGCTTGCGCCAACTGGCTTTTTTCGCCCAGGCGCAGATCGTTGACCAGATGCCGGGCCGCCGCTGCCCCGCGACTAAAGCCAAACAAATCGAACTCAAGCTTGACGGTGCGTCCGCCTGGATACGCCTGGCGCCAGCCCAGCAACTGCTCAACAATGGCCCGCACAGCTTGCGCCACCCGCGCCTTGACCCCAGTCGACCCCCGCCCGGTCAGCTGATGATAGAGCGAGTCCTGCGCGCCCCGGGTGGTGCCGATGCCTTCGACGTAGAGCTTGAAGCAATGGCGCAGCGCGCCGTCAGGCAGTTCAGCACAGCCAGTAGGATACAACTGGTGCAGCAAGGCCACGTTGCTCGGTGCGTTGGCGTAGCTGCCCTGGCGCGTGTCGGCTGCAGCCGGGTTATCGTCGGCCCGCAGGCTATTGCAGAAATTATTGCCCGTGCCGTCGAAGAACACCCCCAGACGCAGGGGCGTCGGGTGTCGCGGGAATGCCGCCGCATGATGGTCCGCCATGTCACTGCCCGTCCTGATTACCGAGCCTCCATCAAAAGGCACAGCCACCGTTGGCGAGAATCAGGGTTTTTCCGCTTGCTCGTCGGAATCGGCCGAGGCCGCTGTCGTCTGTAACCCTTACATAAATTTGCGTGCCGCCATTAGTCGGCATGGGCCCGGATGGATTAAAGTATCACCCCCTGCCCGGGCTGCTCGCTTACCGCACCCCTGGCCCCTTTCCAGGAACCGTCGCCGATGGAACACCGTGAAGCGCTGATCGCGCTGCGCACCTTTCTTTCCTCCCAGATCCTGGGCCAGGAAAAGCTGGTTGAACGCCTACTGATCGTCCTCCTTGCCGACGGCCATATGCTGGTCGAGGGTGCACCGGGCCTGGCCAAGACCAAGGCCATCAAAGAGCTGGCAGAAGGTGTCGAGGCGCAGTTCCATCGCATTCAGTTCACCCCCGACCTGTTGCCGGCCGATATCACCGGCACCGAGATCTATCGCCCGGAAACCGGCAGCTTCGTGTTCCAGCAAGGGCCGATCTTCCATAACCTGGTGCTGGCCGACGAAATCAACCGCGCCCCGGCCAAGGTGCAATCGGCACTGCTCGAGGCCATGGCCGAGCGCCAGGTCAGTGTGGGCCGCAGCACTTACGACCTGTCGCCGCTGTTCTTGGTCATGGCCACGCAAAACCCGATCGAGCAGGAAGGCACCTACCCGCTGCCCGAGGCGCAGCTCGACCGCTTCCTGATGCATGTGAAAATCGGTTTCCCCGACGCCGCCGTGGAGCGACGCATCCTGCAGCAAGCCCGAGGCGAAGCGCTCAATGGCGAGACCAAGCCGGAGCGCCGGGTCAGCCAGCAGGCGATCTTCGCAGCGCGCAAGGAAATTCTAGGCCTGTACATGGCCGATGCAGTGGAGGAGTACCTGGTGCAACTGGTAATGGCCACGCGCACCCCGGCCAAGTTCGACAGCGAGCTGGCCGACTGGATCGCCTATGGCGCCAGCCCCCGTGGCTCGATCGCCCTGGACCGCTGCGCGCGTGCCCATGCCTGGCTGGCCGGACGCGACTTCGTCAGCCCTGAGGATATCCAGGCGGTGCTGTTCGATGTCCTGCGCCACCGGGTGATTCTCTCGTTCGAGGCTGAGGCGGCAGGGGTCGACCAGGACCGCGTGGTCCAACGCATCCTCGACGTCGTTGCAGTCGCCTGAGCCCATGCCCACTGCGACGTTGGCCGAACCCGGTATCCGCACCAGCCTCGGCGAGTTGATCGACATGCGCCACCGCGTGCGCGAGATCCAGCTGTTCTCGCGGCCCGGCCAGCGCAGCCCATTGGTCGGCCTGCACCATTCCAAGCTGCGTGGCCGTGGCGTGGACTTCGACCAGGTGCGTGTGTATCAGGCTGGCGACGATGTGCGCAACATCGACTGGCGCGTCACCGCGCGTACCCAGGAGCCGCATACCAAGCTGTTCCACGAGGAGCGCGAGCGGCCGATCTTCATCATGGTCGAGCAGAGCCAGCGGCTGTTCTTCAGCTCCGGATTGATGTTCAAGTCGGTCCTGGCGGCCCAGGCTGCGGCGCTGTTCGGCTGGGCCGCGCTGGGCCATAACGACCGTATCGGCGGCCTGGTGTTCGGCGATAACGAGCACCATGAAGTCAAGCCGCGGCGCAGCAAGCAGAGCCTGTTGCAACTGCTCAACCGGCTGGCCAAGGTCAACCAGGCGCTGCACACCGAAGCGGTGCCGCAGGCCGACAGCCTGGCCCTGGCCCTGCGCCGGGCGCGCGAAGTGCTGCGCCCGGGCAGCTTGGCCATCGTCATTTGCGACGAACGCGCACTCAGCGAGGGCGTCGAGCAGCACCTGTCGATGCTCTCACGCCACTGCGACGTGCTGCTGATGCCGGTCTCCGATCCACTTGACCATGCCCTGCCCGCCGCCGGCCTGCTGCGCTTCGCCCAGCGCGGCGCCCAGCTCGAACTCGACACCCTCGACGCCAACCTGCGCCGCACCTACCACCAGCAGGCCGAAGCGCGGATCGAGCGCTGGGAGCTGCTGGCGCAAAAGCTGCGCGTGGTGCTGATGCCACTGAGCACCCAAAGCGAGATGATCGAGCAGCTGCGCGAGTACCTCAACGCCCAGCGCCCAGGGAGCAGCACATGAACCCGCTGGATTCGCTGCAGCCGTTGATCGCCCCCGCGGCGATTGGCTGGTGGCCACCTGCACCCGGCTGGTGGGTGTTACTGGCGCTGCTGCCGCTGCTCGCTTGGGGCCTGTGGCGGGTGCGTAAATGGCGCCCTGGCAAGCGGCGGATCGTGCGCGCCGAACAACCCCTGGACCCGGTACGGGTGGAAGCCCTGGCCGAGCTCGCACGCCTGCCCCGCCCCTATGACGGCGCACCCGCAGGCGCCTGGTTGCAGCAGATCAACGCCCTGCTCAAACGCCTGTGCCGCAACCACTACCCCGGCGCCAACAGCCACACGCTCAGCGGCCGCCAGTGGCTGGCGTTTCTCGACAACCGCTGCCCCGCTGCTGGCCTGACCCGCTGGATGGTACTGGTCGAAGGCACCTACAAACCCGAGTGCAAGCTCGACGACAAAGCGATCGCCGGGCTCAGCCAGGCGGTCGAAACCTGGATCCGCAAGCATGTTTGAGCTGGCCTGGCCGTGGATCTTCCTGCTGCTGCCGCTGCCGTGGCTGGCGCGCTTGCTGCTGCCGGCCGCCGACAGCGGTGAGCCGGTGCTCAAGGTTGGCTTTCTCAATGAGCTCGAAGGCCTGGCCGGCCGGCGCGCGCGACTGAACCTGCCGACCTGGCGCCAGCAGGCACCCTACGTCCTGATCTGGCTGCTGCTGCTGATCGCCGCCGCCCGCCCGCAATGGCTCGGCGAGCCGGTGCCGGTGGCGGCCAGCGGGCGTGATCTGCTGGTGGCCGTGGATGTCTCCGGGTCGATGGATTTCCCCGACATGCTGTGGAAGGATGAGGAAATCAGCCGTTTGGACCTGGTCAAGGCGCTGCTCGGCGATTTCCTCCAGGACCGCGAGGGCGACCGGGTGGGCCTGATCCTGTTCGGCAGCGAGGCTTACCTGCAAGCGCCACTGACCTTCGACCGGCGCACCGTACGCACCTTCCTCGACGAAGCGCAGATCGGCATCGCCGGCAAGAACACGGCGATTGGCGATGCCATTGGCCTGGCCGTCAAGCGCCTGCGCCAACGCCCGGCGCAGAGCCGAGTACTGGTGCTGATCACTGACGGCGCCAACAACGGCGGGCAGATCCATCCGCTGACCGCTGCCCGCCTGGCCGCCCAGGAAGGCGTGCGCATCTATACCATCGGCATCGGCGCCAACCCCGAGGCCAGCGGCACTCCTGGCCTGCTGGGGCTGAACCCGAGCCTGGACCTGGATGAAGCCTCGCTGCGGGAAATCGCCGAACTGACCCAGGGCAGCTATTTCCGCGCCCATGACGGCGCCGAGCTGGATGCGATCGGCGACACCCTCGATCAGTTGGAGCCGGTGGCCCAGCAACCGACCCAGGCGCGCACTGCCAAGGAGCTGTATGCCTGGCCGCTGGCCCTGGCGCTGCTGCTGAGTGTGTTGCTGGTAGTCGCCGTGCAATGGCCGGATAACCTGTTGCAGCGGGTCCTGCGTCGCCCCAGCTTCTTGCAACCGCACCCGCAATGGCGCGAGCGCTTGAAACGCCTACGGCTTAGGAGGCGGCGATGATCGATCTCTGGCCACAATGGTTGCGCCCGCTCTGGCTGCTGGTCGTGCCGCTGCTCGCCTGGCTGCTGTTCAAGCTCTGGCACCGGCGCAAGCGCGCCGGGCGCTGGCAGATGATCCTGCCGCCACAATTTCATGCGGTACTGCTTGGCGGCGGCAGCGGCAGCAACAGCAAGTTGCCGTGGATCGCCTTGGGCCTGGCCTGGTTACTGATCGTCCTGGCCTTGCTCGGCACCAGTTGGCAGCGGGTGGAAGAAACCCGCCAACGCCCCGCCGACCCACTGGTGATCATGCTTGAGCTAACCCCGCAGATGCTCGCCGAAGACAGCCCGCCCAATCGCCTGGAGCAGGCTCGACGCAAGGTGCTCGACCTGCTCGAACACCGCCGCGACAGCCAGACCGCGTTGATCGTCTATGCCGGTAGCGCCCACACACTGGTGCCGCTGTCCGACGACCTCGGTACCACGCGCAACCTGCTGGAAGCGATCGACCCGTCGATCATGCCCCAGCCCGGCCAGCGCGCGGACCTGGCAGTGCACAAAGGTCTGGCATTACTGGCCCAGAGTGGCCTGGGCCAAGGCCGCCTGTTGCTGATCGGCTCGGCCTTGAGCGATCAGGAGCGCGACGGCATCAAGCAGGCGCTAGGCCGCCAGGGCCCTAGCCTGCTGATGCTCGGCATCGGCAGCAGCGAGGGCGCGCCGGTGCGCCAGGTCAATGGCGAATACCTCAAGGATGAGCAAGGCGGCATCCTCCTCCCCCGTTTGGACAGCGCCAGCCTCAAAGCCTTCATCAACGGCACTGGCGGGCGCTATCGCCACGCCCGCATCGACGACCTGGACCTGCGCGGCCTGGGCCTGTTCGATAATCCGCGCGGCTTGCGCAACGATGGCCAGACCGTGCAATTGGACAGCTGGGCCGATCAGGGCTACTGGCTACTGCTGCCGCTTTTGTTGCTGGCTGCCTGTGCCGGACGGCGCGGCTGGCTGTTTTGCCTGCCATTGCTGCTGGCGCTGCCGCAACCGAGCCAGGCGTTCGAATTCAACGACCTGTGGCTGCGCCCTGACCAGCAAGGCCAGCGCCTGCTGGAGCAACAACGCCCGGCCGAGGCCGCACGCCACTTCGACGATCCGCAATGGCGTGGCATAGCGCTGTACCAGGCCGGTGACTATGAAGGTGCGGCCAAGGCATTTGCCCAAGGCAGCACGGCCGCCGCCCACTACAATCGAGGCAATGCCCTGGCCCGTGCCGATCAGCTGGAGGCAGCCCTGGACGCCTACGAGCAGGCCCTTGAGCGCCAACCGGAACTGCAAGCGGCACTGGACAACCAGGCCCTGGTCCAGCAACTGTTGCTGCAGCGTCAAGCCAAGGCCGAACAGCAACAAACCAGCAGCGATGCCCAAGGCACCCCAGGCAGCGAAACCGACGGTAACAGCAGCTCGGCGGCCAATCAGGCGCAAGCCACCCCCGGCAACGAGGAGCAAGCGCCCGGCCAGGAGCAAGGCGACAGCAGCAACGGCCCGCCGCCGCCAGGCAATCAGGCCGGCGATGACGACAGCCTTACCCAGCCGCCGCAACGCCCGGCTGCCACCAGCCTGGATGCCGAACAACGCCAGGCGTTGGAGCAGTGGCTACGAGAGATTCCGGACAATCCAGCGCAGCTGTTGCGGCGCAAATTCTGGTATGAACAGCAATTGCATCAGGAAAACCCACGATGAGTCGCTTCGGCGTCTTGCTCCTCACCCTGCTATGGATCGTCCAGGTCCACGCCCAACCGACCCTGCAAGCCAGCGTCGATCGCAGCCGCCTGCAAGCCGGGGAAACCCTGGAGCTGATTCTCGAAAGCCAGGATGTCACCCAGTTCGGCAAACCCGACCTGCGGGCCCTGGATGCCGACTTCGAAGTGCGCGGCACCCGTCAGCTGAACAGCCTGCACACCCTCGATGGCGAAACCCGCGCCAGCACCCGCTGGATCATCACCCTGCTGCCGCGGCGCAGCGGCAGCTTGAGCATCCCCGCGTTGCAACTGGGCCAGTCGCATAGCCTGCCCATCGACCTGCAAGTGCTCCAAGCCGATGCCAGCCGCCCGGACAGCGCCGCCAAGGTGTTCATCGAAGCGACCCTGGACAGCACTGAGGTCTACGTCCAGGCCCAGGCCGTGCTGACCCTGCGCATCTACCATTCGGTGTCGCTGTACGACGACAGCAGCCTCACCCCGCTGCAGTTGGACAACGCCAAGGTCGAGCCGCTGGGCGAGTCGCGCACTTATGAAAAAGACATCGACGGCGTGCGCCACGGCGTCATCGAAACCCGCTATGCGGTTTATCCGCAGCACAGCGGCAGCCTCGATATCCCCTCGCTGACCTTCACCGCCACCGCCGCCGACAGCGCCGAGCAGCGCGCCGGTCGCCAGGTACAAGTCAGCTCGCTGCCGCTGCGTCTTAGCGTGCGGCCGATCCCGGCCAACTATCCTGCCGACACCCCGTGGCTGCCAGCACGCAGCTTGACCCTGGAAGAACGCTGGAACCCCGACCCCAGCACGCAAACGGTGCAGATCGGCGATTCAATGACCCGCAGCGTCACCCTGCGCGCCGATGGCCTGTCCAGCACTCAGTTGCCGCCACTACCGGCCACCGAAATCCTTGGCCTGCGCCGCTACCCTGACCAGCCACTGCTGCGTAACGAGATCAACGAGCGCGGCATGACCGCCAACCGTGAAGAACGTGAAGCGCTGGTACCGACCCACAGCGGCGAGCTGACCTTGCCGACCGTCGACGTGACCTGGTGGAACACCCGCGAGGATCACCTGGAACACAGCAGCCTGCCGGCGCGCAGCCTCAACGTGCAGGACAACCCTGCCTTGAGTGCCGAAACCCCGGTGGGTGATAGCAGCTCTGCCAGCACCCTGCTGTGGCCTTGGCAACTGGCGACCCTGGTGTTGGCATTGACCACGCTGCTCGGCTTTGCCTTGTGGTGGCGCGCACGCTCGCAGCCAGCGGTGTTGCGCGCGGCGCAGGCTGGCCCGAGCCCGCGTACCTTGCTCGATGACCTCAAGCGCGCCTGTCAGGCCAATGATCCGCAGGCTACCCGACAGGCGCTGGATGCCTGGGCACGCCAGCAGCCCGAAACCCTGGCCGAAATGGCGGCGCGCTTTGTGCCGTTGTCGGATGCGCTGGATGGATTGAATGGCGCGTTGTATAGCGAGAGCGGCCAGTATTGGCATGGCGATGAGCTGTGGCGGGCGATTGGGGCCATCCCGCCAGCCGAGCAATTGCTCGCGCCGACTGGGGATAGCGGCAGCTTGCCGCCGCTTTATCCCAAGTAGCGTTTCGCTGGCGTGGGTTCGGGCCTCGTACCACGATGAGGCCCGCACATCCACCGCACATTGCTGATCGCAACTTGGGTTACCATACCCACCCGCAAAAATTCCATCGCAAGCAACCCCGACTCAACACCTACAGGTCACCCATGCGTCTGTTTCACACCTCCGACTGGCACCTGGGCCAAAGCCTGCATGGCCAGGAACGCGACTTCGAACACGCCTGTTTCCTGCACTGGCTGCTCGGCCAGCTGAAACTGCGCCAGCCCGACGCGCTGCTGATCGCTGGCGATATCTTCGACACGGTCAACCCGCCGGTCAAAGCCCAGGAACGCCTCTACGAATTCATCGTCCAGGCCCACGAGCAACAGCCCAAGCTGGACATCGTGATGATCGCCGGCAACCACGACTCCGGCTCGCGCATCGAGCTGCCTGCCGCGCTGATGCGCCGGTTGCGCACCCACGCCCTGGGCCGGGTGCACTGGCTCGACGAAGGCCAGCTGGACGCCGAACGCCTGCTGATCCCCCTGACCAACGCCCGTGGCAAGGTCAGCGCCTGGTGCCTGGCCCTGCCGTTCCTGCGCCCTGCCGAAGTCACCGGCCCGCAGTTGGGCGATGACTACCTGCAAGGCATCACCCAGGTGCACCAGCAACTGATCGCTGCCGGCCAGGCCAAACGCAAGAAAGACCAGGCGCTGATCGCCATCAGCCACGCGCATATGGCAGGCGGCTCGATCTCCGAAGACTCCGAACGTAGCCTGATCATCGGCAACGCCGAGGCGCTGCCGGCCAAGCTGTTCGACAAGGCCATCAGCTACGTCGCCCTGGGCCACTTGCACAAGCCGCAGAAGGTCAATCGCGAAGAACGCATCCGCTACAGCGGCTCGCCGATCCCGCTGTCGTTCGCGGAAATCAACTACCCCCACCAGGTGCTGGAAGTCGAGCTCGACGGTGCCGAGCTGGTCAGCGTCGAACCGCGGCCGGTGCCCCGCGCTGTAGCCCTGCAACGCATGGGCCCGGCGCCGCTGGCCGAGCTGCTCGAACTGCTCGCCGAGCTGCCGGTGATCGACCTGCTCGAAGACCCCAATCGCCAGCCCTGGCTGGAAGTGCGGGTGCGCCTGGACGAGCCACAGCCAGACCTGCGCCAGCAGATTGAAACGGCGCTGCAAGGCAAGGCCGTGCGCCTGGTGCGCATCAGTGCCGAATATGCCGGGCGCGGGACACTGGAGGAGGACGAGCTGGAGTTCGTCGAGCTGAGCCAGATGACCCCGCAGGACTTGTTCAGCCGGGCCTGGGAGCAAGCCTACGGCAATCCCGTCGACGAGCAGGCCCTGAGCGATTTCGCCCTGCTCCTGCAGGATGTCCAGCTGGAGCAGGAGCAGCCATGAAGATCCTTGCCATTCGCCTGAAGAACCTCGCCTCGCTGGCCGGCCCGATCGACATCGACTTTACCGCCGAGCCCTTGGCCAGCGCTGGTCTGTTCGCCATTACCGGCCCGACCGGCGCGGGCAAGAGTACCCTGCTCGATGCCCTGTGCCTGGCCTTGTTCGGCACCGTGCCGCGCCTCAATGCGATCGGCCGCGAGGCCAAGGTGCCCGATGCCGACGGCGACATCCCCACCTACGATCCGCGCAACCTGTTGCGCCGGGGCACCGGCAGCGGTTTTGCCGAGGTCGACTTCGTGGGTATCGACGGCCACCGCTACCGCGCCCGCTGGGAGGCCAACCGCGCCCGCGACAAGGCCAACGGCAAGCTGCAGCACAGCCGCCAGAGCCTCTACGACCTGGACAGCGAGCAGCTGCTGGGCAGCGGCAAGAACGAATACAAGCAATTGGTCGAAGCGCGCCTTGGCCTGAACTTCGAGCAGTTCACCCGCGCGGTGATGCTGGCCCAGAGCGAGTTCAGCGCCTTCCTCAAGGCCGACGACAAAGAGCGCAGCGAACTGCTGGAAAAGCTCACCAACACTGCGATCTATACCCGCCTCGGTCAGCGTGCATTCAGTAAATCGCGAGAAGCGGGCGAAGCCCACAACGCCCTCAAGGACCGCGCCAGCCACCTGCTGCCGATGGCCGTGGAGGCTCGCGCCGAGCTCGATCAGCGCTTGGAGCAGGCGCAACAAGCGCTCAAGGCCGAGCAGGCGCGCGAGCGCCAACTGGAACAGCAACGCGCCTGGCTCAATGAACAGCACCAACTGCAAGCCCAGCACAGCGCTGCCAGCCAAGCCTTGCAAAGCGCAGAGCACGACTGGCAACAACTGGCCGGACAGCGCCTGGATCTGCAGCACCTGGAACGCCTGGCGCCGCAGCGCCACCCGTTCCATCGCCAGCAAGCCTTGGCCAGCCAGCTCACGCCGCTGGCTGCTGCGCTTGCGGCGCAGCAAGACCAGCAACAGAGCCTGCAAGCACGCGTCCTGGAGCTGCAACACGCCCTGCAAGCGGCACGCCAGGCGCTGAGCCAGGCCCAGACCGTGCAAAGCGACAGCGCCCCGCACCTGCGCCAGGCCTTCGCCGCCCAGGACAACCTGGCGCGTCTGGACAGTGAGTCGGCCAAGCTCGGCGACTCCGCCCGAGACGCCGAGCAGGCCGTCAGTGACGCTCAGCAGCAGTTGCAGCAGCTCGACGAGCAGCAACAACGCAGCCAGCAGCAACTGGCCGCAATCGATGCCGCCCTGGCCGACAGCGCCCCGCTGGCCGCATTGGCCAGCGCTTGGCAGGCTTATCGCGGGCAACTGCAGCAGCTGCTGCAAATCGGCAATCGCCTGAGCCAGGGCCGCGCTGAACTGCCCGGCCTGCAAGCCCAGGCCAGCCAGGCCAATGCCCAGTTGCAGGAACAGCGCGACGCCTTCGAGGTGTTGTTCCGTGAAGCTGGCGCCGAGCCGCAGGCGCTGGCCGAACAGCTCGACCTGCTCGGTACCATGCTGCAGGAAAACCGCAAGCAGCAGCGCGCCGTGGAAGAACTGTCACGCCTGCACGCCCGTGAGCAAGAGCTGCAACAGAACATCCAGTCGCTGCGCGAACGTCAGCAACAGGGCCTGCACCAACGCCAGCAATTGATCACCGAAGGCCAGTCGGCCAAGGCCGAGCTGGAAACCGCCGAGCAAGCCCTGACGCTGACCCGCCAGTTGCTCGAACGCCAGCGCCTGGCACGCAATACCAGCGTCGAAGAACTGCGCGCCCAGTTGCGCGATGGCGAGCCATGCCCGGTCTGCGGCAGCGCCGAGCACCCGTTCCATCAGCCCGAGGCGCTGCTCAATAGCCTTGGCCGACATGACCAGGCCGAAGAAGCCGCTGCCTTGGCTCAGGTGGAAAGCCTCAATGCCCGCCTGATCGACCTGCGCACCCAGGTCGGTATGGTCAATGGCCAGGTCAAGGAGTACCAGCACCAGCAGGGGCAATTGGCCGAGCAGTTGCAACCGCTGCAGCAGCAGTTGCAGGCGCATGCCCTGTGGCCGTCGCTCAGCGCTCAGGACGACAGCACCCGCAGCAGCTGGCTGGAGGGCCAATTGCGCCGTCTGGACGGCGAGATCAGCCGCGACGAACAACGCCAGAGCGCGCTGCTGACCCTGCAAAAGGACGCTGCCCGCCTCACCCAGCAATTACAGGCCGCCAACGAAGCGCAACAGCAGGCCCAGAGGCGCCTCGACCAGCAGCACCAGGCACTCGACGCCGACCAGGAGCGCCTGGAGCAGGCATTGGCTGATTTTGCCGGGGTATTGCCCGCCGACATTCTCCAGGCCCTGCGCGACGAACCTGCGCATGCCTTCCTGGCGCTGGATCAGCAGGTGGCCCAGCGCATGCTCCAGCTGGAGCAGCAACAGGACGAACAGCAACAACAGCAGCAGCGCCAGCAACAACTGGAACGCCTGCGCGACCAGCAGCAAGCGCGCCTGCAACGCCTGGGCGAGCTGCAACAGCAACTGGCCAGCCTTGCCGAGCAACAGCAACAAGCGCGCGCGACCCTGGCCGAACTGTTGGCCGAGCACGCCAATGCCCAAGCCTGGCAGCAGCATCTGGAGCAGCAGGTAGAACAGGCGCGCAGCAGCGAAGCCAGCACTGCCCAGGCGCTCCAGGAGGCCAACACGCAAAGCCTGCAAGTGGCCGCTGAACTCAAGGCCAATCAACAGCGCCGCGAGGCCCTGGAGCAGGAGCACCAGGCGCTGCAACAGCAAATCAGCCAATGGCGCGCCGATCATCCGGAGCTGGACGACCAAGGCCTGGACCGGCTGCTGGCTATCGACGATGGCGCAGTGGCCGAGCTACGCCAACGCGTGCAAGCTGCCGACAAAGCCATCGAACAAGGCCGCGTACTGCTGCAAGAGCGCCAGCAGCGCCTGCAACAGCACAACCAGCACGCCATCAGCGAAATGCCCATTGAAGAGCTGGAGCAGACCCTCAGCCAGTTGCAGCAACAACTGGCCGTGCATGAACACCAGTGCGCCGAACTGCGCGCGCAACAGGCCGACGACCAGCGTCGCCAGCAAGCGCATCAGGCCCTGGCCGCAGAGATCGAGCAGGCCTATCAACAGTGGCAACGCTGGGCGCGCTTGAATGCCCTGATCGGCTCGGCCTCTGGCGATGTGTTCCGCAAGATCGCCCAGGGCTACAACCTCGACTTGCTGCTGCACCACGCCAACAGCCAGCTGCGCCAGTTGGCCAAGCGCTACCGCCTCAAACGCGGCGGCAGTGCCCTTGGCCTGCTGGTGCTGGACACCGAGATGGGCGATGAGCTGCGCTCGGTGCACTCGTTGTCTGGCGGTGAGACCTTCCTGGTTTCGCTGGCCCTGGCCTTGGGCCTGGCCTCGATGGCTTCGAGTACCCTGCGCATCGAGTCGCTGTTCATCGACGAAGGCTTTGGCAGCCTTGATCCTGAGTCGCTGCAACAGGCCATGGACGCCCTCGATGGCTTGCAGGCCCAGGGCCGCAAGGTCGCGGTGATCTCGCACGTGCAGGAGATGCACGAACGGATTCCGGTGCAGATCCAGGTGCGCCGTCAGGGCAACGGTTTGAGCGATGTGGAAGTCTGCGGATGATCCTCTACTCGTTCCGCCGCTGCCCCTGGGCCATGCGTGCGCGCCTGGCCCTGCGCTATGCCGGCTGCGCCGTGCAGGTGTGTGAAGTGGCAATGAAGAACAAACCGGCCGAACTGCTGGCACTGTCGCCCAAGGGCACGGTGCCGGTGCTGGCGACTGCCGACGGCGTACTGGAAGAAAGCCTGGATATCATGCGCTGGGCACTGGCGCAGAACGATCCGCAGGACTGGCGGCTGCAAGCAGACCCGGCTGCGGCGCAGCACGCTGAGGCCCTGATCGCACGCAACGACAGCGTATTCAAGGCCCAGGTCAACCTGTACAAGTATGCCGAGCGCTACCCCGAGCATTCGCGTGAGCATTACCGCCAGCAGGCCGAGCCCTGGCTGGCGGAGCTTGAAGGCCTGCTCGAAGGCCGGCCTTATCTGCTTGCCGGGCATCCAAGCCTGGCCGATGCCGCCCTGCTACCCCTTATGCGCCAGTTTGCCGGGGTCGAACCGCAGTGGTTCGCCGAGGCGGCTTATCCGCGGGTGCGGAGCTGGTTGCAGGGGTGGCTGGCTTCAGAGCTGTTCAAGGCCGTTATGGCTAAATAGCTATCAGCCTGGGAGCGGAACCTGTGGGAGCGGGCTTGCCCGCGAACCAGGGCAAAGCCTTGGCCATACACCGCAGGGTATTGTTCGCGGGCAAGCCCGCTCCCACAGGTTCAGTGCTGACATCGGGATCAGAGGCCGGTCTTGCCACTCAACGCCGCATGAAAATGGGCACTCTGGCGCAGGTACTGCTCGGTATAGCTGTGGGTGGCAGATGCCTTGCGGCTGGTGTCGGCATGGGCATGCGTCGGTAGCACAACCGAGGCGGAAATGGCGGAAGCGGCGATAACCGGGAAGAGATTGAAGTTCATCTGGGCTGACCTCGACATCGGTGGTTTGACAATGGCCCGGGTGGGCCTTGGGTCAAACTTACGCCGCCAAGGTCTGCCACTGAAATTCATTGCAGCAGTAGCAATTATCACCCCGGTTGATAGTCGCTGTTGATAGCCCCTGTTGATAGTCACTCGATGAACTTGAGGTCCGAGGGCGCACCCTGGGCCAGCTTCTGTACCGTCTCCCCGAGCTTGCCGCTACGCGGGTCGCGGCGCATGACCACGATCTGGTTGCTCTTCTGGTTGGCCACCAGCAGGTAGTTGCCACTGGGATCCAGGGCGAACTCACGCGGATGATCGCCCTCGACCGAACGGCGCTGCAGCAGGGTTAGCTGGCCGTTGTCCTTGGCCACCGCATACACCACGATTTCATTCGCCGTACCGCGGTTACTGACATACAAGAAGCGTCCATCGACCGACAGATGCAAGCCACCCGACGCTTTTGCAGCGGCGTCTTGGCGTTCGCTCAAGGGCAGGCGCTGGCGCTCGATCAGGGCGCCATCCTCAACATCGAACACCACCACTTCGCCACTCATCTCCAGGGTGAGATAAGCGTGCTGGCCCTTGGCATCGAACAGCAAATGCCGCGGCCCGCTGCCTGGCGGCAGGCTGACCGAGGCCGGAATCGCCGCGCTCAGCGGCTGTTCGGTGCTGGCGCCGTCGTAGCGGTAGATGAACACCTTGTCCGCGCCCAAATCGCTGGCATACAGGTGGCGGCCTTCAGGCGAAGGCACCAGCGAATGCACATGGGCGCCGGCCTGGCGCTCGGGGTTGACCTTGCTCGGCGCATGCCGCGCCTGCTGTACCATCGGCTTGAGCTTGCCGTCCTTGGCCACCGGGATCACCACCAGGCTGCCGCCCGGGTCGGCGGCGACCGCGTAGTTGGCGACGAACAAGTAGCGCTGATCGTGGCTGAGGCTGGCGTGGGTCGGCTCATCGCCTTGGCTGGCGACCTGGTTCAACGGTTTGATCTCGCCCTTGCTGCTGAGGGCAAAACTGCTGACCTGGCCCTTGGGCGTTTCATTGACCGCAAACAAGAGGCGCTGGTCAGCAGAGAGCACCAGCCACGACGGGCTGACGCTGTTGACCACTTGCAGCGGCTGGGTATCGATCTGGCCGCGCTCAGTGTCGAAATGGTAGCGGTAGATACCCTTGCTGGCGCCGTCGGTGTAGCTGCCCACCAGCAGGGTCACGGCGTGGGCCTGGAGAACAAGGCTCATCAGACTAGCGGCCAGCAGGCACTTCCAGGTCCGGTTCATCATCGTCGTATTCATCGTCATCGTCCGAGCCGTACACGGCACTCATACAGACTAGTTGATGCTCGCCCTGATCATCGTTGAGGCGCCACTGTTCACCCGCGCCGATTGCCGCGGCGACTTGTTCGGGAGTGAAGGTCCAGCGCTTGAGGTCGCGGCCGTCCATGCATTCGATCAGCAGACCGTTGGCATTGAAGGTGAAGTCGAAGGCGTGCAGGCCGTCGATCAGGAGCATGTCGCTGGATTCGAGGGCGGTGGCGAGGGTGGTCATCGAAGGGGTACCTGGGGAGCAAAGACCCGCAGTATACCTGTGGGGCCGCTTTGCGGCCCCCGTACACCGATCAATGAGCGAAGATCGAGCCGCCCTCCTTGCCCGCCAACTTCTGCGGTTTGATCAAGAACCGCGCCAGCGCCGGCAGCAGCCACAGCGCACCAAACATGTTCCACAGCAGCATGAAGGTCAGCATCAAGCCCATGTCGGCCTGGAACTTGATCGCCGAGAAGATCCAGGTGCACACGCCAATCGCCAGGCACAAACCGGTGAACAGCACCGCTTTACCGGTCGAGCGCAGGGTCTGGTAATAGGCTTCCTGCAACGGCAACCCAGCCCGCAGGAAGCTCTCCAGGCGGCTGTAGATGTAGATGCCGTAGTCCACGCCAATCCCCACCCCCAACGCCACTACCGGCAGGGTAGCGACCTTCACGCCAATGCCCATGAAGGCCATCAGCGCATTGCCCAGCACCGAGGTCAGTACCAGCGGCAGAACGATACACAAGGTCGCGGCAAACGAGCGGAAGGTGATCATGCACATCACCGCCACGCACAGGTAGACCAGGATCAGGATGGTCAACTCGGCCGACTTGATCACCTCGTTGGTGGCCGCCTCGATACCTGCGTTACCCGCCGCCAGAAGGAACTGCAGGCCTTCTTTGTTATGGCTGTCGGCAAACGTCTTGGCCACCGCCGTCACCCGCTCCAGGGTCTCGGCCTTGTGGTCGTTGAGGAACACCAGCACCGGTGCCAGCGAGCAGTCGGCGTTGTACAGGCCATCGGCCCGGGCGATCGAGCTGTTGAGCACATCCGGGTTACGCGACAAGGTCTCCCATTTCAGGTTGCCCTCGTTCATGCCCTTGATCATCTGCTTGGACACCGTCACCAGGGAGATCGCCGACTGCACCCCCGGGGTGTTCTGCATGGTCCACATCAGCTCGTCGATCGGCGCCAGGGTCGAGTGGATCGAGCAGCTTTCCGACGGGGTCTTGACCATGATCACCAGGACATCGGAACTGGTCGAGTAGTTGCTGATGATGAAGTGGTTATCCTGGTTGTAGCGCGAGTCCGGGCGCAGCTCAGGCGCGCCTTGGTCCAGGTCGCCGATCTTCAGGTTCTGGCTGTACCACAGACCACCGGCGAAGGCGACCAAGGCCAGGGCGATGGAGATCGGCGCGACCTTGGCGCTGGCGAAATTGGCCAGCAGGCGCCAGAACGGATGCTCGCGGGTCGCATCCTTCTTGCTGCGCTCGATCGCCTTCTTGCTGATGCCCACATAGGAGATGGCGACCGGCAGCAGGATCAGGTTGGTGAAGACGATGACCGCCACGCCAATCGAAGCGCCGATGGCCAGCTCGCGAATCACGCCGATGTCGATGATCAACAGCGTGATGAAGCCCACGGCGTCGGCGAGGATGGCGATCATCCCCGGCAGGAACAGCTGGCGGAAGGTGCGCCGGGCAGCTGTCAGGGCATTGTCGGCGCCACTCGATTGCAGGGCGATGCCGTTGATCTTCTGCACCCCGTGGGAAATGCCGATAGCGAAGATCAGGAATGGCACCAGCATCGAGTACGGGTCAAGACCAAAGCCCACCGCATGCATCAGCCCAAGCTGCCAGACCACCGCCACCAAGGTGGTGATGAGCACGGCGATGGTGCTGCGGATGCACCAGGTGAACCAGTACAACAGGATCCAGGTAATCACCAGCGCCACGCCAAAGAACAGCGCCACCATCACCAGGCCATCGATCAGGTCGCCGACCTTCTTGGCGAAGCCGACGATGTGAATCTTCACATTGGGGTTCTGCGCCTGGAACTTGTCACGGATCTTCTCTTCCAGCTGATGGGAGAACTGCTGGTAGTCGAGCTTGATCTGCTTACCCTGATCCTGCGGGTCGGGGTAGCTCTCCAAGAGCGGTACATCGACGATGCTCGACTTGAAGTTGTTGGCCACCAGGCGCCCGACCTGGCCAGACTTGAGCACGTTGTCGCGCAACTGGTCGAGGCTGTCGGCCGAGCCGTTGTAGGTATTGGGGATCACCTCGCCGCCGGCAAAGCCTTCCTCGGTGACCTCGGTCCAGCGCACGCTGGGGCTCCACAGCGACTTGAGCCCGGCCCGATCGACGCCGGGGATGTAGAACACCTCGTCATGGATCTGACGCAGGGTCTCCATGTAGTCCTTGTCGAAGATATCGCCATTGACCGCTTCGACCGAGATGCGCACGGTGTTGCCGAGGTTGGCCAGGTCGTTGCGGTGCTCGAGCATCTGTTCGATGAACGGGTGCTCGAGCGGGATCATCTTCTCGAAGCTGGTCGATGGCCGGATCTGCGTGGCCTGCCAGAACAGGAAGATGCTCACCAACAGGCACAGGCCGATCACTACCGGGCGGTTGTTGAAGATCAGCCGTTCGAGCAGCGTGGCCTTGTCCTGATGGTGCTGGTGCATGTCAAAGCTCTCCTGGCGAGTCATGGCCGCACCTCTTCGGCACCTTCGCCGTTGGCCAGGTACAGCCCGCCTTGGCCGACCAGCAACAGGCCGCCATCGGCCAGGCCACTGACCCCAGCCAGGGCAATCCGATCAGCGCGGTTGTAGACCGTGAAACTCTGGCCGTCGTCATGGCTGCGCAGCACGCTGCCGCCATTGCCGACCAGCACCAGGCTGCCGTCATCGAGAAGCGTAGCGCTTGCCAGGCCGAATTCGAGCGGGCCACGCGCGGCCTTGAGATCGATCTGTTGCCAGCTGTCACCAAAATCAGTCGAGCGGTACAGGTTGCCGCGCAAACCATAGGCCAACAGGGTCTGCGCCTGGGCGGTGCCGATCACGCCGAACAGCGAGCCCTCGTAGGGGCCTTGCACGGTGGTCCAGCTCTGGCCGTTATCGCTGGAGCGGAACATGCTGCCCTGCTCACCGACGATGAACAGGCCGGCGTCCTTGATTGCGGCAATGCCATTGAGGTGCAGCTGATCAGGGTTGTCCAGGCGCTCGGCGACGTCCTGCCAATGCTGGCCGCCATCGGTGGTTTCCAGCAGCGCACCATAAGCGCCCACGGCAAAGCCATGCTGGGCGTCGAGGAATTTGACGTCGAGCAACGGCGCTTCGCGGGAAAGGTCTTCGAACTGCTTGCTCCAGGTGGCGCCGCCATCGGTGCTGGCAAGGATCTGCGCGTCGTGGCCGACCGCCCAGCCGCGCTTGTCGTCGAGGAAGAACACTGCGGTGAGCAGTTGCCGGGTGGGCACCCGGGCCTGGGTCCAGGTCTTGCCCTGGTCGTCGGAGAACAGGATATGGCCGCGATCACCGACCACCACCAGACGCTTGCCGGCATGGGCAGCGTCGATCAGCAGGCTATCGCTGGCCTTGGCAGATTCGGTCGAATACTCGTCGGCAGCAGCAGCTTCAACGCTGCCTGTCCACATCCCCAGTGCCAGCACCAGCATCGCGCCGGTCGCCAGCGGCCAGGCACCACGCCTGGCTTGCGCCATTCCCCGCTCCCTCATGACCGTCCCCTGTTGTGTTCTTGTAAGTGGGTCAATTCATTGCAGGCACTGCGAAAACCCTGTGCCAGAGCCCTGCAATAGCTTTGGGCCATCCTATCGGGGATTTCTTGAGGAACACAACGAGTAGGACGTTATGTTTTGTTAAGCAGCCAAAAGCATCGCGGGGCAAGCCCGCTCCCACGCGTGGGAGCGGGCTTGCCCCGCGATGGGTTCAACCCGGTTTCAGGCCAGGCTCTTGCTCACCACCTCATACACATCACTGGACAGCGCTCCAGACGCCAGAATCCGCTCAAGCTCTGCCTTCATCAACGCCTGACGCGCAGCGTCATACTTGCGCCAGCGCGTCAGCGGCGCCAGCTGGCGCGAGGCAATCTGCGGGTTCAGCGCATTGAGCTCGATCACCAGGTCCGCCAGGAAGCGATAGCCAGAACCATCGGCCGCATGGAAGTTGACCAGGTTCTGCCCAGCAAAGGCGCCAATCAAGGCTCGCACCTTGTTCGGGTTCTTCAGGGTGAACGCCGGGTGCTGCATCAACGCCTTGACCCGCGCCAGGCCACCGGGCAGCGCGCTGGCCGCCTGGACGCTGAACCACTGGTCCATGACCAGCGGGTTGTCCTTGAAGTGCTCGGCGAAGGCCTCAAGCGCCTTGGCGCGCTCGGCTGCGAACGGCGAGTTGACCAGCACCGCCAACGCGGTCAGGCGCTCGGTCATGTTGTCACACTGCTCGAACTGCTCCAGGGTCGCCTCCAGCACCTGCGGCTTGGCGCTGAGCATCAGGTACGACAGCGCGATGTTCTGCAGGCTGCGACGGGCGAAGTGCTCGGCCGCAGCGACATAGGCAGTCTTGCGCGACACGTCGCGATTGGCCTGATAACGCGTCCACAAGGCATCGAACAGCTGATCGGCGATCTGCTTGCGGGCGAACTCACGGGCGGCGTGGATCGCGTCGACGTCCGCCACCTGGCTGATCTCGGTCAGGTAAGCCTCACCTGGCAGCGAGAGCATTTCGGCGACCATCGCCGGATCCAGCGACTCATTGCCCAGCACCGTGCCCAGCGCGGTAATCAGACGTGGGTCGAGGGTGAGCGCTTCGCCACGCTGGTGCTGGCCGATCAGTTCCTGCAACACCTGCACCGACAACTGCTGGCCGGCCTCCCAGCGGTTGAAGCCGTCGCTGTCGTGCTGCATGAGGAACATCAGCTGATCGCGATCGTAGGGGAAGCTCAGCTTGACCGGCGCGCTGAAGCCACGCAGCAGCGAGGGCAACGGCTTGGCGGCAACGTCTTGGAAGGTGAAGGTCTGCTCGGCCTCGGTCAACGACAGCACGCGGCTGGTCCCCTGGGCAGCGGCTTCGCCTTGCAGACGCAGCGGCAGATCATTGCCCTGGGCATCCAGCAGGCCCAGGGCCACGGGGATCACGAACGGCAGTTTTTCTGCCTTGTCCGGGGTCTGCGGGCAGCTTTGGCGGAAGGTCAGGCTGTAGCACTGAGCAGCGGCGTCATAGGCCTCGCTGACCTCCAGGCGCGGCGTGCCGGCCTGGCTGTACCAGCGCTTGAACTGGGTCAGGTCGACGCCATTGGCGTCTTCCATGGCCTTGATGAAGTCATCGCAGGTCACTGCCTGGCCATCGTGGCGCTCGAAGTACAAGTCGCTGCCTTTGCGAAAGCCCTCGGCGCCGAGCAAGGTGCGGACCATGCCGACCACTTCAGCGCCCTTCTCGTACACCGTGAGGGTGTAGAAGTTGGAGATTTCGATGAAGCTGTCCGGGCGCACAGGATGAGCCATGGGCCCGGCGTCTTCGGCGAACTGGTGAGTGCGCAGGTAGGCGACGTCCTCGATGCGCTTGACCGTGCGCGAGTTCATGTCGGCGCTGAACTCGGCGTCGCGAAACACCGTGAAGCCTTCCTTGAGCGACAGCTGGAACCAGTCGCGGCAGGTCACGCGGTTGCCGGTCCAGTTGTGGAAGTACTCGTGCGCCACGACCCCTTCGACGCGCTGGTGGGCAGCGTCGGTGGCGGTTTCGGCACGGGCCAGCACACAGCTGGAGTTGAAGATGTTCAGGCCCTTGTTTTCCATGGCGCCCATGTTGAAGTCGTTGACCGCAACGATCATGAAGATGTCCAGGTCGTATTCACGGCCATAGACTTGTTCATCCCAGCGCATGGACTTCTTCAAGCTGGTCATGGCGTGTTCGCACTTGTCGAGGTTCTCTTCCTCGACATAGATGCGCAAGGTCACCTCACGGCCGGACTGACGGGTGAAGCTGTTCTCCACGCACCACAAGTCGCCAGCGACCAGGGCGAACAGGTAGGCCGGTTTCTTGAACGGGTCTTCCCAGGTCGCCCAATGCCGGCCGTCCTCACTCGGTCCGCTGCCGACCGGGTTACCGTTGGACAGCAACACCGGATAGCGATGCTGCTCGGCAATCACCGTGGTGGTGAACGTGCTCATCACATCCGGGCGGTCGAGGTAATAGGTGATCTTGCGAAAGCCCTCGGCCTCGCACTGGGTGCAGTACATCTTGCCCGACTTGTACAAGCCTTCCAGCGCAGTGTTGCTTTCCGGGTGGATCTTCACCGTGGTGTCGAGGGTGAAGCTATCGGCCTTGGGCTGCAGGGTCAGGCTGTCGTCGTCGAGCTGGTAGTCGGCGGCGGACAGCGGCTGGTCATCCAGCTGCACGCTGAGCAGCTGCAACTGCTGGCCGTCGAGCACCAGCGGCGGCAGCCCGGCGCCACGCGCGGGGTTGCGGCGCATCACCAGTTGCGCATGGACCAGGCTGTGGTCCTCGAACAGCTCGAAGGTCAGGTGCGTCTCGTCGATCAGGTACTCGGGCGCCTGGTAGTCCTTGAGGTAGATCACTTGCGGTTGTTCGGTGCGCATGTGGCTGTCCTTTTTACTGATGCACGGCCAGCTGGTAGGCCGTGTATTTGCGAATATTGATCACGCCGGTGTCGAAAATCAGGTACTGACCCTTGATCCCGAGCAGGGTGCCTTCGGCGATCGGGTCCTTGTCGAGGTTGAAGCTGACGATCTTTTTCGGATAAGCCTCGACCGGATAACGCATCTCTACCACCTCTGCTTGCGGCAGCGGCTGGATCGCTTGCAGGCCAAAGCGCTCCTGCAAGGTGCGGATGCCATCGGCGCAGGCATCGAAGATCTGTTCGCGGATGGCAGGCAGGTCCAGCACCTGGGCATCGCCCTTGAGCAGGGTGCGCCAGTTGGTGCGGTCGGGCACCTGGCTGCGCAGCACATCTTCGACCAGGCCGGATTGCTGGCGGGTGGCCACGCGCATGATCGGCAGGGCCTGGCTGGCGCCCTGGTCGAGCCAGCGGGTCGGCAGTTGGGTGGCGCGGGTGATGCCGACCTTGATCCCCGACGAGTTGGCCAGGTAGACCACATGGTCGGTCATGCAGAACTGCTCGCCCCAGGACGGCTCGCGGCAGGTGCCGGCGTCGTAGTGGCAGCGTTCAGGCGCCATGATGCACATGTCGCACTGGGCCAGCTTGGTCATGCATGGGTAGCAGTAGCCCTGGCTGAAGCTGGTCTTGGTGCGCTTGCCGCAATGGCTGCAGTGGATGGCACCGAGGTATTCCAGGCGCAGCGACTTGCCGATCAGCGGATTGACTGGCACGTGCTGTTCGCCCAGGCGAAAGCTGTACTGCACGACCGGTGCTTCAAGACGCACCGCCATCTTGCTCAAAGAGCCACGAGCGAGTTCGATCAATGTACCGAGTCCGACTTGAACAGAATGTTAGCGATCGGTGCGGATTTCGATGCGCACTCCTGCGGGCCCATGTAACCGGTGCGCTGTTCTTCGGGCAGGTTTTGCATCTCCCAGGCGATCACCGCCTGCAGCGACAGCTCTTTCTGCTCGACGGTGAGCTTGCGCCCGTCAGCCCATTTACCCAGTTCCACCGCCGTTTTCAGGCTCTGGTAGATTTCCGGGGTGATGTTTTCGATCATTTGCGCGAAGGTGGACATAGGGTCTCCTGAATCAAGCCGACAGTTTACGCCGGGCAAGGCCACCGCCCAAGAGGCCAGCGAGGCATCCGATGAGCAGGCCGCCGACATGCGCGGCGTTGGCGATCTGGCCGAAGCCGAGTTGGCTGATGACGCCCGACAGGCACACCACCAGCCAGATGAGCATCATCACCAGCACGCCCTTGGGCAGGCTGTAATGAGGGTTGGGCGCCAGCCACTGATAGAGCCAGACATAGCCGAGCAGCCCATACAACACGCCAGACAAGCCACCAAACAGGCTCGGCCCGCCCACGTAGTGCTGGGCCAGGTTGGATACCAGGCTGAACAACAGGGTCAGGCTCAATAACACCCATGGCCCCTGGCGCAGTTCGATGCGCTTGCCCAGCTCCCAGTACCACAGGCCGTTCATCGCCAGGTGCAGCACGCCGAAGTGCAGCAGCATCGGCGACACCAGCCGCCACCATTGGCCTTCGGCCAGGCCCTGGGCCAGAGAGGTGAAGTACAGGTATTCACCCTGCACGCGAAAATCGAGGAAGGTGAACCAGCCGATAGTCGACAGGTTGTCGCCAAGGCCGGTGAGCCCGGCGACCACCACGCACAGCAGCAGGACCCCGGCCGTGACCTTGCAGGCCCGGGCCTGTTCGGCCAGTGACGGGCGCTGCGGCAGATTGGCCTGGGCCTCGGCCGGCAGTTCGATCTGGTCATTGCCTTCGGGGTAGCGCTGGTACAGCTGGCGCACATCTTCAGCAAGGTTCGGCGGTGCCCACAGCACTTGCTCCTGGCCCTCCTCGACCACCCGATGGGGCACCTGCAGACGGCGCAGCAGGCTGACGAAACCACTGAGGTCGACCGCCAACGGCAAGCGCAGCACTTCGATCACGTTCATTGATTGGCCTGTGGGCGGTCGACATCGACCCAGACGAACTTGTGGGGGTCGATGCGGGTTTCATCATCCAACCGGTATGCCACCAGCTTGCCGTAGAGCACGGCGCTGTAGTCCAGACAGGCCAGGTTGGGGCGGATCGGCGCGGGCCGGCCGCTGCGCCAGTAATGGCCGACGAACAGCAACGGCTCGTCTTCGTCGTAGCGCAGCAGGGCATTTTTCTGGGTGTGACTGAGCGGCGTACTGGCCACAGCGTCAGGCAAGGCATCGGGCTGGAAGACGATATCGCCGTAGGTTTGCGGGTCTTCTTCCCAGAACTTGGTACGGAAAAAGGCCCGGGTCAGGCCGTCGCCGCCGGTCAGGGTCAAGCCGTCCGGCAGGCGCATGTCGGTACCACGCAACAGGCGGTTGCACACGGTCGAGGCGAAGCTGCCGGACACTGCCGAGGCCTGGACGAAATGCTCGTCGATGCAACCTCGGGGGTACTGCTGACGCAGGGGCTCGATCAGACGTGGGTCCCAGCAGGCGTGCACCAGGCGGAACCGACCCGCGTCGACGAACAGCGGCAGCTCATAGAACCAGGCGAGAAAATCGTGCCAATCGGCCGGATGCTGGGCGAACTGGGTCAGGGTTTCATCGATCAGCCGCGCATGACGCGGGGTATGCTCGCGCACGAACGTCTTGCCACTGCCCGGCAGCGCCGGGGTGACCCAGGCCAGGGCGTTGTATTCATGGTTGCCCATGATGCAGAACGCCTGGCCGGCCTCGACCATGTCGTGGACGATATGCAGCGCCTCACGGATGCGCGGGCCGCGGTCGACGATGTCGCCGAGGAACAGCGCCTGGCGCCTTGGATGCCGCCAGACACCCGCCACGCGCTTGTAGCCGAGGGTGTCGAGCAGGCGTTCGAGGGTCTGTGCACAGCCATGCACGTCGCCGATGATGTCGAAACTTCGCGCCGGATCGAGCATCAGTCGCCTCCACCTCCCAGGCGGCTGCCCCAGCCGAGTTTGGTGCGGCAGACCTCGTAGTAATTGTGGTCGAGCGGATGGATCAGGCGCAGTTTCTGCGGCTTTTTACTCACCGTGATGGTATCGCCCGGGGCGCAGGTGAAGTGGTTCTGGCCATCACAGGACACCTGCGGATAGATCTGCAGGTCTTGCGAGACGACGATCTTCAGCTCGCTGTTGCCATCGACCACGATCGGCCGCCCCGACAAGGTGTGCGGATACATCGGCACGATGACGATGGCGTCGAGCTTGGGATGCATGATCGGCCCACCGGCCGACAGGGCGTAGGCGGTGGAGCCGGTCGGGGTGGCGACGATCAGGCCGTCGGCCTTCTGGCTGCAGACGAACTGCCCGTCGATGTAGATCTCGAACTCGATCATCCGCGTCGACTTGCCGGGGTGCAGCACCACGTCGTTGAGCGCATCGCCCTGGCCGATGGCCTCGCCGTGGCGACGCACTTCGGCTTGCAGCAAAAAGCGGTTTTCCACCAGGTAATGGCCGTCGAGCACCTCGGCGACCTTGACCTCCAGTTCATCCGGGCGGATGTCGGTGAGAAAGCCCAGGCTGCCACGGTTGATGCCCAGTACCGGGATGTTGTGCCGGGCCAAGGCGCGGGCGGCGCCCAGCAGACTGCCATCGCCGCCGACCACGATGACCAGGTCGCAGACCTCGCCGAGCAGTTTGCGCGTGGAGGTCTGCAGGCCGTGGCCGGGCAGCACTTCGGCGATGGTGTCCTCGAGGATCACGTGCAGATGGCGGTCGAGGAGGAATTTTTTCAGTCGGCGGATGGTGTCGAGCACCTGGGAGCTGCCAAGGCGGCCGATGATACCGATATTGCGAAATTGCTCCATGGTGCTCCTGCAAGGCTCTGCGGCGGGTAACGATAACGAGGATTATGGGCGAAACGACCGGCCAGCGGCAAACCGGCTATGCTCGCAGGATGACGCCGTTCGCCGACCTGAGCGACCTGCCCCGCCAACTGCAGCGCCCACACGTGCGCGATCTGGCCTGGGCGATACTGTCGCCCCCCCTGCTGGACGACCCGCCCTGCCCCCAGCGCCACCCGCTGGCGGCCAGTGCCTGGGCCGCGGACCCACAGCGCCTGGCCCACTGGCTGCGGACGCTGGATCGCGACGAGCACGCCTTGCGCGACTGGCTGGCGCGGCTCACCAGCCGGCGCCTGGGCCTGTACTACGAAAGTCTTTGGCAATTTGCCCTGAGCCACGCCCCAGGCGTCGAGTTGCTGGCCGCCAACCTGGCCATCCGCGAGGGCGGACACACGCTTGGCGAGCTGGACATCCTGCTGCGCGACTGCCAAGGCGTGCACCATCTGGAGTTGGCGATCAAGCTCTACCTCGGCCCGCCTGGGGACGATGGGCATGATCCGGCGCACTGGCTTGGCCCCGGCTGCCACGACCGCCTGGACCTTAAGCTGGCGCATCTGCTCGGGCATCAATTGCCGATCTCGGCTCGCCCGCAAAGCCGCGCGATTCTGGCAACGCTGGGGGTGAGCGAGGTGCAGGCGCATCTATGGCTGGGGGGGTATCTGTTCTACCCAAGCCCTGGGCATACGCAGCCACCGGCAGGCGCCAATGCCCAGCATCTGCGCGGGCGCTGGCTGCATCGGCGGGATTGGATGGCTTATCGCTCGCGCCTGGCGGACGGCCGTTGGCAGCCCTTGGCCCGGCATGAATGGCTGGCACCGGCGCGCATCGAGCAGCCAGCGTGCTGGACAGCCGAGCGCTTTGATGGCTGGTTGGCCCAGCTCGATGGCTTTGCTCCGGCGCAGTTGCTGGTCAGGCTGGAGCAAGGTGAGGATGGCGTTTGGCAGGAGGTGGAGCGGGTGTTTCTGGTGGCTGACAGTTGGCCGCACCTGCCTGATTGAAGGGTTGAGTGGACCGGCCTCATCGCGGGGCAAGCCCGCTCCTACAAGGAACTCAGCGGCCGGTCCACTCGACACCCATCTACTGGCTGTCAGGACGCATCAGCCACCGGCTCCGCCTGCGGGCAATGCGCCTGCGGATCGGCCGGCCAGAGCACCTTGCCCTTGCCATCGACCACCTGCTCAGCCCCGCACGGCAGTCGATTGGTGTCGAACACCACACTGCCATCCAGGCGATACAGCGCGCGCAAGCTGCGCACGGCATCGTCGCCATTACCCTGCACCTGATAGGCAAAGATCGCCCCACGCGCTTCATCGACTCGCACGTCCTGCCACTTGGCCGGCACCAGCAGCTTGCCATCGAGGTTGTACAGCGCGCGGTTGGCGTCGTCCGTGCTGCCTTCGGCAGCGAGCAGATGATGCTGGTCGGCCGTGAGCTTGACCGCCACGAACTGCTCCGGCTTGATCAACACCTTGCCCTTGGCGTCCATCACACCCACGGTCTGCACCGGACTGTCCATGCCAAAGACCTTGATCGATTTGCTTGGTGACTGGGCCTCGGAGAAGGCGAAGCGCTCTGACGTGATCACCCCGATCTGCCTGTAGCTGGGCTGGAACACTACCGCGCCTTGGTCCAGGTCGACGGTGCCGTAGGTGGCCAAAAATGCGCTCTGCAGCTTACCGATGTGATTGAAGCCTGGGCGATGCCCGCTCATGCCAAGCACACCCAGACCTGCATCACCGATCGAGTCGTACTGCGGCTCGATCAGCCATTTGCCGGTGTGATCGATCATGCCGGCCTTGCCGCGACCTTGTTCGGTGCGGCGCAGCTGCACCATGCCAGCGCTCTTGCCGAAGGTTTCACAGGTCTCGAAGGTGGCCTGGATGACCACCTTGCCTTGGTAGTCGTGATAACCGCAGGCGCTGTCGTAGGCGGTCTTGAACGCCACCAGCCCGCCACCAGGGGTACCCAGCGAGTACTGACCGATCGGGATCAGCAGATTGCCCGCAGCATCGGCCAGCCCCACGCCAGTGACGCCTTCCTTGGCGACCACCAGATGCCCATCGGCAGCGCTTTCGATGCTGTCGAACTCAAGTTTCTGCAGCACCTTGCTGGCCAGGTTGTAACCCCAGCTTTGGCCATCGTGTTCAGCCAGCACCCAATTGCCGCGCTTGGTGAAATCGTCACGCACCACCATCGAGTCGAACAGTGGTTCGCTGACCTTCTCGCCAGTGACACTGAGGATGCCGCGCTTTTGGTTGACTTCGTAGACGATGAAATCGTTGTCGCCGCCGACGAAGACATCATCGAAAACTGCTGGCTGGACTTCCTTGCCCTGCTCATCCATGACCCCGACCTTGCCCTCGCGCACGAAGCCGAAGTAGCCCGGAGTCAGGCTGTACAACTCGTCGGTGAAGTTGGCTTTGAGCACCTGCTTGCCATCGCCACTGGCCAGGTTCCAGTAACCGTCGCGGCCAAAAATGAAGCTGTCGGCCATGGGTTGGGCGTAGATCGCCTGGTAATCGTTGTCCGGCCCTACGCGCAGCGCACCGGTCTGGTCGAGCACCGCGCATTGATCGTTGACGCAGACCGGGATGGTCATTGCGCTAATCGGCTTGAGCGCCTCGGGGGTCTGCTGGCAGCCCAGCAGCAGCGTGGAAAAGGTCGAGTACAGCGCTGCCTTGGCGGCAGTCGGGAGGTGTTTCATTTACACAGAATCCTTGTGCGATAGGTGAAGCGGATACGCCAGAGTCAATAGCTCAGTGCCATCATCCAGTTTGCTATGTCGGCAACGATTACCCGATCTGAAGCAAAGAAATATTCCAGCCAGCGGTTAGAGTTAAGCCAGGTGCCAACAAGAGCGCCGTTTTCGACCTGATGACCTGAACAAGAGGACCGCCCATGCTGTCATCCACCCCCACGCCACACTACGCACGCCTGTCGATCGCCCTGCACTGGCTGATGCTGGTGCTGCTGGCAGCCGTGTACGCCTGCATCGAGCTACGCGGCCTGTTCCCCAAGGACAGCGCCGAGCGCAACCTGATGAAAGACCTGCACTTCATGCTGGGCCTGACGGTGTTCGTGCTGGTCTGGCTGCGCCTGGCCATGCGCGCGCTGCACCCGGCACCCGCGATCGTGCCCAAGCCCCCGGCCTGGCAGACGGGCCTTGGCCACCTGGTTCACGCGCTGCTGTACCTGATGATGATCGGCCTGCCGCTGGCCGGCTGGCTGATTCTCAGCGCGGCGGACAAGCCGATTCCGTTCTATGGGCTGGAGCTGCCCGCGCTGATTGGCGCCGACCCGGATCAGGCCAAGTTCATCAAGGGCTGGCACGAGCGGATTGGCAGTTGGGGCTATTGGCTGATCGGCCTGCATGCCCTGGCCGGGCTGTATCACCACTATGTACGGCGCGACAACACCCTGCTGCGCATGCTGCCCTACAAGTAACCGCGGCGGCCCTGCAGCCCGCCTGTGTGCACGAAGATCAGGCGGCTGCCGGGGGCAAACAAACCTGCCTCGGCGTGCTCACGCAGGGCCAGCAGGGCCTTGCCGGTGTACAGGGCTTCGAGCGGCAGGCCGCTGTCGCGCTCGGTTCGCTCGATGAAGGCCAGCAGCTCGGGATCAATGCGGGCAAAGCCGCCACGGCAGGCATCGTGCAACTGGTAGCCGCTTTCGCCGACCAGGCCTGCGACCGTCTGCGCAACGCCGTGATCAGCGGGCACAGCCAGCGCCCCGTGTACCTGGCGCCTGCCCGCCTCGGCCAGGACCAGGCCGGCCAAGGTCGTGCCAGTCCCTGCTGCGAGCCACCAGCCATCGTAATCATCCCAGCCTAGCGCACCCAACTGGGCCTGCGCCTGCTCGACGATAAGCCGGCAGCCCTGCGCGCCTGCCAGGCCACCTCCGCCTTCGGGGATGCACTGCCAGCCTGGATAACGCGCCTGCCACGGCGCCCAGAACCCCGGCTCATTGCGCGCGCGGTAGCCGCCATAGCCGAGCCAGTGCAGGTGCATGCCCAGGGCTTGCAGATCGCGCACGGTTGGCGTGTCTTGCGGATGGCCGCGAAGCAGGCCGGCGGTGGCGAAGCCAAAGCGTTTGCCGGCAGCGGCAAGGGCGTGCAGATGGTTGGAATGGTTGCCGCCGAGGCCGATCAGCCCGGGGGCTTGGGCGTTTTTAGCCTGGATCAGGTGATCGCGCAGCTTGAACCACTTGTTGCCGCTGATCAGCGGGTCGATCAGGTCCAGGCGCAAGACCGCTGCCTGGATGCGGGCGTGGTCGAGCCATGGGATTGGCAACGGTTGCAGTGGGGCGATGGGGAGACAGTCGAAATCAGCAATCATGGCGCGAGTCTATCAGTTGCCTGGGCCGATGCCATCGCGGGGCAAGCCCGCTCCCACAGAGGTTGTGAAGATCCCTGCAAGAGCGGGCTTGCCCCGCTTAGTCAGCCCAGATGCCTACAGCTCAGCCGCCAAGCGCGAGCCTTGATTGATCGCCCGCTTGGCATCCAACTCAGCTGCCACATCGGCGCCGCCGATCAGGTGCACCGACTGCCCCGCCGCAACCAAGCCTTGGTGCAATTCGCGCATTGGCTCCTGGCCTGCGCAGATCACCACGTTATCCACCGCCAACACCTGCGGCTCGCCATCGCCGATGCGCACATGCAGGCCGTCGTCATCGATCCCGAGGTATTCGACACTGTTGAGCATCTGCACCTGTTTGTTCTTCAAACCCGTGCGGTGAATCCAGCCAGTGGTCTTGCCCAGGCCATCGCCGACCTTGGTTTTCTTGCGTTGCAGCAGGTACACCTGGCGCGCCGGCGCATGTGGCTGGGCCTTGATCCCGGCAACGCCGCCACGGGCTTGCAGGTGGGCATCGATACCCCACTCTTTCCAGAACGCTTCACGGTCCTGGCTGGTGGCCACGCCCTTGTGTACCAGGTACTCGGAAACGTCAAAACCAATCCCGCCCGCGCCAATCACTGCCACGCGGTTACCCACCGGCTTGCGCTCGAGCAGCACGTCCAGGTAGTTGAGCACCTTGGCGTGGTCGATGCCGGGGATGGCTGGGTTGCGGGGGGAGATACCGGTGGCGAGGATGATCTCGTCAAAGCCGGCGGACACCAGCTCATCGACGCCCACCCGGGTATTGAGGCGCAGCTCGACCCCAGTGGATTTCACTTTGTTGGCAAAGTAGCGCAGGGTCTCGAAGAATTCTTCCTTGCCCGGCACCCGCTTGGCCACGTTGAACTGCCCGCCAACTTCGCCCGCCGCATCGAACAGGGTCACCTGGTGACCACGCTCGGCGGCCACGGTGGCGGCGGCCAGCCCAGCCGGGCCGGCGCCGACTACCGCGATGCGCTTGGCCTGGGCCACCGGCAGGTAGTTGAGCTCGGTTTCGTGGCAGGCCCGTGGGTTGACCAGGCAACTGGTCAACTTGCCGCCAAAGGTGTGGTCCAGGCAGGCCTGGTTGCAGCCGATGCAGGTATTGATCAGATCAGCACGGCCAGCAGCGGCCTTGTTGACGAAGTCTGGGTCGGCCAGGAACGGCCGGGCCATGGACACCATGTCGGCATCGCCTTCGGCCAGCACCGCTTCGGCCACTTCCGGGGTGTTGATGCGGTTGGTGGTGATCAGCGGAATCTGCACCTCGCCGCGCAATTTGGCGGTGACCTTGCTGAAGGCCGCGCGCGGTACTTTGGTGGCAATGGTCGGAATCCGCGCCTCGTGCCAGCCGATGCCGGTGTTGATCAGGGTGGCGCCGGCCTTTTCGATGGCCTTGGCCAACAGCACGATCTCGTCCCAGCTGCTGCCGCCCTCGACCAGGTCGAGCATCGACAGGCGGAAAATGATGATGAAGTTCGGTCCTACCGCTGCACGCACGCGGCTGACGATCTCGATCGCCAGACGCATGCGGTTCTCGTAGCTGCCACCCCAACGGTCGGTGCGATGGTTGGTGTGCGCGGCGAGGAACTGGTTGATGAAGTAGCCTTCCGAACCCATGATCTCGACGCCGTCGTAACCGGCACGTTGGGCGAGCGCTGCGCAGTTGACGAAGTCGCGGATCTGTTTCTCGATGCCCTCCTCGTCCAGCTCCTTGGGCTTGAACGGGTTGATCGGCGCTTGAATGGCGCTGGGTGCCACCTGCCGCGGACTATAGGCATAGCGCCCAGCGTGGAGGATCTGCAAACAGATCTTGCCGTCCGCCGCGTGCACGGCGTCGGTGACGATGCGGTGCTTGTCGGCCTCTTCCTCGGTGCTCAACTTGGCCGCGCCCGAGTACACCCCACCTTCATCGTTGGGGGCAATGCCGCCGGTGACCATCAAGCCGACTCCGCCACGGGCGCGCTCGGCAAAGTACGCCGCCATGCGCTCGAAGCCGCCTGGGCGCTCTTCGAGGCCGGTGTGCATCGAGCCCATCAGGGTGCGGTTGCGCAGCGTGGTGAAGCCCAGGTCCAACGGGGCGAGCAGGTGCGGGTAACGGTCGGCGGCCATGGATGTACTCCCCATGTGGCGTGATCACGGTATGCGGGTGCCTCACGTACCATGCGGGCCCCGTCGTTTATCTGGTGACGACATTAAACAGCCGTTTGAACCGGCTCAATGATCGAAACTGACAACTTATTGATCCTGCTGCACAGCAGGTCTACCCTAGGACACCTTTGTTCCGATGGTGCCTGACCGCTTCATGCGCAAACTCCTGGCAAGCGCCCTGGCGCTGGTGATGATCGCCGCCCTGTGTGGCTATGGTTTCTGGACCCTGCAGCGTCCGGAAGGCCACTACCTCTCCGATTTGCGCATCGAACTGGCGCTCAACCAGGGCGTGCCGGGCGAACACGGCAACCTGCTGGGCGTCGAGCCGCAGCTCAACCCCAGTGATTACCAGAACCTGCAACGCCTGCACCGCAAGCTGTCGGCCTATCTGCAGCAGGCGCGCGGCCAAGGCTTGATCAATTCGCGCACAGTGGTCGTGTTGCCAGAACACATCGGCACCTGGTTGTGGGCGCGCGGCGAAAAAAACCAGCTGTACCAGGTCACCCAGCAGCGCGAGGCAGTGCAGTGGCTGGAGTTGAGCAACCCGCTGCGCTATGGCTTGGCCATGCTCTGGGCCACCGGCGATGATCGCCGCGCCGACGCCCATCTACGGATGAAGGCCGGGCAAATGGCCGCCGACTACCAGGCCCTGTTTGGCGGCCTGGCCAAGGAGTTCGGCGTCACCCTGGTGGCGGGCTCGATCGTGTTGCCGGCCCCTTACGTGGAAAAAGGTGTGCTGTACGCAGGCAACGGCCCGCTGTTCAACAGCAGCCTGGTGTTCGGCAGCAATGGCACCGTGCTCGGTCAGCCACAACTGCAGCAATTCCCCGACAGCGAGGTGCGCCGCTACATTCATGACGGTCGCAAGCACCCCCTGCAAGTGATTCAGACCCCCGCAGGCCGGCTTGGCGTGCTGGTGGGCAGCGACAGTTGGTACCCAGAAAACTACCGCCAGCTGGCTGGGCAGTCGGTGCAGTTGATCGCCAATCCGGTGTTTCTCAGCGGCAAGGGCAGCTGGAGTGCACCTTGGCGCGGTAACCGCCATCAGGATGCTGCCGCCGACCTGCCGGTGCAGCGCGGCGAGGTCAGCGAGCAGACGGCCTGGCAGCAACTGACCTTGGCCGCCAACGCTGGCATCACCAGCATGAGCGTATTCCTGCGCGGCCAGTTCTGGGAGCTGGGCGGCGATGGCCAAGGTTTTGCCAACCATGCTGGCGAGCAGCTGGCCGGCAGCCAGCACCCTGGTGCGCGCTTGCTCAACCTGTGGTTGTGACCGATGCCGCGCCCCCGCGTACGCCTGGGTGACCTTTCGGTAGGTTTCGTCCAGCCGCTGGCCGAGGCATTGCGCCAGTCAGGCCACGACCCGCTGCCGCTGCTGCAACGCTATGGGCTGGATGCGGCGCGCGTTGCCGAGCCCTGCGCACGCCTGTCGATCCCGCGCTACATGCACCTGGGGCATGCCGCCATCGAGCTCAGTGGCGATCCAGCACTGGGCCTGCGCATGGGGCAACTGAGCCGCCTGGCCCAGGCGGGCCTGGCTGGCGTCACTGCGGCCCAGGCACCCAGCGTAGGTGAAGCTGCGCGTACCTTGCTGCGCTACGAGCCGCTGTATGCGGCCAACTATCGCGGCCGCTCGCTGTTCATCGAGGACGCTCAGGGTGCCTGGCTGCGCTTCTACTCGATCAGCCCCTACAACGGCTACAACCGCTTCGTGGTCGACTCGCTGCTGGCCGGCTGGCTGGCCCAGCTGGGTCAGTTGGCAGGCATACAGGTGTTAGCCGAGCGCATGGACATCGAATTCGATGCCCCGCACTATGCAAGCCAGTACCAAGCCCTGTGCAGCAACAACGTGCAGTTCGGCGCGGCGCACAATCAATTGCGCCTGAGCCGAGAAACGCTGTCGCTGGTCAATCCCCAGCACTGCCCCAGCACCTGGCAGCACCTGTTACAGCTGTGCGAGGCAGAACTCGCCCAGCGTACCCGTGTGCGTAGCCTTGGCGAGCGCATTACCCATCTGCTCGGGCCATTGCTCAATGGCGGCCGGGAACCTGACCTGGAAGAGGTGGCGCAGCATCTGGAACTGCCAACCTGGACCTTGCGGCGCAAGCTGGCCGAAGAAGGCACGCGGTTTCGCAACCTGCTCAACGACACGCGGCGCGACTTGGCCGAGACCTATATCCGCGACACGGAACTGGCCTTTGGCGAGATCGCCTATCTGTTGGGGTTTGCCTCGGCTGAGGCCTTCCAGCGCGCATTCAAGCGTTGGACGGGCCTGACGCCGGGAGAGTTTCGCCGCAATCAGCGGCGCACCGGCTAGAGCTCGGTGGCGTCGTCGGTAGGTTCCGGGATGTCCAGTTCGTAGGCCTGGAATTCGAGCAGTTCTTCTTGATAATCGTCCATCGCCCTACGTCCTCTTCACTCATGATTTGTTTGGTGTCCAGGCCAAGCTAAGCCGGCCGGATGAACCATTGATGACAGTCTTATGAGTGGTAAACGTAGCAGGGGTTCGACACGTTATCAGGGGCAAGCTGTAACAGAAGTTTATGCGCTAGCAGCGCCGGCCTTTTCGCGGGCAAGCCCGCTCCCACAGGTACCGCGCTGGCTTCGAACTCAACGGGGTGCCTGTGGGAGCGGGCTTGCCCGCGAAGAGGCCGGCACCGCCCCGTGATCAATTAAAGCGGCGCAGGAGCCGGCTCAGTGGCGGGAGCCTGTTGCTGCACTTGGATTGGCGTAGCCTCGCTAGGCGGCGCAATCGGCTGGGAGCCCTGACTGTCATCCACCGCCGGCGCTGGCTGAACTTCACTGGCAGGCGCAACTGCGGCAGGCGGTGGGGGCGCAATGGGCTCAGTCGGAGGCGCTGCAATCGGTGCCTCGACCGGTGCTGTAGCCGCAGGCTGCTCGCTGGCGGCAACCGCAGGCGTGCCCTGCGGTGCTGGCGCCAAGGCGGAAGGTGCCTGCTCAGGCAGGCCCAAGGCCGGTGCTGGTTTGTCAGCTTTCGGCGCCTCAGCCTGGGGCTGGGCCTTCTTGGTTTTCTTCGGTTTGGGCAGGAAGCTTTCGACCAAGGCGAAATAACGCTCGTAGAACTGCGGCGCAGTCACCGTCTCGCTGGCAACCTTGACCATGGAGTCGTCGCTAGAGCCAATGGGCATCGACACCGAGCCCAATACACCGACGCCAAGGCTGGCAGAGGTGTTGGATTTTTTCAGCGCATAGCGATCCTGCAGGGCGTTGGCGAACATGGTCGAGCGCTGTTCGTCGCTGCTGTCAGGCGCGCAGGTGACGTTGAAGCTGATCTGCAGGTGGTTTTCGCTGTTCTGCTGAAAGCTTTTGTTGCCAGCGATCTGATTGGCACCGCTGCTGGTGATGATGTAGCCCTGGCTGAGCAAGGCACGACGGGCGGCCTCGCAGGAGCCGGCTTCACTGACCGGGAAGCTGCGCGAGAAGGTGCCCGAGTCATCGAAGTTCTCGTGCTCGTAGACTGCGGTTTTTTTCGAGGAGCAACCGGATACGCCCGCCAGCACAAGGGCCAGCCCGAGCGCACCGAAGACGGATGATCTGGACATCTTAGATACCGGAAAAAGACGAATGGCGCCTATTGTGCATCACATCACCCGGTACTGAAACCGCTGATCGGTGAAGACACTGTCAGGTTCGTGTAAATCTTGCGCCATGGAGAAACACTAGGCTTTAGAAACAAAAAAAGCGACCCGAAGGTCGCTTTCTCTGTGTTGCCTCAGGCGTTCAAGGGGCCTGGAGGCGAAGATGGCGCAGCGGACGGGACTCGAACCCGCGACCCCCGGCGTGACAGGCCGGTATTCTAACCGACTGAACTACCGCTGCGTATCATTCAGGCTTGCGCCCAATTGAAACTGGGATCTGCTTTCCAAGTCGCACTTGGAAGTCAGGCACAAAAAAAGCGATATCTTGATCGCTTCTCTTGTTTTGCTGCGAGGCGTTCAAGGGGCCTCGTAGCAGAAGATGGCGCAGCGGACGGGACTCGAACCCGCGACCCCCGGCGTGACAGGCCGGTATTCTAACCGACTGAACTACCGCTGCGTATCGTTCAGGCTTGCGCCCGATTGAAACTGGGATCTGGCACCAAGGCTTGGCCTTAATACCTCAGACCGGTGACAAGCACCCATCTGGAGAAAAGTGGCGCAGCGGACGGGACTCGAACCCGCGACCCCCGGCGTGACAGGCCGGTATTCTAACCGACTGAACTACCGCTGCGCATAGTGGACTTGCGTCCTGTTCCTCTCGATTAGGAAGCTTCTTGCGAAGGCTCCAAGTTCAGGAACGTCTCAGGAAGTGGTGGGTGATGACGGGATCGAACCGCCGACCCTCTGCTTGTAAGGCAGATGCTCTCCCGGCTGAGCTAATCACCCATTGTGCTGCTTGTGTTGCGTGTTACGTTTGCTTCGCTGAGGCCGCGAAATTTACGCAGGTACCGATGCTAAGTCAATACCCCCATTGAATTTTTTTTCAAAAAGAGCAAAAAACCTTAGGTCTTCTGCAGAGTGGGCTTGCCGGTAAAGAGGTTGGCCCAGGCAACACCGCCATCCTCGCGCAAAAACGAAAAAGAGACCCTATGGCCTCTTCTTGTCTTTCTGCTTACCGCTCAGGTGTAGATCATCTTACGGCTCATGCCGCCGTCGACCACAAACTCCTGACCAGTGACGAACCCCGCCTGCCTGGACAACAGCCAGGCCACCAGCGCCGCGACATCTTCCACGGTCCCTACCCTGCCCGCAGGATGCTGGGCATGGTCAGCATCGCTCAACGGCTCGGCACGGCGTTGGGCAGGATCACGCGCATCGATCCAACCCGGGCTGACTGCATTGACACGGATCTCCGGACCCAGGCTCATCGCCAGGGCATGGGTCAGCGCCAGCAGGCCACCCTTGCTCGCCGCATAAGCCTCGGTATCGGGCTCGGACTGGCGTGCACGGGTCGAGGTCAGATTGACGATCGCCCCGCCATGGGCGCGCAGATAAGGTGCACAGTGCTTGGCCAATAGCATCGGCCCATTGAGGTTGACCGCCAGCACCCGATTCCATTGAGCCAGGCTCAAACTCTCGAGGGTGTGGTTGTGCGGGTTGGCAATGGCCGCGTTGCACACCAACGCGTCCAATCGACCAAACTGCCCAAGCACCTCGGAGACCCCGGCACTGACCTGGGCTTCGTCGGCGACATCCATGGTGATGAACCAGGCATTGTCGCCAAGTGCCTTGGCCACCTTGGCGCCGCGCGGCCGGTCAAGGTCGCTGAGTACCACCTGCCAACCTTCGCAGATCAGCCAGGCAGCGATGCCCAGGCCGATGCCGCGTGCGGCACCGGTAACCAGGGCTACCCGACCGTTATGGCCCGGTTCGCCGCCCTTCCAGTCGATCACAGCGCAGCCAGCCCACGTGCCAGGTCGGCTTGCAGGTCAGCGACATCTTCCAGGCCCACTGCAATGCGGATCAGGCTGTCGCGGATTCCGGCAGCCTCGCGCTCTTGCGGCGACAGACGGCCGTGGGAGGTGGTGGCCGGGTGGGTGATGGTGGTCTTGCTGTCACCCAGGTTAGCGGTGATCGAAAGCAGACGCGTGGCATCGATGAAGCGCCAGGCGCCGTCTTTGCCGCCCTTGACCTCAAAGCTCACCACTGCGCCGAAATCGCTCATCTGGCGCTTGGCCAACTCGTGCTGTGGATGGCTGGCAAGACCGGCGTAATGGACTTTCTCCACGCCCTCTTGCTGCTCCAGCCACTGCGCCAGCGCCTTGGCGCCCTCGCAGTGGGCACGCATGCGCAACTTGAGCGTTTCCAGACCCTTGAGGAACACCCAGGCGTTGAATGGACTCAAGGTCGGCCCCGCAGTGCGCAGGAAGCCCACCACTTCTTTCATCTGCTCGCTACGACCCGCCACGGCGCCGCCCATGCAACGGCCCTGGCCGTCGATGAACTTGGTCGCCGAATGCACGACGATGTCGGCCCCGAGCTTGAGCGGCTGCTGCAGCGCCGGGGTGCTGAAGCAGTTGTCCACCACCAGCATCGCACCACGGGCATGGGCGATCTCGGCCAGCGCGGCGATATCCACCAGCTCCGCCAAGGGGTTGGATGGCGACTCGACGAACAGCAGCTTGGTGTTGGCCTTGATGCCCCGCTCCCAACCGCTCAGGTCAGCCAGCGGCACGTAGTCCACTTGCACGCCAAAGCGCTTGAAATACTTCTCGAACAGGCTGATGGTCGAACCGAACACGCTCTGCGACACCAGCACATGGTCACCGGCGCTGCACAGCGCCATCACCGTGGACAGGATCGCCGACATGCCCGTGGACGTACCCACGGCCTGTTCTGCACCTTCCAGCGCCGCCAGGCGCTCTTCGAAGGCGCGCACGGTCGGGTTGGTGTAGCGCGAATAAACGTTGCCCGGTGTTTCACCGGCAAAGCGCGCAGCCGCATCGGCAGCCGTGCGGAATACATAGCTGGAGGTGAAGAACAGCGGGTCGCTGTGTTCGGCCTCCGGCGTGCGGTACTGACCGGCGCGCACCGCCAGGGTGTCGAAACCGACACCCTCCAGGTCGCTGTCCAGTCGCCCGGCATCCCATTGATCACTCATGCCGTCGCTCCCAAATCAGTTGTTGTACAGGTCGATGATCGCGCTGACTGCCTGGGTCTTGACCTTGGCCGCATCGTTGCGGGCCTGCTCGATGCGTTCCAGATAGGCGTCGTCGATGTCGCCGGTGACGTACTCACCGTCGAACACTGCGCAATCGAAATGCTCGATCTTGATCTTGCCGCCACCGACCGATTCGATCAGGTCTGGCAGGTCTTGGTAGACCAGCCAATCGGCGCCGATCAACTCGGCCACCTGGTCGGTGGTACGGTTGTGGGCGATCAGTTCGTGAACACTCGGCATGTCGATGCCGTAGACGTTGGGGTAACGCACCGCCGGAGCGGCGGAGCAGAAGTAGACGTTCTTGGCACCGGCCTCGCGGGCCATCTGGATGATCTGCTTGCACGTGGTGCCACGCACGATCGAGTCGTCGACCAGCATCACGTTCTTGCCGCGGAACTCAAGCTCGATGGCGTTGAGCTTCTGTCGGACCGATTTCTTGCGCGCGGCCTGGCCGGGCATGATGAAGGTACGGCCGATGTAGCGGTTCTTGACGAACCCTTCGCGGAACTTGACGCCCAGGTGGTTGGCCAGCTCCAGCGCGGCGGTGCGGCTGGTGTCCGGGATCGGGATAACCACGTCGATGTCGTGCTCAGGGCGCTCGCGGCGAATTTTCTCGGCCAGCTTCTCACCCATGCGCAGACGCGCCTTGTACACCGAGACGCCATCCATGATCGAGTCAGGACGGGCCAGGTAGACGTGTTCGAAGATGCACGGCTTGAGCTGCGGATTGGTCGCGCACTGCTTGGTGTACAGTTGGCCTTCTTCGGTGATGTACACCGCCTCGCCCGGCGCCAGGTCGCGGATCAGGGTGAAGCCGAGCACGTCCAGCGCCACGCTTTCCGAGGCGATCATGTACTCGACGCCTTCGTCGGTGTGACGCTGGCCAAATACCACCGGGCGGATACCGTTAGGGTCACGGAAGCCGACGATGCCGTAGCCGGTGATCATCGCCACGACCGCGTAGCCGCCGACGCAGCGGCTGTGAACATGGGAAACCGCAGCGAACACATCTTCTTCGGTCGGCTGCAGCTTGCCGCGTACGGCCAACTCGTGGGCGAACACGTTGAGCAACACTTCCGAATCGGAGTTGGTGTTGACGTGGCGCAGGTCAGACTCGTAGATCTCCTTGGCCAGCTGCTCGACGTTGGTCAAGTTGCCGTTGTGCGCCAGGGTGATGCCATAAGGCGAGTTGACGTAGAACGGCTGGGCCTCGGCCGAAGTCGAGCTGCCCGCAGTCGGGTAGCGCACATGGCCGATACCCATGTGGCCGACCAGACGCTGCATGTGCCGCTGCTGGAAGACGTCGCGCACCAGACCATTGTCCTTGCGCAGGAACAACCGGCCGTCATGGCTGGTCACGATACCGGCAGCATCCTGGCCGCGGTGCTGAAGGACCGTTAGCGCGTCATACAGCGCCTGATTGACGTTCGACTTACCGACAATACCGGTGATGCCACACATGCAACGCAACCCCTACTTTGATGAAACTTGAGTGAATAGCGCTCAAGGCCTGGCAGGCCCGAGCAACTGTTCCTTGAACGGAAGATCAGCAGGTACGCTGACCCCACTGGACATCCACTGACCGGTCATCCCTAGGATAAGGTTTTTTGACCAGTCAGCGACCAATAGAAATTGTGGTATCAGGCGTGATTCCTGCCACCACGGATCCTGTTGCACCGGCCCCAGGCTCAGCAGCCCGACCGCCACGACGACCAGCAAGGCACCCCGGGCGGCGCCAAAGGCCATGCCCAGGAAGCGATCGGTACCGGACAGCCCGGTTACGCGGATCAGCTCGCCTATGAGGAAATTGAGCATCGCCCCAACGATCAGGGTGGCGATGAAAAGAATGGTACAGCCGGCGATGACCCGTGCCGAAGGCGTCTGGATATAGCTTTCCAGGTACTGCGACAACGAACCGCCGAACATCCAGGCTACAGCGCCCGCCACTATCCAGATGATAAGCGACAGGGCTTCCTTGACGAAGCCGCGCGTAAGACTGATCAATGTGGAAACGGCGATGATCGCGATGATCGCCCAATCAACCCAGGTAAATGCCACGGTGCTGCCTGCAGACGTTTGAGGCGGCGCATTTTACCAGAGCGGCGGGCCGGGGGTAAGCGGAATGTCGGGGCGTTGAGGCATTGGCATCATCGACATGGCCTCAAGGGACGGTTTACCCCGGCTGCTGCTATCGCGGGGCAAGCCCGCTCCCACGTAGCAAGCGTAGGCTCCAATATTCTGGCCAGGCAGGTACCGCGTGGGAGCGGGCCAGCCCCGCGATAGCCTCAGGCCAGGCAGCAAATACCTTGAACACGAAGGCGCCCGTGGTCAGCTACGCTCCGGCTGGAACCTGACCACGAAGCCCTTGAGCTTGTGCTGGCGATTGATCACATCACGCAGACGCTCGGCCTCGGCGCGCTCGATCAATGGCCCGACATACACCCGGTTCATGCCATCGGCAGAACGGATATAGGCGTTGTAGCCCTGGCTGCGCAAGGTTTTCTGCAGATTATCGGCACCGACACGGTTGGACAGGCTGGCCAACTGGATCGACCAGCTCACCGGCAGGCCATTGGCGTCGATCTTCGACGGTGCTGCAGGCTTGGCGGCGCTGGCTGCTGTCGCCGGCGCTGGAGTTGCCGCCGGACGGGTCTCGACCTTGGCCGCTGGCGCCGGTGCCACCGGCTTGGCGGCGGGCGCCTGGGCCTGCGGCACGGCAGACGGCGCCGGCGCAATCGGCTGGCTCGGCGTGCTAGCCGGTGCAGTCGACTCATCGACGACCACTGGCGGCTGTTCGGACAGATCCGCTACCGGCTGCTGCTCAGGCACTTGGATCGTCTCGACCTGCACTTGCGGCAAGCTCGGCATCGCCGGCGCCTGCGGCGCATCGACCTGCACCTGACGCATTTCGTCCTCGCGGCTGAACAACATCGGCAAGAAGATCACCGCCAGCGCCACCAGCACCAGCGCACCAACCATGCGCTGTTTCATTCCCTTATCCAGCACTGCCATCTACTCCACCCTCAGGAGCCTGCCGTTCAAGCCATTCCAGGGCCTGACCGACACAGAAAAACGAACCGAACAGCACGATCTGATCATCTGCCGTCGCCTGCGCGCACTGTCCTTCCAAAGCAGCCTCGACGCTGGCATAAGACTTCACCGTAGCGCCGAGGTTCGTCAAGGCCGCTGCCAACTCAGCCGCCGGGCGCGTGCGCGGTGTAGCCAAAGGTGCCACCGCCCAGTTGTCGAACAGGCCCTGCAGCGGCGCTACCACGCCTTGCAGGTCTTTGTCGGCGAGCAGGCCGAACACCGCCAGGCGCTTGCCCTGCGGCGCTCGTGCGGCGAGGCGACGAGCCAGGTACTCGGCAGCATGGGGGTTATGCCCCACATCCAGGAGCAGCTCGACGCGCTTGCCGTTCCAGACCAATGCACGACGATCCAGACGACCGGTGATGCGAGTATCGAGCAGGGCCTGGCGGACTTGCCCGGCCTCCCACGGCAAGCCCATCAACAGGTAGGCCTGCAACGCCAGCGCGGCGTTTTCCATCGGCAGGTCGAGCAGCGGCAGGTCATGCAACTCGACCGCCGCGCCATCGAGCTTGCGCCCACGCCACTGCCAATGATTAGCCGTCTCGGCCAGATCGAAATCGCGCCCGCGTAGCAACAGCGGGCAGGCCAACTCGCGGGCCTTGTCCAGCAACGGTTGCGGTGGCAGCAGATCGCCACACAGGGCCGGTTTGCCCTGGCGGAAGATACCGGCCTTTTCGAAGGCCACTGACTCGCGGCTATCGCCCAGGTAGTCGACATGATCGACGCCAATGCTGGTAACCAGCGCGAGGTCGGCATCGACCAGGTTGACCGCATCCAGCCGGCCACCGAGGCCGACTTCGAGCACCACGGCATCCAGAGCCGACCGATGGAACAGCCAGAACGCCGCCAGGGTGCCCATTTCGAAATAGGTCAGGGAAATCTCGCCGCGCGCCGCCTCGACGGCGGCGAAGGCTTGGCACAACTGCTCATCGCTGGCGTCGACGCCATCGATGCGCACCCGCTCGTTGTAATGCAGCAGGTGCGGCGAGCTGTAGACGCCGACCTTGAGGCCCTGGGCCTGGAGCAAGGCGGCGACGAAGGCACAGGTCGAACCCTTGCCGTTGGTACCGGTAACGGTCACTACCCGAGGCGCCAGCTTGCCCAGCCCGAGCCGCTGGAGAACATGTTGCGAACGCTCCAGGCCCATGTCGATGGCCGAAGGGTGCAGCTGCTCGAGATAGGCGAGCCAGTCGCCGAGGGTACGTTGAGTCATTACGCGACGGCCGCCACTTCCTGAGCTTCGGCCGGGGTCGGCTGGCCAGTCATCTGTGCCAGCAGGCGAGCCAGGCGCGGACGCAGCTCGTGACGCGAGATGATCAGGTCGATGGCGCCGTGCTCGAGCAGGAACTCACTGCGCTGGAAGCCTTCTGGCAGCTTCTCGCGAACGGTCTGCTCGATGACGCGCGGGCCGGCAAAGCCGATCAGCGCCTTAGGCTCGCCAACGATCACATCGCCAAGCATCGCCAGGCTGGCGGAAACGCCACCGTAGACCGGGTCGGTCAGCACGGAGATGAACGGAATGCCTTCTTCGCGCAGGCGCGCCAGCACTGCCGAGGTCTTGGCCATCTGCATCAGCGAGATCAGCGCTTCCTGCATACGTGCACCGCCCGAGGCGGAGAAGCAGATCATCGGGCAGCGGTTTTCCAGCGCGTAGTTGGCGGCACGGACGAAACGCTCACCGACGATGGCACCCATCGAGCCACCCATGAAGGAGAACTCGAAGGCGCTGACCACGATCGGCATGCCCATCAGGGTGCCGCTCATGGAGATCAGGGCGTCTTTCTCGCCGGTCTGCTTCTGCGCGCCAGCCAGGCGGTCCTTGTACTTCTTGCCGTCGCGGAATTTCAGGCGGTCAACCGGCTCCAGATCGGCACCGAGCTCGGCACGGCCGTCGGCGTCGAGGAAAATGTCGATGCGCGCACGGGCGCCGATACGCATGTGATGATTACACTTGGGGCAGACATCCAGGGTCTTTTCCAGCTCAGGACGATACAGCACGTTCTCGCAGGCTGGGCACTTGTGCCACAGGCCTTCCGGTACCGAGCTCTTCTTCACCTCGGAACGCATGATCGATGGGATCAGTTTGTCGACTAACCAGTTGCTCATGCTTTCTTTCTCCAGTATTTGGCGGGCGGGGACCGATCTGGCCGGCCATGCCCTACCCTTGAGCTCATATTCTTCAATGAAACGATGATGGACCGGCTCCGGGGCCCGCTACTGCGCGAAGCCAACCGAACGACCGAACCCTCTTCAATCTGTCATGCCGGCGCCATTGACACCGACTCTGCACCTGGCTGCGCCTGCAACAGCACGCGCGCCTGGCAGCAAAAGGCTGCGATAGCTATGGACGATGGCGCGCGGCCAGCCGTCACATCTGCCTTCACGCCTGCTTCACTGCACGCACGAACGCCTCGATCCTGGCGGCGTCCTTGATGCCCTTGGCCTGCTCGACCCCACCGCTGACATCCACCGCATAAGGGCCAACCTGGGCAATCGCCTGGCCGACGTTGCTCGGGTTCAGACCACCGGCAAGGATAATCGGTTTACTCAAGCGTGGCGGCACCAGCGACCAGTCGAAAGCCTCGCCAGTCCCCCCCGGGACGCCGGCGACGAAGGTATCCAGGAGAATCCCGCTGGCATTGGCGTAGTGCTTGCACTGAGCTTCAAGGTCATCGCCAGGACGCACCCGCAAGGCCTTGATCCAGGGCCGGTGAAAACCGTCGCAGTCAGCCGGGGTTTCGTCGCCGTGGAACTGTAGCAGGTCCAGCGGTACCGCCTCGAGGATCTCGTTGAGTTCGCAGCGCGAGGCATTGACGAACAGGCCAACGGTGGTCACGAACGGCGGCAGCGCGGCAATGATCGCCCGCGCCTGCTGCACGTCCACCGCACGCGGGCTCTTGGCATAGAAGACCAGGCCGATGGCATCGGCGCCGGCTTCGGCGGCGGCCAGGGCGTCTTCGATGCGGGTAATCCCGCAGATCTTGCTGCGAACGTTGCTCATGGACGGCGAACCTTGAGTAATCGGTGAAAGGCCGGATGTTAGCAAATCACTTTTCGCCCGTCAGTCTGCCAAGGCGTCGAAACCGGTAAGAAAGTGTGGGCCGATGTAACGCTGGGGCAAGGTGAACTGCTCAGGGTACTCAACTTGCACCAGGTACAGGCCATACGGATGCGCGGTCACCCCGGCCTCGCGGCGATCGCGGCTTTGCAGCACTTCGCGGGCCCACTCGATCGGCCGCTCGCCGCTGCCAATGCTCATCAGCACCCCAGCGATGTTGCGCACCATGTGATGCAGGAACGCCGTGGCGCGGATGTCCAGGACGATCATCTGGCCATGGCGGGTGACGCGCAGGTGGTACATGTGCTTGACCGGCGACTTGGCCTGGCATTGGCTGGCACGAAAAGCGCTGAAGTCATGGGTACCGAGCAGGTATTGCGCCGCTTGGGCCATACGCTCGACGTCCAGCGGGCGGTGGTTCCAGGTGACTTCCTCGGCCAGGTGCGCCGGGCGGATCGGATCGTTGTAGATGACGTAGCGGTAGCGCCGGGCAGTGGCCTTGAAGCGCGCGTGAAAATCCGCCGGCATCTGCTGCGCCCAGGCCACGCTGATGTCTCGCGGCAGGTTGAAGTTGGTGCCCATGGTCCAGGCGCGCTCATCGCGCACGGCATTGGTATCGAAGTGCACGATCTGCCCGCAGGCATGCACGCCGGCGTCGGTGCGCCCGGCGCAGACCACCGAGATCGGCGCATTGGCCACCTTCGACAACGCCTGCTCAAGGGCCTGCTGGACACTGGCCACACCGCTGGCCTGGCGTTGCCAGCCGCGGTAGCGAGCGCCTTTGTATTCCACGCCCAGGGCGATGCGCGAGTAGCCTTCGGCCGCCGATTCGGCCGCGTCGTTGTCGATGATGTCCAAGTAACTGAAACCTGTGGATGGAACGAAGGGCGGCATTATAACGACAACGGCAGCCTTCTGGGCTGCCGTTGCGGGGCTTGCATCAGGGGCCGCGTCGCCCTCTTCGCGGGCAAGCCCGCTCCTACAGGGAGCGCACGCCCCTCAAGATCAATGCGGTACCTGTGGGAGCGGGCTTGCCCGCGAAAAGAACACCACCGACCTGCAGTCTTACACCAACCGGGACAGCATCTCCTCGGCTTCACTGCGCTGACCATCATCACCATCCTTGACCACTTCATCGAGGATGTCGCGCGCGCCCTGGTGATCACCCATATCGATATAGGCACGGGCCAGATCGAGCTTGGTGGCCACTTCGTCGGCACCGGAGAAGAAGTCAAAGTCCAGGTCGTCCAGCGGCTCCGGCTCCTGCGCGGCGTCGGCAGCGGTGAATTGCGCCTCCAGCGACGGCGTTTCGAGGTTCTGCGAGAGCTTGTCCAGTTCGGCGTTGACGTCGTCCAGCTCCGAGGCAAAGTTCTTTGCCGCGGGCGAGTCGTCTTCCAGCGACAGCGACAGGTCGAAGTCGTCTGGCAGCTCCAGTTCGGAGATCGGATCGAACTCGGGAATCTCGTCGAACGCTGCCAGCTCAGCGGCCACATCCACCGGGGCTTCCTCGGCCGGAGTCGCAACTGGCGAATCACCGACATCCAGATCGAAGTCGGCCAGGTCGTCGACGCTCTGCGGCTCGGCCTCAGCTTGGGCCTGGGCCAGCAGCGCTTCGAAGTCGTCATCGGCATCCGTTTCACCGACTGCCGGCTCAACCACCTCGGGCTGCTCGAACTGAGCCTCAGGTTCAATAGCAGGCTCAACCTCATCCAGGATCGGCGACTGCAACTGATCATCCAGCGCCAGGTCATCGTCCAGACTCAGATCGAAGGCACTGTCCAGGTCGCTCTCTTCGACGGGTGTCACATCGGCGAGTACTTGCGGCTCAGGCTCGACTACAGGCTCGGACACCAGCTCCTCGACCACAGGCTCAGGCTCGCCTAGCTCAGCAGCCGGGATATCCTGTTCGTCTTGCAGCAGCTCTTGAACGTATTGCTCGTCCAGCTCTGCCGCCAGGGCCGCCGCGCCAAGGCCGGCAGCCGCCACGGCGACCATGGCCGGGAAGCGTTCCTTGAGCGATTCGACCTCAGCCTTGTTCTGCTCATTGCCCGCCAGCTTGCGCTCCTGATCGGCAAAGGCGTTCTGGTCGCCTTGACGTGCGTAGACCTCCATCAGCTTCAAGCGCAGGTCGCTGCGCTCAGGCTCGGCGGCCACAGCCGTCTCGAGCAGGTCGGCGGCGTGATTGAGGCGACCACGCTGCAGGCTCAGTTCGACTTCGGCCAGCAGCTTGTCGAGCGAATCTTCTTGCGGCTCTGGCGCAGGCGCCATCACCGGGGCGACGACCGCAGGCTTCTCCGCTGCCGTAGCGGCTGCGGCAGAAGCCGCCACCACTGCCGGCGACAGGGTCACGCTTGGCGCCGACACATCCAGTTCATCGAAGCTGCTTGGCGGCAGGTCCAGATCAGGGTTGCGCTCCCCCTCCTCCGACAAGGCGCGGGCCATGCGCAGGTGCTTCTCGGCTTCCTGCTGAGCCTTGCGCTTGCGTGCCAACAACAGCAGCAACAGCAGCAACACAAGGAACGCCGAGCCAGCAATCAGGCCCAACAGCAATGGATTACCGAGCAGCTCGTCGAGTGCGCTCTGCTCAGTCTTGGCTTCAGCGCCCGGCGCGGCTTGCGGCGCGGTATCGACCGCAGCGGGTGCTGGCTCGACGACAGGCTCCGCTGGCGTCAGCTGGGCGTTGACGGCTGGCTGGGCCGGCGCAGGCTCACCTGGCAGAGCAGCGACTGGCGGCGTCTGCCCGGCGGCGCCTTGGGCTTCGAGGCGCGCCAGTTGGTCATTTTTCAGTTGGATCAGACGCTGCAGCTTGTCCAGCTGGCTCTGCAGGTCGGTCATGCGGCTCTTGAGTTCTTCGTTGTCGCGTCGGCTGGTGTCCAGGCTCTCCTGGGCGACCGCCAATTTGTCGTTGAGCTCCTTCGCCCCAGCCGCCCCTGCTTGATTGCCAGGGCTGACCAGACGCAGGTTGTCGCCCTGGGCGATGCGCGATGGCGCCGCCTCGGCTGCGCCGCGACGGGTCGCGTCGAGTTGACGAGCGCGCGGCCCCAAACGGCGGCCTTCGCGCCAGGCCGCGTACTGCTCGGCCACCTCACGGTTCGCTTCGCCTTGGGCAATGCTCTGAATCTGCTGCTGATCCGGCAGACGCAAGACCTGGCCGATCTTCAGCTGGTTGATGTTGTTGCCAATGAAGGCATCCGGGTTCAGTGCCTGGATCGCCAGCATGGTCTGCTGCACCGAGCCGCCCTGGCTGTTGCGCGCGGCAATCTGCCAAAGGGTGTCACGGCGTTTGGTGGTGTAGCTACCAGCGCCGCTGACCGGCGCGCTGATGTTGGCCGCCGCAGGCTGCTCGCCCTGGGCCTTGGCCTGGTCGAGCAGGACGCTGTAGTCGCGCAGCAGACGGCCCTGCGGCCACATCACCTGGACCAGGAACTTGACCACAGGCTCGCTCAATGGCCGGCTGGAGGTAACCCGCAGCACGCTCTTGCCATTGGGATTGAGCACCGTGGTGAAGGTCAGGTCCTCGACATAGGGTGGATAGGCCACCCCGGCCTTGGCGAATTCTTCCGGCGACGCCAGGCTCGGCGCCACTTCGGCAGCGGAGAGGTCGCGCACGTCGAGCAATTCGATCTCGGCGTCCAGCGGCTGGTTCTGTGCCGACTTGAGGGTCAGCTCACCCAACCCCAGGGCATTCGCCATGCCGGACGACAGCGCAGATGCTGCCGCCATGGCCAAAACCAGTTTGCGAATTCGAAGCATGACCTCTTCCCTTGTATGAATCGTCCCAAAATCTAATGTGATATAGGACAAAATTGCTTGGCTTTGTACAAAAAGTGCCTGCGCGACGATCATGCTGCGGTGAAAATGCTGCGGTGAAAACAGGCTCGGAATGCTCATTTACAACCAGTAAACTGCGCTTCCTCGCCTGTTTTCGCCTTGCCTGATCGCCGCTCGGCGACTTTTCGTGCAAACCCTCAGAAGTATCTTTTAGAGCCTGTCTTTTATCAACAATTGAGCGATTTGAACGGCATTGAGCGCAGCGCCTTTGCGCACATTGTCGGTGGTGAGCCAGAGGTTGAGCTGTTGCTCTTCATCAATGCCAAGGCGTACACGACCAACATAGACCACGTCTTGGCCCACTGCGTCACCCACCGGCGTCGGATAATCGTCCGCTTCGACCAGCTCGATACTGTCGGCCGCGTCCAGGGCCTGATTGACTGCCACCAGGTCCACCGGGCGGCGGCTTTGTACGGCCACACTCAAGCTATCGCCGAAAAACACCGGGACTTGAACGCAGGTCACGGAAATCTTCAGCGCAGGCATGTCCAGTAGCACACGTAGCTCATTGACCAAGCGCCGCTCTACGGCGGTGTGCCCCTGCTCATCGCTGGCACCGACCTGGGCCAGCAGGTTGAAAGCGATCTGCCGGTCGAAGAAGCGTGGCTCCAATGGACGGGCATTGAGCAGCTCGGCGGTCTGGCGCGCCAGCTCACTGACCGCTTCCTTGCCCTGGGCCGACACTGCCAGGTTGGCCATGACCTGAACGCGCTCGATATCCAGCAGACCTTTGAGCGGCGCCAGGGCCACCGCCAGCGCAACGGCGGCAGCGCTTGGGCTGGTGATTTGCGCCGGCAGGGTCAGCTTGGCCAGCTGATCGCCATTGGCTTCCGGGACCAGCGCCAGCGCCTGATCGAGACCACCTGACAGGTCGATGACCGTGCAGCCGGCGGCATGGGCCTTGGCTGCGAAACTGCGGCTGACGGCCGGGCCCGCGGCGAAGAAGGCCAGCTGGGCCTGGCTGAAGTCGAAGCTGTCAACTTCGCGCACACGCACTTTCTTGCCAGCGAACATTACGCTGCTACCAGCAGATTCCATGCTGGCGAGCAGGTGCAGGGTTTTGACCGGGAAGCTGAGTTCTTCGAGGATCTGCACGAGGGTTTCACCGACGCTACCGGTGGCGCCGATGACGGCGATGTCTAGGGGTTGGCTCATGGGAAATCCTCTGCGGGTTCGGCGGGAGCGGCACTTTACTTGGATTATTGGGCTTGGGGTACCTTCAGGGCATTTGAATAGCCTCGGATGCGCTATTGCTATCGCGGGGCAAGCCCGCCCCCACGCCAGCCCCGACCTTGGCTGCGAAACTTGCGTGGGGGCGGGCTTGTCCCGCGATAGAGCCTTAACAGCCCCCTAAAAGCAAAAAACCCGCGCTCAGCAAGAGCACGGGTTTCGGTCAAGCCAGGCGCAATCAACGCTCGAGCAAGATCCGCAGCATACGCCGCAGCGGCTCTGCAGCGCCCCACAGCAACTGGTCGCCAACGGTGAAGGCACCCAGGTACTGCGAACCCATGTTGAGCTTGCGCAGACGGCCAACCGGTACATTCAAGGTGCCGGTGACCTTGGTCGGGCTCAGCTCCTGCATGCTGATCTCACGCTGATTCGGCACCAGCTTCACCCATGGGTTGTGCTGGCTGATCATGCCTTCGATATCGGCCAACGGCACGTCTTTGTTCAGCTTGATGGTCAGCGCCTGGCTGTGGCAACGCATGGCGCCGATGCGCACGCAGATACCGTCGACCGGGATCGGGCTCTTGAAGCGACCCAGGATCTTGTTGGTTTCAGCCTGGGCCTTCCACTCTTCGCGGCTCTGGCCGTTCGGCAGTTCCTTGTCGATCCACGGAATCAGGCTGCCGGCCAGCGGCACGCCGAAGTTCTCGGTCGGGAAGGCTTCACTGCGCATGGCCTCGGCCACTTTGCGGTCGATGTCGAGGATGGCGCTGGCCGGATTGGCCAACTCATCGGTGACCGCCGCATTGATGCCGCCCATCTGCTTGATCAGCTCGCGCATGTTCTGTGCGCCAGCACCGGAGGCGGCCTGGTAGGTCATGGCGCTCATCCACTCGACCAGACCGGCTTCGAACAGGCCACCCAGGCCCATCAGCATCAAGCTGACGGTGCAGTTGCCGCCGATGTAGTTCTTGGTCCCGGCGTCGAGCTGCTGGTCGATCACCTTGCGGTTGACCGGGTCGAGGATGATCACCGCGTCATCCTGCATGCGCAGCGAGGAAGCGGCGTCGATCCAGTAACCCTGCCAGCCGGCTTCGCGCAGCTTGGGGAAGACTTCGTTAGTGTAGTCGCCGCCCTGGCAGGTCAGAATGACGTCGAGGGTCTTGAGCTCTTCAATGCTGTAGGCGTCCTTGAGCGGAGCAATATCCTTGCCCACGTTCGGACCTTGGCCACCCACATTGGAGGTGGTGAAGAACACCGGCTCGATCAGGTCGAAATCCTGCTCTTCGAGCATCCGCTGCATGAGCACGGAACCGACCATTCCACGCCAACCGATCAGACCTACACGTTTCATCGCAACTACACCTTTGCTAAAAGTGGGCCACCACCGAGACAGAACGGTGGCGGGCCAGAGAGATTACAGATTCCGCAGCGCTGCGACTACTGCGTCGCCCATTTCCTGCGTACCGACTTTGCTGCAACCAGCCGACCAGATGTCGCCAGTGCGCAGCCCTTGATCCAGCACCAGGCTGACCGCCTGCTCGATCGCCTCGGCAGCGGCGTGCTGGTTGAAGCTGTAACGCAGCATCATCGACACCGAGAGGATGGTCGCCAACGGGTTGGCAATGCCCTGCCCGGCGATGTCCGGGGCCGAGCCGTGGCACGGCTCGTACATGCCCTTGTTATTGGCATCCAGCGACGCCGAAGGCAGCATGCCGATGGAGCCGGTCAGCATGGAAGCTTCATCCGACAGAATGTCGCCGAACATGTTGTCGGTCACCACCACGTCGAACTGCTTGGGCGCGCGTACCAGCTGCATGGCGGCGTTATCGACGTACATGTGGCTCAGCTCGACGCCCGGGTAGTCCTTGGCCACGTCTTCGACCACTTCCCGCCACAGCTGGCTGGACGCCAGTACGTTGGCTTTGTCTACCGAGCACAGCTTGTTGCCACGCACGCGGGCCATGTCGAAACCGACGCGGGCAATCCGGCGGATCTCGCTTTCGCTGTACGGCAGGGTGTCGTAGGCCTGGCGCTCGCCGTTCTCCAGCTCGCGCTGGCCACGTGGGGCACCAAAGTAGATGCCGCCAGTCAGCTCACGGACGATGAGGATGTCCAGGCCGGCGACGATTTCTGGCTTGAGCGAGGAGGCATCGGCCAGTTGCGGATAGAGAATGGCCGGACGCAGGTTGGCGAACAGGCCCAGTTGCGCACGGATTTTCAGCAGACCGCGCTCCGGGCGGATGTCGCGCTCGATCTTGTCCCACTTCGGCCCGCCAACGGCGCCGAGCAGTACAGCGTCAGCCTCGCGCGCACGCTCCAGGGTTTCATCAGCCAGCGGCACGCCATGTTTGTCGATGGCCGCGCCACCGATCACGTCGTGCTCCAGGGCGAAGCCAAGCTGGAACTTGTCATTGGCCAGCTCCAGCACCTTGACCGCTTCGGCCATGATTTCCGGACCAATGCCATCACCTGGGAGAATCAGAATCTGCTTGCTCATGCTTTCCTCTATCCATTCAAACGGCGCGCCGGTAGCGGCTTCGCCGGAAAATACTAGCGCTCAGCCCACAACACCAGCACGTCGGTGCTGAACGAGCCATCGGCTTCGATCTGGTAATACTGCCGCACTTCCTCGCCCATCGCTTGCTGCAATTGGCGAATGGCCACGCGCAGCGCATCAGGGGTGCGCATGCGCTCGACCCAGGAGTTCCACTCAAGGCGCAGGCGCTGGCGGCTGTGGCTGCGCACATGCAAACCTGCCTCGCTGACCTGGCGCTGCCATTCGGCGGCCGAATAATCGCGCACGTGGCTGGTGTCACGCAGCACTTCGACGCTCTGCAAGTAGGTATCGAGCAACGGGCTGCCCGGCGACATGACATCGACGAACGCCGCCACCCCACCCGGCTTGAGCACCCGGCGCACTTCGCGCAAGGCCAGGCCCAGGTCGCTCCAATGATGCGCAGAGTAGCGACTGAAGACGAAATCGAACGCGGCATCGGCAAACGGTAAGCGTTCCGCCGCACCGCGTTCGGTAGTGATATTGGCCAGGCCGCGTTGTGCCGCGGCGCTGGCGACCACGTCGAGCATCGAGTGCGACAGGTCATAGGCGACGACCTCGGCAACCAATGGCGCGACGTGGAAACTGACATGACCGGCACCACAGCCCAGGTCCAGCACCCGGGCGTCGGCATGGCCGGCGAGCTCGGCCTGCAGCAGGGCAAACTCGCTGCCTTGGGCGTGCACGGCGCTGCTCAGGTAGGCACTGGCCTGCTCGCCGAACTGGCGCTGGACGACGTCGGTGTGTTGGCTACTGGTCATGGATCGGTCCTTATCTGGTTTTGCCTGTGCCGGCGCTATCGCGGGGCAAGCCCGCTCCTACACGATGAGCGCTGCCCCTGTAGGAGCGGACTTGCCCCGCGATGAGGCCGGTACAGTCACTTACACACTTCAGGCATCGCGGAACAACCACGGCTGGCTCTGGCGATGCTTGCCCTCGAACGCCGTGATCGCATCGGCGTCCTGCAAGGTCAGGCCAATGTCGTCCAGGCCGTTGAGCAAGCAATGCTTGCGGAAGGCGTCGATCTCGAAATGCAGCACCTTGCCATCTGGACGAGTCACCGCCTGGGCTTGCAAGTCCACGGTCAACTGATAGCCAGGGTTGGCTTCAACCTGCTTGAACAGTTCATCGACTTCCTCATCGCTGAGGATGATCGGCAGCAAGCCGTTCTTGAAGCTGTTGTTGAAGAAGATGTCGGCAAAACTTGGCGCGATCACGCTACGGAAACCGTACTCGTCCAACGCCCAAGGCGCGTGCTCACGGCTGGAGCCACAACCGAAGTTCTCGCGGGCGAGCAGCACGCTGGCGCCCTGGTAACGCTCGTGGTTGAGCACGAACTCTTTGTTCAGCGGGCGCTTGCTGTTGTCTTGGTAAGGCTGCCCCACATCCAGGTAGCGCCACTCGTCGAACAGGTTCGGGCCGAAGCCGGTGCGCTTGATCGACTTGAGAAACTGCTTGGGAATGATCTGGTCGGTATCGACGTTGGCGCGATCCAACGGTGCGACCAAGCCGGTGTGCTGGGTAAAGGCTTTCATGCTGCGCTCCCTTGGATCAACTCGCGGACATCGATGAAGTGACCGGTCACTGCGGCGGCGGCGGCCATCGCCGGGCTCACCAGGTGGGTACGACCACCGGCGCCTTGGCGGCCTTCGAAGTTACGGTTGGAGGTCGAGGCGCAGTGCTCGCCGCTTTCCAGGCGATCCGGGTTCATCGCCAGGCACATCGAGCAGCCGGGTTCACGCCATTCAAAACCGGCTTCGATGAAGATCTTGTCCAGCCCTTCACGTTCGGCTTGCGCCTTGACCAGGCCTGAACCCGGTACCACCAACGCCTGCTTGACGTTGGCAGCGACCTTGCGGCCTTTAGCGATGTCGGCAGCGGCGCGCAAGTCTTCGATCCGCGAGTTGGTGCACGAACCGATGAACACCCGATCCAGACGGATATCGGTGATCGCTTGATTGGCGCTCAAGCCCATGTATTTGAGCGCACGTTCGATCGAACTACGCTTGATCAAGTCTGGCTCGGCAGCAGGGTCCGGCACGCGCTGATCGACCGCCAGCACCATCTCTGGAGAAGTGCCCCAGCTGACCTGCGGCTTGATTTGCGCAGCGTCCAGCTCGACCACGGTGTCGAACACCGCATCTGCGTCGGAGACCAGGCCCTTCCAGGCGGCCACTGCCTGGCTCCACTGAGCAGGCGTCGGCGCGTAGGGACGCCCTTCAACGTAATCGATAGTGGTGTCATCCACTGCCACCAAGCCAACCCGGGCACCGGCCTCGATGGACATGTTGCAGATGGTCATACGGCCTTCCATCGACAGATCGCGGATGGCGCTCCCGGCGAACTCCATGGCGTGGCCGTTGCCACCGGCGGTGCCGATCTTGCCGATCACGGCGAGGACGATGTCCTTGGCGGTGACGCCCTCAGGCAATTTGCCTTCGACGCGCACCAGCATGTTTTTCATTTTCTTGGCCACCAGGCACTGGGTCGCGAGCACATGCTCGACCTCGGAGGTGCCGATGCCGTGGGCCAATGCGCCAAAGGCGCCGTGGGTCGAGGTGTGCGAGTCGCCGCACACCACGGTCATGCCTGGCAAGGTCGCGCCCTGCTCTGGGCTGATGACGTGAACGATGCCTTGGCGCTCGTCGTTCATCTTGAATTCGACGATGCCGTATTCGTCACAGTTCTCGTCGAGGGTCTGCACCTGCAGGCGCGACACCTGGTCGGCGATGGCCTCGATGCCGCCCTTGCGCTCAGGGGTGGTTGGCACGTTGTGGTCAGGCGTGGCGATGTTGGCGTCGATGCGCCATGGCTGGCGGTTAGCCAGGCGCAGACCTTCGAAGGCCTGAGGCGAAGTCACTTCGTGAATGATGTGGCGATCGATGTAGATCAAGGACGAGCCGTCGTCGCGTCGCTTGACTTCATGCGCATCCCAGAGTTTGTCGTAGAGCGTTTTGCCGGCCATCAGACTGTTCCTCATCAGCGTCTTTCTATGCCAATAACCCCTTGGCTTGTACGGTCGATGCTATGGGGTTAGATTGAATAACTCAAATTCATAATTTTTATGCTTTGGATAACCTGAAGGAATACAAACGGTGGACCTGGCCAACCTGAGCGCATTTATCGCCATCGCCGAGACCGGCAGTTTCTCCGGGGCCGGCGAACGCCTGCATTTGACTCAGCCGGCAATCAGCAAACGCATCGCTGGCCTTGAGCAGCAACTGGACGTCCGCCTGTTCGACCGCTTGGGCCGGGAGGTGACCTTGACCGAAGCCGGCCGGGCATTGCTGCCGCGGGCTTATCAAATCCTCAACGTATTGGATGATACCCGACGGGCGCTTACCAATTTGACCGGGGAAGTGAGCGGTAGGCTGACCCTGGCGACAAGCCACCATATTGGTTTACACCGCCTTCCCCCACTACTACGGGCATTCACTCGCGAGCACCCAAAAGTCGCGTTAGATATTCAGTTTCTTGATTCAGAAGCGGCCTACGACGAAATTCTCCATGGCCGGGCGGAAATCGCCGTCATCACCCTGGCACCCGAGCCGCACCACCTGGTTCGGGCGGTATCGGTGTGGGACGATCCACTGGACTTCGTCGCCTCCCCCGAGCATCCGTTGACCAGCAACGGCGCAGTCAGCCTGGCCGACGTCGCCAGCCATCCGGCCGTGTTCCCGGGCGGCAACACCTTTACCCGGCACATTGTTCAACGCCTGTTCGAAAGCCAGGGCCTGACGCCGAACATCGCCATGAGCACCAACTACCTGGAAACCATCAAGATGATGGTGTCGATTGGCCTGGCCTGGAGCGTGCTACCGCGCACCATGCTCGATGAACAAGTTGCACCCATCGCTTTACCCGGCGTAAAGCTGTCGCGACAGCTAGGCTACATTCTGCACACCGAGCGAACGCTGTCGAACGCAGCCAGGGCGTTCATGGCCCTGCTCGACAGCCACGCAGGGCCCGCCTGACCGGTCGTCAGCACGGCATTTCACTCTCAGGGACGCGTCATTCGCCAAAGGTCTGGTATCGATGCCCAAATCAGTTAATCGCTTTGCGCGCCTGCCGCGCATCCCTGCGGCCGACCCGCAGGCGTCGGAACAGGCTTGGCAGAATGCCCCACAACTATTGGCCGCCCTCAATGGTGCACGCCTGGGCGCCTGGCTGTGGGACATCGAGAGCGGTCGGGTCAGCTGGTCGCGCGGCACCCAGGCATTATTTGGCTTCGACCCGCTGCGGCCGCTGCCCAGCGACATCGACTACCTCGACCTGCTGCCTGAAGAGGACCGCGCGCGCACCCGCCAGGCCTTTCAGGCGGTGGTCAACGGCGAACCGATCGAACAGGCCATGCGCCATCGTATCCGCTGGCCAGATGGCAGCATGCACTGGCTGGAGATCAACGGCAGCCTGACCCAAGACCGCCATGGCCGGCGGCAGATGATCGGGGTGATCCGCGAGATCACCCGCCAGCGCGAACGCGAAACCGCCCTGATCAACTCGGAAAAACGCTTCGCCACCCTCTTCCACCTGAGTCCCAACGCGATTCTGCTGACCCGCCGTAACGACGGCATGCTGTTCGAGGTCAACCAGCACTTTGAAGACATGTTCGGCTGGCCCGGTGCGCAGATCGTCGGCAAGACCAGCATCGAGCTCGGCCTGTGGGTCAATCCCGACCAGCGTCACCAGGTGCTGGAAGCCACCCGCAACACCAGCGGCCCGGTGACCATGGAAGTGCAATTTCGCGCCAGCAGCGGCAAGATCCACGACGGCATCCTCTGCACCCAGGGCATTGAGCTTGAAGGCGTCACGTTCCTGCTCAGTACCTTCGTCGACACCAGTGAACGCAAACGCGCCGAACAGGCACTCAAGGACAGCCAGGAGCGTCTGGACCTTGCCCTGGATTCCGCGCAACTGGGCACCTGGGACTGGCACATCCCCAGTGGCATGCTGTATGGCTCGGCCCGCGCCGCACAGCTGCATGGGCTCGACCCAGTACCCTTTCACGAGTCGTTCGAAGCCTTTTTCGAAGGCGTGCCGGAACAGGAGCGCAATGTCATGCGCCAGGCCTATCGCAGTTTGCGCGAAGGCCCGGCGGGCAATTATCAGATCACCTACCGGGTGGAGCTGGAAAACGGCGCCTCGCGCTACATCGAAAGCCGCGCCCGGCTCTACCGCGACGAACAAGGCAACCCGCTGCGCATGGCCGGCACCTTGCTCGACATCACCGACCAGGTCGAGCGCGAGCTGCGCCTGAGTGCGTCGGAAGAGAAGTTCGCCAGCCTGTTCCAGGTCAGCCCCGACCCGATCTGCGTAACCCGCCAGGATTCTGGCCAGTTCATCGAGATCAATCCGGCATTCACCCAGACCTTCGGCTGGAACGCCGAGCAGGTGATTGGCCGTACCGCCGAGGAGATTGGCCTGTGGGCCGAATCGGCCGAACGCGCACACCGCATCGAGCGGGTAATCCGCGAGCAGGACTTGAGCAATGTCGCGGTGGTGGTCAACCACCGCAGCGGCGCAGCCCTGACCTGCGTGATTTCCAGCCGCCTGATCACGGTCGACAACCAACCCTGCAGCGTCACCTCACTGCGCGACATCACCCAGCAGCAACGCGCCGAAGCGGCGCTCAAGGCCAGCGAGGAGAAGTTCGCCAAGGCCTTCCATTCCAGCCCCGACGCGATCACCATCACCGAGCGTGAGACCGGCCGTTACCTTGAGGTCAACGATGGCTTCTGCCGACTGACCGGCTACAGCGCTGCCGAGGTGGTCGGGCAGTCGGTGTATGAGATCGGCATCTGGGCCGATGACAAACAGCGCAGCGCCCTGCTCAACGAGCTCAAGGAGCGCGGCCGGGTGCATCACCGGGAGATGCTCGGGCGCAACAAGCGCGGCGATATTCTCACCGTCGAAGTGTCGGTAGAACCCATCAGCCTCAACGAGAGCGATTGCCTGCTGCTGACCGCGCGCGACGTCAGCCAACTGAAGAACGCCCAGGCGCAGATCCGCCACCTGGCCTATCACGACCCGCTGACCAACCTGCCCAACCGCGCCTTGCTGATGGATCGCCTCAGCCAGCAGATCGCCCTGCTCAAGCGCCACAACCTGCGCGGCGCGCTGCTGTTCCTCGATCTCGACCATTTCAAGCACATCAACGACTCGCTCGGCCATCCAGTCGGCGACACGGTGCTGAAGATCATCACTGCGCGCCTGGAAGCCAGCGTGCGCCTTGAGGATACCGTGGCGCGCCTGGGGGGCGATGAGTTCGTGGTGCTATTGACCGGCCTTGAAGGCAGCCGCGAGGCGGTGGAAACCCAAGTCCGCGAGCTGGCCGACACCCTGCGCGAGCTGCTCGCCGAGCCGATGTCGCTGGATGGCCAGCGCCTGCAAGTGACCCCAAGTATTGGTGTGGCATTGATCCCCGACCATGGCGCCACCCCCGCCGACCTGCTCAAGCGCGCCGATATCGCCCTGTACCGGGCCAAGGACTCCGGGCGCAACACCACCCAGCTGTTCCACACCACCATGCAGAAGGCCGCCAGCGAGCGCCTGCGCATGGAGAACGACCTGCGCCTGGCCTTGGCCCGGGGTGAACTGGCGCTGCACTTCCAGCCCCAGGTGGATGCCCGCGATAACCGCATCGTTGGCGCCGAAGTGCTGCTGCGCTGGCACCATCCGCAATTGGGCCAGCAGCCACCGGCCCAGTTCATTCAGGTACTCGAAGAAAGTGGCTTGATCCTTGAAGTTGGCAGCTGGATCCTCGACGAAGCCTGCGATGCCTGCGCCCATATGCTGCAGGACGGCCTGATCGATGCCGACGATTTCAGCCTGTGCGTGAACATCAGCCCTCGGCAGTTCCGCCAGAACGATTTCGTCGAGCGAGTGCTGCGCAGCCTCGACGACTACCGCCTGCCACGGCACATGCTCAAGCTGGAGATCACCGAAGGCATCGTCATCCAGAACCTGGAGGACACCATTGCCAAGATGCGCGAGCTCAAGCGCTATGGCGTAAGTTTTGCCATGGATGATTTTGGCACCGGTTACTCATCGCTGACCTACCTCAAACGGCTGCCGGTGGATGCGCTGAAGATCGACCAGACCTTTGTCCGCGACGCGCCGATCGACCCCAATGATGCCGAGATCGTCCGCGCCATCGTGGCCATGGCCCGCAGTCTTGAGCTCGCGGTGATTGCCGAGGGTGTGGAATTGACCGAGCAGCTAGAGTTTCTTGAGCGGCTGGGCTGTCACCTGTACCAGGGGTACCTGCACAGCCGGCCACTGCCGCTGCAGGAGTTCCGGCAGATGCTGCTGGAAGCGCCAGCTGACTACTGAAAGAAATGCGTGGGAGCGGGCTTGCCACGCGATTATCGTTCGCGAGGCCGGCTTCGCCACTTGTGCCTTGGCAAATCGCGGGGCAAGTCCGCTCCCACGCTATGTACATCCATAACATGTACATCCATGACACGTAAAAAGGGCACCCGAAGGTGCCCTTTCGTACATCCCGACAAGCTTAGTTCAGCGCAGGTTTGTCGCTGTTGATCGGGATGCGTTTGGCCTTGGCCTCTTCCGGGACGACGCGCAGCAGATCGACGCTGAGCAGACCGTTGGCCAGACCTGCCGACTTCACTTCGATGTGATCGGCCAGGCGGAACGACAACTTGAAGGCCCGCTGGGCAATGCCCTGATGCAGATAGGTCACTGCGCCTGCGTTGCCTGCGTCGCGCTTGCCTCCGCTTACGGTCAGCACGCCTTTTTCAACCTGCAGGTCGAGGTCGTCTTCCTGGAAGCCAGCTGCGGCAACCACGATGCGATAGTGGTCATCGCCATGTTTTTCCACGTTGTAGGGTGGGTAGCTGCTACCCGCCTCGTTACGCGCCGCGGATTCGAACAGGTCATTGAAACGGTCGAAGCCAACGGAATGGCGGAACAGTGGTGCAAGAGAGAAAGCGGTAGTCATGGTCATAAACTCCTGAGATTCAGCAAGTAAGTCATTACGCGACCCGACTTCGGCATCGCGTACTCAAGAGATAAGGGCCAGGGAAAAGGTTTCAAGTGCAGACTGCAAAATTTTTTCTAGCTCTTTGTGGCAGCGGGCTTGCCCCGCGATAACACCCGCACTCACACAACAGGTTCAATCAGGCGACCGCCTCGCACCGCGCCTCGCGCATATCCACCCCCAGCAGCTGGCTGATCCGCTCACAGTCATCCACCCGCCGCAGCTCAGCAAACATCACCACTGCCTCGGGATAACTGCGGGTCAACATCGCCATCCACTGCTTCATGCGCCCCGGCGCATAGCGCGGCGACAGCTTGGCCTGGGCCTGGCGCCAGAACTCTCGCAGCAGCGGCAGCAACGCTTGCCAATCCAACGGCTGGTAATCGCGCCCATCCCGCGCGGCAGCGATCTGCAGGGCCAAATCTGGCCGCGACACCAGCCCGCGACCGAGCATGATGTCCTCTGCCCCGCTGACCTCACGGCAGCGCCACCAGTCATCCACCGTCCAGATTTCGCCGTTGGCGAACACCGGCACCTTGACCACATCCTGCACGCGCGCCACCCATTCCCAGTGTGCCGGCGGCTTGTAGCCCTCGACCTTGGTGCGCGCATGCACCACCAGATGCGCAGCGCCACCCTCGGCCAGTGCCGTGGCGCAGTCCAGTGCGCCGTCAGGGCTGTCGAAGCCCAGGCGCATCTTGGCCGTCACCGGTATATGCGCCGGCACCGCCCGCCGCACCTGGCTGACAATCGCATGCAACAGCTCCGGCTCCTTGAGCAGTACCGCCCCACCGCGCGACTTGTTCACGGTCTTGGCCGGGCAGCCGAAGTTCAGGTCGATCACCGGCGCGCCAAGCTCGCAAGCCAGCACGGCATTTTCCGCCAGGCACACCGGATCCGAGCCGAGCAGCTGTAGGCGCATCGGCACGCCCGCCGCCGTGCGCGCGCCCAGGCGCAGCTCCGGGGCGAGCTTGTCGAATTGCGAAGGCGGCAGCAGGCGGTCGCAGACGCGGATGAACTCGGTAACGCACCAGTCGATGCCGCCGACGCGGGTAAGCACGTCGCGCAGAATGTTGTCGACCAGCCCCTCCATCGGGGCCAGGGCAATTTGCATGAAGGGGTCTCGGCGAAAAAGGCGGCAGTCTAGCAAACAATCACAGCAGTTCAGGCACCGATCAGCGCCTGACCGTAACCCTCGATAAATTCCGTCGGCATACGCTTGGGCTTGCCAGTGGACAGTTCGATGCAGACAAAGGTGGTCTGCGCCCGCAGCAAGATTGCACCATCGCGTGGGCGCTTGAGCTGAAAGCGCCGGGTCATGCGCAGGCGCTGGTCCCAGTCGATGATCCAGGTAGCCAGCTGCAGCTCGTCGTCTTCGTAGGCAGCGGCCAGGTAGTCGATTTCGTGGCGAACCACAGCCATGGCCCGGTCCAGGCGGCGGTATTCGGCCAGGTCCAGACCCAGGCGCTGCGAGTGGCGCCAGGCGCAGCGCTCCAGCCAGGTGACGTAGACCGCGTTGTTGGCGTGGCCGAGGCCATCGATGTCGTCGGCACCGACGCGAAGGTCGATGATAAATGGCGATGCCAAATCCCAGCTCATGCCCGCTCCCAATGTCAGTGAACGGGCGGAGTGTAACCCAAGCTCAAGCGCTTTGCCGGGTAGGTTCCTGGGTACGCGCGAGCAAATCCAGCACCGCTTCGCTCAGGCGCGGGTCGGCCAGCACTCGCTGGTGGCCGCCCTCTTCCAGCAGCATCAGGCGGCTGTCGAACCAGGCCTTGTGGATCAGCTGCGCCTCGCCGACCGGGACCAACTGATCGTCAGCCGCGTGCACCACCAGGCCCGGTAGCTCCAGCTGGTAGCCACTGACGTCCAGGCGGGCGATCTGCATGCCGACATCGTGTTCGATCTGGCGAATGAACGCTGCCCTGGCCCGCGCAGGTAGCCCTAAACGCTGAGCAAAGCCGCGCAACACGCCGATTAACTGCGCAGGCGCAGCGATACTCACTGCGGCCTCGGTGCGCAATCCCCATTGCAAGGCCAACATGACACTGGCGCCGCCCATGGAATGGCCAATCACCGCCCGCAATGGTGGTAACTCTGCAGCGGCTTCAAGCAGCGCGCGGGCGAACAGCACCACGTTGGCCTGCTGACCAGGCGACCGGCCATGAGCGGGACCTTCGAGGGAGACCACCGTGTGACCCGCATCGACCAATGCCTCGATCAGCGCCGCAAATTGCGTCGGACGCCCTTCCCAGCCATGCATCATCAACACGGTGGGGCCATTACCCCACCGCAGGGCCGACAGTCCGAAGCGCAAGGTGATCCGTTCAGCACGCGCCAGCAGCGGCAGTTCCCACGGTCTGGGTGGCAGGTTGCGGGGCGTCATGAACGCCCGTCGCATCTTCCCGGCAACATGCTCGGGGGCCAGCCGACCGAGAGTTCCGTTGACGCCGCGAATCCAGCTCAGGGTAGTCATCGCCTTGCTCCAGGGTTGAGGTTGCTCAGATCACCGCCGACTTGGCGGCGCGCAGGATACGGTCGGATAACTCGGTGCCGCTCAAGGCGCGAGCCAGGGCCAAACCACCGACCATCAGGGCCAGGTCGGCAAAGGCTTTATCGATGTCTTCCGGGCAATCGACCATCTGCGCCGTCATCAACTCGATATGCTCGGCCAGCACCTCGCGAAACGCTTCAGGCAGACGCTGCATTTCGCTCAGGGAGTTAGGTAGCGGGCAGGCGTGCTCGTGAGCGTCACGATGCTTGCGCGAAAGGTAGAAAGCCGCGGCCAAGGCGCGACGCCCGGCACCATCCAGTGCTGGATCGACCTGGGCGAGCAAGCCCCGGCGCTCGCCGAGCAATTGGCGAAAAGCCTCCAGCATGAGCTCGTCCTTGCTGTCGAAATGCGCGTAGAACCCTCCCACCGTCAACCCAGCCGCACTCATCACCTGGCTCACACTGGGGTCAGCCGGGCCTTGCTGGATCAGCGCACTGCAGGCCGCGTCGAGAATGCGCTCGCGGGTCTTGCTCTTCTTGTCGCTCATGGGCGGCCTCGCAAATATTATGGCTGAAATATTATGCCTATAATATTTTTAGGCAAGCGAAATCTTCGACCTCTGGTCGGCGCTCAAGAAAAGTGGGATTACAGACAAACAAAAGGCCCATTCAATAATCGAATGAGCCTTTAAAGTCCCGCAAAACGCGGGTAAAAATGGCGTCCCCTAGGGGACTCGAACCCCTGTTACCGCCGTGAAAGGGCGGTGTCCTAGGCCACTAGACGAAGGGGACATGTAACCTTCGTAGAGATTCGCTTTCACGAATCCTGGCAAATTGGTGGAGCTAAGCGGGATCGAACCGCTGACCTCCTGCATGCCATGCAGGCGCTCTCCCAGCTGAGCTATAGCCCCGAAAACAAAAGGCCCATCCAATATGCGAATGAGCCTTTAAAGCCCCGCAAAACGCGGGTAAAAATGGCGTCCCCTAGGGGACTCGAACCCCTGTTACCGCCGTGAAAGGGCGGTGTCCTAGGCCACTAGACGAAGGGGACATTACAACCTTCGTAGAGATCCGTTTTCACGAATCCTGGCAAATTGGTGGAGCTAAGCGGGATCGAACCGCTGACCTCCTGCATGCCATGCAGGCGCTCTCCCAGCTGAGCTATAGCCCCAGATTTCTAGCCTCGCGGCCCAGCGACATCCTGAAACATCGCTTGTGTAAAACTGGCGTCCCCTAGGGGACTCGAACCCCTGTTACCGCCGTGAAAGGGCGGTGTCCTAGGCCACTAGACGAAGGGGACGAACCTTCTACCTTGAAACCCGGCGCTGAATCCGGATTTCATCCCCAGTCGCCTTGGCAGACTGAGAATCGGAATTTGGTGGAGCTAAGCGGGATCGAACCGCTGACCTCCTGCATGCCATGCAGGCGCTCTCCCAGCTGAGCTATAGCCCCACGAATGTCGCTTTGAACTGGAATCGCCGGCTGGGTGCCTGGCGCTTCGTTTCGTTCATCGCTGTGGACGGGGCGCATATTAAGAGCGGATTGCAGAGCTGTCAAACGAATTTTTGAAATTAATCAAAAGTTTTTTCACAGATAACAATCACTTACCGCCCTGCCCCATCGCTGCTGGGGTTTTATCGTGCAGTTGCGGGCCCGCTCCGCGATTGCGATGGTGGATTATCCATTGCAATCGCGGGGCAAGCCCGCTTCCACGCAAATGCTACCGGGTGGTTCAGGCGATGTTCGCCAGCAGCTTTTCCCACTCTTTGTTTTCTTTCTTCGACACGCCGCCGAGCAGATCCAGCGCCTGGCGCAGACGGAAGCGGGTCAGGTCAGGGCCGAGAATTTCCATGGCATCGAGCACCGAGACCGAGCTCGCCTGGCCGGTAATGGCAGCGAACATCAAGGGCATGGCGTCGCGCAACTTCAGCTCCAGGGCTTCGACCACGGCTTGGATGCAACCGGTGATGCGCTCTTTTTCCCACTGGCGCAGGCTTTCGAGTTTCCACAGGATCAGCTGGATGACCTGGCGCACCTGGTCTGCCGAGAGCTTCTTATGCTCGAACAGCTTGGCATCGAGCTTGAGCCCACCTTCGAAGAAGAAACCACCCAGCGGGGCGATCTGGCTGAAGGTTTCGACCCGGCCCTGCACGTGGGGGGCTATCTTCATCATGTAGTCGCTGTTGAAGGCCCATTTCTGCACCCGTGCGGCGAATTCTTCGACGGGCAGATCACGCAGCCACTGGCCGTTGAGCCAGGACAGCTTCTCGATGTCGAAGATCGGCCCACCCAGGGAGATGCGCGACAGATCGAAGTGCTCGACCATTTCCGCCAAGGAGAACTTCTCGCGCTCGTCGGGCATCGACCAGCCCATGCGCCCGAGGTAGTTGAGCATGGCCTCAGGCATGAAGCCCATGCGCTCGTAGAAGGTCACCGAGGTCGGGTTCTTGCGCTTGGACAGCTTGCTCTTGTCCGGGTTACGCAGCAGCGGCATGTAGCACAGCTTGGGCTGCTCCCAGCCAAAGTACTCGTACAGCTTGATCAGCTTGGGCGCCGAGGGCAGCCACTCTTCGCCACGCAACACGTGGGTGATGCCCATCAGGTGGTCATCGACCACGTTGGCCAGGAAGTAGGTCGGCAGGCCGTCGTTCTTCATCAGAACCTGCATGTCCATGCGGTCCCACGGGATCTCGACATCGCCGCGAAGCATGTCCGGCACCACGCAGATGCCTTCGCTCGGCACCTTCATGCGGATCACGTGCGGCTCGCCCGCGGCCAGGCGCCGCTGCACTTCCTCGGCGCTCAGTTTCAGCGCGCGGCCGTCATAACGCGGGGTTTCGCCACGGGCCATTTGCTCGGCGCGCATCTGGTCGAGCTCTTCGGCAGTGCAGAAGCAGTAGAAGGCGTGACCGGCGTCGACCAGCTCCTTGGCGTACTTGGCGTAGATCTCGCCACGCTCGCTCTGCCGGTAAGGGCCGTGCGGGCCGCCGACGTCCGGGCCTTCGTTCCACTCGATGCCCAGCCAGCGCAGGGCGTCGAAGATCTGCTGTTCCGACTCACGGGTCGAGCGCAGCTGGTCGGTGTCTTCGATGCGCAGGATGAACTCGCCGCCGTGCTGCTTGGCAAAGCAGTAGTTGAACAGGGCGATGTAGGCGGTGCCGACATGGGGGTCGCCGGTGGGCGATGGCGCGATACGCGTGCGAACGGTGGTCATGGAGAGTCTCGAACGAAAGATGAAACAAAGGCAGGATGTTAGCAGGGAGCAGGCACCTGGCTCCAGCAATGGCGCGATCGTCACGTGTGATCCGACCGCCAGGCGCTGTTGATCGTGCAGGACCGGGCTTGCCCCGCGGTAGCGTCATTGCTGACAGCAGCTACGCCCAGATAGGCGCTATCACGGCACAAATGCGCGCCTACAGGAGCGTGTCGCTTGCCGGTCAGCTGGTAATCAAGCGCTCACGCAGCTGGGTGATTTCGTCGCGCAATTGCGCGGCGGCCTCGAACTCCAGGTCGCGGGCAAGCTGGAACATCTTCTCTTCCAGCTGCTTGATACGCTTGGTGATCTCGCCAGGGGTACGCAGTTCGGCCTCGTAGCGGGCGCTCTCCTCGGCCGCCTTGGCCATGCCTTTGCGCTTCTTGCTGCGCCCACCCGGGATGTTGGCGCCCTCCATGATGTCGGCGACATCCTTGACCACGCCTTTGGGCACGATGCCGTTGGCTTCGTTGAAGGCGATCTGCTTGGCCCGGCGGCGCTCGGTCTCGTCGATGGCACGCTGCATCGAACCGGTCATGTTGTCGGCATACAGGATCGCCTTGCCGTTGAGGTTACGTGCGGCGCGGCCAATGGTCTGGATCAGCGAACGCTCGGAGCGCAGGAAGCCTTCCTTGTCGGCATCGAGGATGGCCACCAGCGACACTTCCGGCATGTCCAGGCCTTCACGCAGCAGGTTGATCCCCACCAGAACATCGAAGGTGCCCAAGCGCAGGTCGCGGATAATCTCGACCCGCTCGACCGTGTCGATATCCGAGTGCAGGTAGCGCACGCGCACGTCGTGATCGGCCAGGTAATCGCTCAAGTCTTCGGCCATGCGCTTGGTCAGGGTGGTTGCCAGCACACGCTCACCCGCCGCGACCCGCTTGCCGATTTCCGACAGCAGGTCATCGACCTGGGTCAGCGCCGGACGCACCTCGACCAGTGGATCGACCAGGCCAGTCGGGCGCACCACCTGCTCGACTACCCGGCCGGCGTGTTCGGCCTCGTACGGGCCTGGGGTGGCCGAGACGAAGATGGTCTGCGGACTGACCGATTCCCACTCATCGAAACGCATCGGCCGGTTATCCAGCGCCGACGGCAGGCGAAAGCCATATTCCACCAGGGTTTCCTTGCGCGAGCGGTCACCCTTGTACATGGCGCCGACCTGGGGAACGCTGACGTGGGACTCGTCGATCACCAGCAAGGCGTCAGCGGGCAGGTAGTCATACAGGGTCGGCGGCGGCGCGCCGGCCGGACGTCCGGACAGGTAGCGCGAGTAGTTCTCGATGCCGTTGCAGTAGCCCAGCTCAAGGATCATCTCCAGGTCGAAACGAGTACGCTGCTCCAGGCGCTGGGCTTCGACCAGCTTGTTGGCCTTGTGCAGGTACTCAAGGCGCTCCTTGAGCTCCTCCTTGATGCCCTCGACCGCCTCGAGCAGGGTTTCGCGCGGGGTGACGTAGTGGCTCTTGGGGTAGAAGGTGAAACGCGGCAGCTTGCGGATCACCTCGCCGGTCAATGGATCGAAGGCGGCAATGTTCTCTACCTCGTCATCGAACAACTCGATGCGGATCGCCTCCAGGTCAGATTCGGCCGGGAATACGTCGATCACATCGCCACGCACGCGGAAAGTGGCCCGGGCAAAGTCCATTTCGTTGCGGGTGTACTGCAGGTCAGCCAGGCGTCGCAGCAGCGCACGCTGATCGAGCTTGTCGCCGCGATCGATGTGCAGGACCATTTTCAGGTAGGTCTCGGGGCTACCCAGACCATAGATGCAGGACACCGTAGTAACGATAATCGCGTCACGCCGCTCGAGCAGCGCCTTGGTCGCCGACAGGCGCATCTGCTCGATGTGGTCGTTGATCGAGGCGTCCTTCTCGATGAAGGTATCCGACGACGGTACGTAGGCTTCGGGCTGGTAGTAGTCGTAATAGGAGACGAAGTACTCGACTGCGTTATTCGGGAAAAACGCCTTGAACTCGCCATACAACTGGGCGGCCAGGGTCTTGTTCGGCGCCAGCACCAGCGTCGGGCGCTGCACCTGCGCAATGACGTTGGCCACGCTGAAGGTCTTGCCCGAGCCGGTCACACCCAGCAGGGTCTGGTGCGATAGCCCGGCCTCGATGCCCTCGACCATCAGGCGAATGGCCTCGGGCTGGTCGCCGGCCGGCTGGAAACGGGTGACGAGCTGGAACTCGGACATGTCTGACCTCGAGCAACTGTAAATATAGCCAGTAGTCTATACTGAAATGAGCCCTTTCAGGATCGCTTTCAGGTTAGCTGAGTGAGTGTATGTGTCAGTGGACCTGGCAATTCGACCAATGGTTGAAAAAAATTCGGCAAAAACGCCGGAAAAGCTGCGCCAGACTGTCGCAGTGACCGATGGGTATCACTATACTGACTCCCCGTTTGTGCACCGCTTCAGTGCATTCGGCTGGAGCGTGCGCGTCCTATCACACTCCATTCAGAGCCAAGGTAACAATGAGCCTGTTTTCCGCTGTCGAGCTGGCACCCCGCGACCCTATCCTGGGCCTCAACGAAGCTTTCAACACCGACCCACGTACCGACAAGGTCAACCTGGGGGTGGGCGTTTACAGCAATGAGGAAGGCCGTATCCCGCTGCTGCGCGCGGTAATCGAAGCCGAAACCCAGCGTGCCGCCCAGCATGCCTCGCGCGGCTACTTGCCGATCGACGGTATCGCCACCTACGACCAGGCCGTGCAGAAACTGCTATTCGGCGCCGAGTCGCCGCTGCTGGCCGCAGGCCGTGTAGTGACCGTGCAGGCAGTGGGCGGTACCGGTGCTCTGAAGATTGGCGCCGACTTCCTCAAGCGCCTGTCGCCCAACGCCGTCGTCGCCATCAGCGATCCAAGCTGGGAGAACCATCGCGCGCTGTTCGAGACCGCTGGCTTCCCAGTGCAGAACTACCGCTACTACGATGCGCCAAGCCACGACGTCAACCGCGCCGGCATGCTCGAAGACCTGAACAACCTGCCAGCGGGTTCGATCATCGTCCTGCACGCGTGCTGCCATAACCCGACTGGCGTCGACCTGAGCCTGGACGACTGGAAAAACGTCCTGGAAGTGGTCAAGGCCAAAGGTCACGTGCCATTCCTCGACATGGCCTACCAGGGCTTTGGTGATGGCATCGCCGAAGACGCCTTCGCCGTGCGCCTGTTCGCCGAATCCGGCCTGGACTTCTTCGTTTCCAGCTCGTTCTCCAAGTCGTTCTCGCTGTATGGCGAACGCGTCGGTGCGCTGTCGATCGTCACCGCGTCGAAAGACGAAAGCAGCCGCGTGCTGTCGCAGGTCAAGCGGGTGATCCGCACCACCTACTCCAACCCGCCAACCCACGGCGCGACCATCGTTGCCACCGTGCTGAACAGCCCTGAGCTGCGTCAGATGTGGGAAGCGGAGCTGGGCGAAATGCGCGAGCGCATCCACGGCATGCGCAAGCAGATGGTCGAGTTGCTAAGCCAGTACGGCGCGAAAACCGACTTCAGCTTTGTCGGTCGCCAGCGCGGCATGTTCTCCTACTCGGGCCTGACCGCCGAGCAGGTAGCGCGCCTGAAGGATCAGTTCGGCATCTATGCTTTGGATACTGGCCGCATCTGCGTGGCCGCGCTGAACCAGAGCAATATTCACGTGGTCACCAAGGCCATCGTAGAAGTGCTGTAACTGCTTGATTGTTAAGGGGGAACAGGCTTGACTTCCCCTTTCCAATCAGTAAGATAGCCGCAGATTCCGCGATAGCTCAGTCGGTAGAGCAAATGACTGTTAATCATTGGGTCCCTGGTTCGAGTCCAGGTCGCGGAGCCAAACATTGAAAACCTCCAGATGCGCAAGCACTGGAGGTTTTTTCATTTCTGTCGCGGGCTTGGATTACTTCAGCGGCTCGGTGACGGGCTTGCCTTGATCGACCAGGCTCCACACCAGCAGCTTGGCCGGCAGGCTCGCACTGGCATTGCGCGAAACGCTGTGCACGGTCCCTGGCGCTTCGTACCAGTATTGCCCCGCCTTGTAGGTTTTTTCCTGCTCATCGTTCAGCTTGGACACCACCGCGCCCTCCAACACGTAGGCCATGACTGCGCCCGGATGCTGGTGCGCAGGCGAGGCCTCGCCTGGGGCGTAGCTGACGGTAAGCATCACCGCTTTCTTACCAGGGGCGTTTGTCGGCAGTTGTTCTTGCAGGACCTTGACCTGGTCATGGCGCTCGCCATGAGCCCAGGCGGCAGGTTGCGAGGTAACCAGGCCTATAGCCATGAGCAAGGCGAGCGACGGGTGCGCGGGTTTCATCGGGGCATCTCCTGAGTGGGCAACTGCCTGCAGGTTATGCCCAGGGAGTGCGACGGCAAATGGCCAATTCAGAGAAAAAACGGGAGGCCGCCAGTGAAACACGTCGATATCAGTCAACACGCCCAATGGGGTAAAACTGGCCGTGGCTCCATACCCCAAGCCACTCTTGGCCATCGATTTCACCCGGCACCGCCAGCTCCACCAACTGATAGAACACATTGCGGTGAATCAGCGCTTCGAGGTTGGTGCGCATGAGAATGTAGGGCGATGGCTCCTGGGTCGCAGGATCGACCTGCACCCGCAGCGGATGATCGACACCCGCCTCGGCCTGGTCGTCAACGTTGCTGGTAAAGCGCAGCACCTGCTGCTCGCCACTGCCCAGCACCTCCAGTGTCACTGCAACGAACGGTGCGTCATCCACCTGGATGCCCACCTTCTCCACTGGCGTTACCAGGAAGTAGGCGTCGCCATCGCGGCGAATGATGGTGGAGAACAAGCGCACCATGGGTTTGCGGCCGATCGGGGTGCCTTGGTAGTACCAAGTGCCATCACGGGCGATGCGCATGTCGATATCGCCGCAGAAATCCGGATTCCATAGATGCACCGGCGCCGGTCCTTTCGCCTTGGGGATCTGCGCCAGCAGATCATTGGCCTTGGCGGAATCGGTCATCACCCTCTCCTATCAGCGGCTCATGCCTAACAGACTACGAGCGTACTCGCGCATGGGGGCGGCGAGCAAATCCTGTGGGGCGTTGTCGTGGAACGTCAACAAACCGCCACGGCTCTTGATGCGGGCAGTGTCGACCAGATAGCGAGTGCTGGTCTCGATCAACATCAGCTGGACCACGCCGGTATCCCAACCCAGGCGATCCACTGCCTGCTCGTCATACCATTGATCGCCATTGCCAATGCGGTCATCGGTGCGAGCGAAGCGGGTGTACAACACATAGTGCGCGCCCACCGAGCGCGCCTCGGCAATCGCCTCTTCCAAGCCAAGTGGGCCTTGGGCGCGACGCACCAGCGGGAAGTATTCGACGAAGCTCTTGAAGGCCTCTTCGGCCACCACATTCTGCCCTGGCACTGGGCCCTTGCCGGGTGGCACGAATGCGCCCTGGCCAATGAAGATGAATGAGTCGGGCTGCAAACGAATCGACAGGTTCCGCTGGGTATCACTGTGATCGAGCAACCCCGCATCGCTCATGTGATAACGGACACCTTCGCCCATATCGCTGACATTCATGCAGCCGCCCAACGCCATCAGCGCCAGCAGCAAGACCAGGCTACGCATCTTTCCTCCAGAAACCGGTGACGAAAAACCGGCGAATAGCCGCCAGATGCAGCTTTTGCGCCAGAGTCAGCCGCCGATCACCTTCATCACCGTCACACCCCCGGAAAACGCCATGTCCTGCTTGTCTGCCAGGGCCTTGACCAGCAAGCGCTGCAGGGCCGGCAGCGCTTGATGGCGCGGCTTGTCGAGCAGATCGCCGATGAAATGACGATTGCCCGAGGACAGGCAGCCATGCAGCCAGCCAGTGGAGGACAAGCGCAGGCGCGAGCAGGTACGGCAGAACGGCACGCTCTCGTTGGCGATCACTCCAAAATGGCCCCTGCCCGGGATCTGGTAGCGCAAGGCAGTGGCATCCAGGGCGGCACTGGCCTGCTGGTAGCCATAGGCCTGGCCAATCAGCGCCAGCAGCTGCTCCAGACTGACAAACTGCTGCAAGAAGGCATTGCCGTCACGCGCCAGGTGCCCCATACGCATCAGCTCGATGAAACGCAGCTCGTAACCCTGAGCCAGGCAGTATTCGAGCAACGGCAGCACCTGATCCAGGTTCTGCCCGCGCATGGGCACCATGTTGACCTTGATGCTCATGCCCGCCGCACGCGCCTGGGCCATGCCATCGAGAACACTGGCCAGATCACCGCCACGGGCAATCTGGCGGAAAGCGCCAGCATCCAGGGTGTCGAGGGAGACGTTCAAGCGGCGGATACCCGCCGCGCGCAGCAGCGGCAACTTGCGCGCAAGCAGCTGACCATTGGTGGTCAGAGAGACATCCTGCAGGCCGAGCCCTGCCAGTGAATCCAGGAAGGCTTCCAGCCTCGGGCTGATCAGCGGTTCACCGCCGGTGATGCGCAGCCGCTCGATGCCTGCCGCCTCGACCAGATAGGCCACGCCTCGGGCCAGTGCCTGGCCGCTAAGCTCATCCTGCGCCGCCACCAGGCGCTTGCCGTCGGGCACGCAATAGGTACAGGCGTAATTGCAGGCAGCCGTAAGACTGACCCGCAGGTTGCGAAAGCGCCTGCCTTGACGATCGACGATCATGGATGACTCCGACATGGAAGAATGGGGCGTGCAAAACCTGACTCATAAATCAGGTTTTTGCAAGCCTCCCTATCGGAGCGCGCCGGACGGATGCCGGCAAAGGCCTTCAGCTGGCCGGTTCTGGGTCGCGCTTACGCTTGTTGCCCATCCGCACACCGATGTCCATCAGGAACTGGAAGAAGCCTTCCTGATCTTCCAGGACATTGCTCCAGAACGGCGAGTGATACAGCGCCACGGCGCCGTGGACCAAGGCCCAGGCGGCGCAGTAATGGAAGTACGGCGGTACGTCTTCAAGCTTGCCTTCGCTGATGCGGCCCTTGATCAGCTGGGTCAGGCGGTCGAAGTTGGACGCGCGGATGCGGTGCAACTCCTCGACCATTTCCGGCACCTGGTTGCCCTTGACCACCTTTTCTTCCAGACGGTCGAACAAACGGTAGCGCTGCGGATCACGCATGCGAAACTCGAAATAGGCACGCGACAGGGCCTCTTTGTCGCGGTCGACATCGGCCGAATGCAACAAGCCGTTCAAATCGCGCTCGTAATCGAGCATCAGGCGCAGGTAGATCTCTGCCTTGGATTTGAAGTGTTTGTAGATCGTGCCTTTGCCGATACCCACGGCGTCGGCGATCATCTCGACGGTGACGCTGTCTTCACCCTGTTCGAGGAACAGCCTGAGGGCGGTATCGAGGATCTCTTGTTCGCGGCGGCGAAACTCACGGACCTTACGAGGTTCTTTCTGCATAGGAAGGACTGGTTGACAATCGAAGCCGATTATTATGCCTAACTTGCAGGAAATTGCACGGATCATCCAACCATGTCTATGTTTCACGATGAGTTCGAGCAGGCCCCGGGCCTGTGCTATCTGAACCATGCTGCCGTGGCGCCGTGGCCTAGACGTAGTGCCGATGCGGTGGCGCGCTTCGCCCACGACAACGTTTGCCTAGGGGCCAGCGAGTACCCGCAGTGGCTGGCTACCGAGCGGCGCTTGCGCCAGCGCCTGGCGCGGATGATCAATGCCCCAAGCTCAGGCGATATCGCGCTGGTGAAGAATACTTCCGAGGCGCTCTCGCTGGTGGCATTCGGCCTCGACTGGCAGGTGGGCGATCAGGTGGTGATCAGCGACGAAGAGTTCCCTTCCAACCGAATCGTCTGGCAAGCCCTGGCCGATCAGGGCGTGCAGGTGATTCAGGTAAGCCTCGCTGGCGACGAGCCAGAAACGGCGCTGCTGGCCGCTTGCACTGAGCACACCCGCCTGCTGGCGGTCAGCGCGGTACAGTTCGCCAGCGGCTTGCGCCTGGACTTGGCCCGCCTGGGACAGGCCTGCCAGCTACGTGGCGTGCTGTTCTGCGTCGATGCCATCCAGCAGATCGGCGCCCTGCCCTTCGATGTGCAGCATTATCAATGCGACTTTGCCATGGCTGATGGCCATAAATGGATGCTCGGGCCTGAGGGGCTCGGGGTGTTCTACTGCCGCGCGGCGCTGCGACCACGCCTCAAGCTGCACGCCTATGGCTGGCACATGCTGGAACATCTAGGCGATTTCGAGCGTGAACACTGGCAAATTGCCCGCAGCGCACGCCGGTTCGAGTGCGGCAGCCCGAACATGCTCGGTGCCTGTGCGCTGGACGCTAGCCTGTCGCTGCTTGAGGAAGTGGGCATGGACAGCGTTGCACAGCAGCTACAGCGGCGCATCGAGCAATTGCTCGAGGGGCTTTCGGCTATCCCAGGGGTAATGTTGCTTAGCCCGCGTGAGCCAGGACGCCGGGGCGGCATCGTGACGTTCGCTATTGACGGGCATGACAGTGGCTGGGTGTTCCAGCAGCTGAGCGAGCAACGCGTGATCTGTGCAAAACGCGGCGGCGGTGTGCGCTTATCACCGCACTTCTACACCTCAGAGTGGATCATCGACGAAACACTTCGACATATTCGGCGAATTGCCATGCACTGAATGCGCTATGGATCCCGCACGTATTCCAAATCTGTTTAAAAAACGACCAGCTGTCGCTGGCACTGCGCCAAACCTGACCAATACTTGAAGTGTTGGCGCGGCGCATCCCCCCAAGTGGCGCGCCGATAAAGGTGCTCAGGGACCGCGTACCTTTGTTTTACTCCTAATGGTCTTAACCCGGATTCCCCCCCCAGAACCCGGGTTTTTTTTGGGCTGTTTAAAGGGAGGATGGGCAGGTGCTGCTGTGCAGTGTTTGGTCTGGCCTCATCGCAGGCAAGCCCGCTCCTACAGGGTTAGCGATAACCGCTCGACCCGCGATAACGGCCGCAGGAATCACGCAACCCGGGCTAACGGGAACAACCGCTTGAAGTTGCCCGTGGTCTGCTCAGCCAACTGCTCATAGCTGACACCGCGCAGCGAGGCGATGTACTCAGCCACTTCACGCACGTACTGTGGCAGATTCGGCTTGCCGCGGTGGGGAATCGGCGCCAGATAGGGCGAATCGGTTTCCACCAGCAGACGATCAGCCGGCACCTGGCGAGCCACCTCACGCAGGGCATCGGCATTGCGGAAGGTGACGATGCCGGACAACGAGATGTAGTAACCCAGGTCCAACGCGGCCTTGGCCATCTCCCAGTCTTCGGTGAAGCAGTGCAGCACGCCGGCTTGCGGCAGATTGACCTCGCGCAGCAATGCCAAGGTGTCAGCCCGTGCCGCGCGGGTGTGGACGATCACCGGCTTGCCGGTCTGGCGCGACGCTTCCAGGTGCAGGCGGAAAGACGCCTGCTGCAACTCAGCGGCCTCAGGCTCGTAGTGATAATCCAGGCCAGTTTCGCCGATCGCCACTACGTGCGGGTGCGCCAGCTCCTTGAGCAACCAGTCAAGCGCAGGCGTCTCGCCCGGCGCCAGATCGAGCGGATGGATTCCCACCGAACAATCGACGTCGGCATATTGCTCACTGAGCGCCTTCACTGCCCCAGCGTTATCAGCGCTGACACCAATGCACAGAAAGTGGCCCACGCCGCGCTCACGGGCAGCTTGCAGGGCGGCATCGAGCGAGCCCTGATGGGCGCTGAGGTCAAGACGGTCGAGGTGGCAATGGGAATCTACGAGCATGGGAGCACGACACACAAAAAGAAATCTAAGAAAAATTACCGGGCGCCGGGCAATTGGACCCAATGGGCCAGCAAGGCTTCCAGCAACAGCACACGATTGAGGTTGGCCTTGCCCAGCACCTTCTGGCGCTGTTCAAGGATCCACGCCTGGACCTCCAGGACCTTGCCCTGCCGGCTCTTCTGCGCCAGGTACTGCACCACCTTGCGCATATCAGCCAAGCCTAACCCCTCCTCGTCCTGGGTCAATTGATAACGCAGGATCAACTGCGACCAATCGAAGAACCAGTCGAACAGTTGCAGCAGCGGCACGGTGTTCCACGCCTCGGCCAGCTGGCTGGGGGACTGTTGCTGCTTGAGCAGCTTCTTTACCCCATCAGTGACCAGTGCACGCTGATCGCGTACACCCTGCGCCTGTAGGCTGACCGCCATCAGCGGTGAACCGGCCGCCAGGGTCAGCAGCTCTTCGCGCTCGGTCTCGTCACTGCCAGGCAGAGCGCCGGCCAGCCAGGCCTGGCTCTGGGCCAGGCTTGGTTGCGGGCAGGTGACCTGCTGGCAGCGGCTCTTGATAGTTGGCAACAAGCGACTGGGTTGGTGGCTGACCAGCAGCAACACGGTATCGCCAGAGGGCTCTTCCAGGCTTTTCAGCAAAGCGTTGGAGGCGTTGATATTCATCGCCTCCACCGGCTCGATCAAGATCACCTTGCGCCCGCCCAGCTGCGCCGTTTGCACCACGAACGCCACCAACTCACGGACCTGATCAACCTTGATCGGCTTGTCGGCCTCTTCCGGCTCGAGGATGAAGTTGTCCGGGTGGCTACCGGCCTTGAGCAGCAGGCACGACTTGCACTGGCCACAGGCATCAAGCCCCTGCGGTTGCTGGCACAGCAAACGCGCCATCAGCCGCTCGGCCAGGGCGCGTTTGCCAATACCTTGCGGCCCATGCAGCAGATAGGCATGGGCGTGCTGGCTACGACCGGCCAACTGCTGCCAGATCGACTGCTGCCAGGGGTAGGCCTCAGCCACGGCAACGCTCCAGGATGCGCGGCAGCAAACCGTCGATGGCCCGCTGCACGGCGTCCAGGGACTGGCCAGCATCGACAATGCTGTAACGCTGTGGCTCACCTTTGGCGCGCTCAAGATAGGCCTGACGCACCGCTTCGAAGAACGCTTGGCCCTCTTGCTCGAAGCGGTCCAGGCGACCGCGCGCAGCAGCGCGTGCCAAGCCGACCTCAATCGGCAGATCGAAGACCAGGGTCAGGTCCGGACGTAGCTCGCCCTGAACGAAGTTTTCCAGAATGGCGATGCGCTCCACCGGCAGGCCACGCCCACCGCCTTGGTAGGCGTAGGTGGCATCTTGTTTTACGTCTGAACTAAATGTAAACATGACTCAATTGTATGTCCGTGCCTGAAAATGTAAACATAGAAAAAAGGTCATAAAACCTAGAGAATACAGGCATTTGGAGCGGGTATGAGAACCATCATTGGTTTGGCTGCGTTGGCGCGGAGCGGTAAAGACACAGTTGCTTCGATGCTGCTCAAGCATGAAAACGTCGCTGCCTTCGCTCTCGCTGACCCTTTGAAATCCGGCTGCCAAGCGCTGTTCGGCCTTAGCCATGATGAAGCCTGGAGCGATGCTATAAAGGAAGAGGTCATCGACCTGTGGTCTCTTTCACCCCGCCTGATGTTCCAGATGCTGGGCACCGAGTGGATGCGGCATCATAACCCAGAGCACTGGCTTATGCGCGCGGATAAGCAATTGAACCATCCGCACACCGACCTCACCCCTCCCCCCACCGACGAGCACCTCTCCCACCCGGAAGCGCCAATTCGTCTCACCACGCAGGCTTTCTTCGGCTTCACGAACGCCCAGACCTGGGAGCCCTCCGAGCAAGGTGCAGTGGACCAATACTGGTCCATCACACCTAACGAAGCATTCAAGCTGATTAAAAACCTTACCCTCCAATATTTTCCAAACTACACGGATGTCAGAGCCAAACGCCCGGTGGGACCGCTTGAAACCAAACAGCTGAGTTTAGAAGGTAAGTCTGTATTCATTATCAAAGATATCAGGTATGAAAATGAGGCTGACTTCTGGCGTTCTCATCACGGAGTTATCTGGCACATCCAAAGGAAGGATGCTTTGAAAGTAGCCTCTCACTCCTCCGAGGAAGGGGTTCAGCAAAAGCCTCTTGATCTCCTGATAGTGAATGATGCCACCCTGGAAGAGCTTCAAGCAAAAGTCGACCACGCCTGGCTCGAAACATTGGCCCGCACAGGCGTCTTCACTCAGTAGTTTGCCTAAGCGCTGATGCGAGCAACGGAGAAAGCAGATACCACGCCGCCGATCATGCCTCACAATCCAACGCCAATCAGGGCTTGCAAGCGATCAAGCTTTGCCAAGCCCTGATCTATGCATCGTCCTCGCTAGGCCACCTTCAATTCGCCTGTTCGCGCTACCCCCCTTGTCTTAAACTGTTCCCGATCACTTGTGATTACCAATCACGCAGTTCTCTAAACAATGACAACCAAGCAGCCCCAACCAAATCCCAACTAAGCCTTCCTTCAGACGCTCTTGCTACGACAATGTGATTGACACTAGCAAAAGCAAAGCGATATTAAGTTCCGCACGCATCGGAAGATGCACCCCTTGGAACCGATCAGTATTCAGCCAAAAACGAGACAAAACAAAAAAACACTTGATTTTCACGCAACACTTGATGATAGACTGAAATAACTATTCACAAGGTTGACAACGCGTGGCTCGATCAATGGCCAAGGTTTCACCGCAGCCATGAAAGAGCTTTGCTATGGAAATAGAATTTGCAACAACTGAAGTAGAGACCCTCAAGGGCCGGGTCATATCTTGCAATTACCTTGAACACCCAGGGTTCTCCAAAGAGAAAAACCTCTGCCAAACCCTGCACTACGTCTTTATTCAGTACTGCCCTACCGTCTCTCACGCGAATGGCTACTTACTGCGCTCCGGACTGAATGCGTGGCTTGACTATGCATCCTCATACGATCAGAAAAATCCTGAGGCTCTGCGACTGAGTCAGTACACCGACATCTCAGTGTCCGTATTCTCGGGTTTTGTTAGCTACTTGAATCGCAATGAGCTTCCACTTAGCTACGCCGAAAAATTGCGAGCAGCTTTGTCAGTGGTGGCAAAGAACACAGGAAAAATACCAAAGCTAATTCTACCGCCAGTTAAGACAAAAAAAGATACGCCCACCGAGCCGCTCACTGACGAAGCTTACGATCAACTGACTAAGGCCTTGCAAAATCACACGGAAAAGCTTTATCAAAAGCTGGATCTCCGGAAAAAGCTTGAATCAGTACAGCCTTATACATACGAGGAGCTTTGCGCAGCTACAAAGCCCTGCTATAGCCGGGAGAATATTTTTCGTTGGCACCAATACAACACGGATTGCGAAATCAAGGTCCATGGTGACACGTTGCGTAATCGGCTGAGCATGTGTGATGACGCAGAGCTTCTAGCTTTGTCCGAGCTTGATAGGCCATTGCGCCCTTTCCGTGAATTTTACAAAGCTAATGCCAAGCCATTTTTGCTTAAGGTGCCCATTGACCCTTTCGAAGGCGTAGGAATTTTTACTTGGAAACCAGATGATCTCCGCGCCCTAAAGACCATTATTGAGGACGGCTATCCATTCTCAGTATCTTTGAATGAGCTTAATGATAAATACTCCCGATCAGCCCTGCTAAATTTCTCAGAGTCATGCACCAACTCTGTAAAAATTCTTCTCTACAGATACACCCACGCCAACAGAGCCGACATGAATAAAATTACTTCATGGGATGAGCTGCTGGCTATGTACTACCCAACAGGCGTCGATATGACTGCACTGGTCATGTTCATGATGATTCAGTCAGGGTGGAATAAAGAAATCGTACTATCTGTTGATCCAGATAATTGTGAGCACGTGCTTTCCGGCGCCGTGAACAATAATCTCCGGATGCTGTTTGGTGAAAAAGATAAATCCCAAAGCAACGGCAAGAACTATGAGGATCCTGCGCAGATCCCAGCAACAAGCGATTCCGCTGATCCTTACTCAGTTTACAATCTGATTCATCTGGCAAAGGCGCTCTCCGAGCCACTTGTGGGGCACGAATTCGATGTCGAAACTTCGCTTGAAAATGGAGATAGCCTGAGCAAGCTGTTTCTGTTCCTGAGGGCTTGGGGAGACTTCAAGTCAACTGGTGGCCGACACGGTTCGATTTCTTACCCGAAGTCCTACCACACGGCCGCCAAACAGTTCTTCGACCTGCACCCGATCTATGAGAACGGTCGGAGGTTTGTGGCCGCAAAGGACATCGCCCGCCGCCTCAGGCCTACGTGGAGCCTGCATAAGCGCCGGACAGACCCGCTGAGCATTGTTTCCCTCCAAATGGGCCACGCCCAACAGCGAACCACGGACATTCATTACGACAGCTCCGGGGAGGCTATGCAGCGCCGCAGGCTCGAACTGAGATCTGCTCTTGAAGAAATCATGGATCTCTTGCGTGCTCGCAAATTCGAAGGTTTGTTGGGGAAACGAGCAAGTGAATTGACCAATGTAATCCCGCGCTTTTTCCACATACCTGGACATACCGCGCCTCTCTGGGGATGCATGGATCAAACCGCACCTAGCTGGCCAGGTGCTGATCGCCAACTGAGGGAAGGCCAAAAATGCTTTGCCATCGAAAAATGCCTCGGCTGCGACAAGGTTTGGGTCACAACTGACAGCCTGCCCTATCTACATGAGCGGCTGAGTCATATTGAACAAGATCTTTACGATCGCGATGAATCTGGTTTTACCAGACGACTAAACATTGAAAAGGAAATCATTGAATTCCTTTTCGAAAGCTGGGACGACCAAGATGCAGTCTTAGACGCGCTTCGGTTCCAGCGCAGACAGAAGAAAAGCTTGCTGCCTCGCGACATGGCAGCTTTGAGGATGATTTTTGAAGAGGAAGAAGCGCAATGAGTTCAATTAAACTTAGCGACGACGAACTCATTGCTGCGTTTGAGGCAGATAATGAGGAAGCTTTGGATGCAGCCCTTGAGGATATGCTAACTGAGTCGTCAGCAGGCGCAGTGCAAGCTAAGGACTCGCTAAAGAATAAGCTTGCCATATTCCCGAATGGCGATTTCCCTGTATCTGAATACTCCAATTTTTGCGACCAAGAGTGGATACTCGACAAACCAAAGCACGATTTTGCACCCAAGGTAAAACTTGATCGAGAAATCCCAGGGTCGAATTTCCTTAAAAGCTGCCTACTCTATTACCTTATCCCAAATTTTTCGTTCCAAGGCAACGTAAAATCATATCGAACGACCAAGTCCCGAGGTTACGAATATTCGGCGATCGATGACTTCCTGTTTAAGCCTAATCATCTGACCGCTACACCTGCTGACTTGGCACTCATTTCGATACCTATGCTTAACAAGGCGCTTGACGCTGCGAAGAATAGTGAAACCACTCGAAAATACGTTTCACTTTTCTTTTTCATTCGCCTATGGAGTGCACTATCCATCCAGAAGCTTATTCCGGATGAGATCTGTCTGAATTTAGACTTGCGAAATGTTGATACGACCGAGCGACATCGTGATGTGCGAGAGATTTTCACTGGAGTCATGCAAGGGTGGGTACCTTATTCCGAAAATGAACTTGAACACCTTATTAACTACGCTCTCTTTTGGACCGAAGAGGCGATGCCGCACCTTCAAGCTGCTAGAAACTACATCAGAGAAAACAAGTTCGATGAGATTGCGGGGTACACTATACTCCGCCATCAAGAGCTTCCCGACTTCGAGAAATTTTTCAACATTGAAATAAATGGAACGCGCATCCTTAATTACAATGTCGTCCACAGGACTATTACCAAAGGCAAATACAGCTGGCCAGGTCATGCGTACACTTGGGTTCAGCATTATGCGATTGCCTTGGACCGTGTACGGAATGGACTTTTTATTCTCATCGCGCTGATCACTGGCGCGCGTAAGTCCGAGTTGGCTCCCCTGACCCTGAACGACATCTGGGCAGATGAAGCCGGAGAGTATTGGATCAGGATCAAACGGTATAAAACCGCCAACGACCCGGCCCACAATGGTGAGGCTGATGACCTGCCGCTACCAAAGTTTATTGGGGAAAAAGTCCAAGCCTTCAAAGAACTGCGCGATGTTGAGCCATTCAGAAAACGTGAGATCCTGTTCCAGGCTAACCAGAGCGTGAAACCACTCAACCAGGTCACACCGGCGATCCTGAACGGCATTATCAACCAGCTCAAAGATGAGGTACCGGTCGAACGCATTCACTGCCATCGCTTCAGGAAGACGATCGCAGAAATCTTGATCAATCGTGATGAACGCAACATTGAGCTAATCCGGATGCTATTCGGACATCACAGCTATGAAATGACCCTGCGATATATCAGTCGGAACCCACATTTAGTCATGGGCGTAGCCCAAGCGCTTGAGGATAGCTTTGCTAGCGAATTCCACGAGATTGTGTCCTCGGTGCGCGACGGTAGCTATTCAGGCGCTCCAGCCGAGAGGATTGCTGAGCAAATCGCGACGCGTCCGAATGAGTTCACCGGAAAGCGCCTACGCGTCAGCATCATGGTCTATATCTCGCATCTTTTGGTAGCTGGCGAGCCTGTCTACATCAGTCGCACGGCCATCGGGACCTTCTGCGTCTCTGGAGAGCTGTTCTCGCCCGATAACCCGCCTCCATGCCTTGAGGGTCGGCCTAATTCCGATGGTCATCTGATGCCAGACCCTCAGAATTGCCAGATCGATTGTCGAAACGCGGTTGTCTTGGCGAAAGCACGACAAGCGATCGTGGATAACATCGAGTTCTTCACATCCGTCCTCGCGGACAATATCGACACGATCTCGAAGAAAGCGGAGCTGCAAATTCGCCGCAAAATCGAGGCCCATCAACGCCATCTAACCAACTTGGAGCGTAACCAGCATGCCCCAGGCCTAATTCCTTTGAGAGCAATAGCATGAACGAGAGCGCAACCCGAGCCAAGCTCGTCCAGATCATTTCTGAACATCACTATTCACTCCCCGGCAAAAAGCTGGGGGTTAGCGAGCTTTCTGAGCGCGTAGGCATCACTCGCCAAGCGTTCAACAGATACTATGGTGACCTGAAGGATTACGCATGGGGGCGTAAGCCACTGTCCGACCTGCTCACCGGCTCAGCTCCGAATGCTACCGAGCTACTGACCCAGAGCCATACCAAGCTTGTGGAATTGAATGAGCGGGTTGAGACCCAGCAGGCTCAATTCGTTAAAGAGAAAGAGAAGCTTCGAAACGGGCTGATCACGTCTTTGATGAATGAAGACATCCTCCGCTTCAGCGCCAACGAGATCCGGAAATCCATGCAACAGCAGTTGCTTCATAACGAGCAGCTGCTGCGTCAGATCAATGAACTGAAGCTTGCAGCTATTCAGAGTGATCAGGAAAAAGCGGCAGAAGTACCTGCTGCGCCTCGCCTCATAGCCAATAAAATTGCGCTGGAGACTAATCTGCTAAACGCTTTTTCAGCTATCCATAAGAACGACGACATCGACACTTACGAAGTGCAAAAGGCAAAAGCGATCGATGAGGTTCTGGGAAAGATTAACAGTTTCGCTAGAACCACAGCCACGACAGTTGTCGTATTCGTAGAACGCTATATTTCCAGCTTTCAAAAATTCGTAGATAGCTTTTATCTGCCTACCGGCGGCCAGACGATAATCGTCAGGCTACCCATCGCGTCGAGCCTGGAGCTTAAGAGCTGGATGGCGAAAGTAATAAAGCCGACACCGATTAAAGTGTATTTCCCAACGTGCGATGCTCCTGCGATAGTAAAGGCTCAGCGCGCATTTCAATTCCGGGGCATCCCTGACTTCGAACTGGAGATGGCGGACAAGTTTTCCACCCTCAACATGTCACCCTTGATGGACGAGCTTTGCATTTTCCGTGTCAATCAAGGTGACTGAGATGATCGAACGAATTGAAACAAAGGAAATAACCTATTACGCCTATGATCTGGGCATTGAGGTTACGCACCACATTCTTATAGCGCATGAAAACCGCAAACAAGTCCTGCTCAGTTACCCGAACCTATTTCTTTATAGCTGTACCCGCAGCGCCCGAGGCACCTCGGCTCGATACGCGAGCTTGATCTCTATGCTCTATAGGTTTCTCTCCACACTGCCAGAGTTCAAAGGTGTGGATAGCGGGCGCTTCCATGCCGTTGTAACGAATAGACATCTAAAAAGGTGGCAGGTTTATCGCCAAGTCGTACGCCAAAACAGGGGAAGGACTTCACCAACGTGCGAAACCACTATCACCGACGCTAAAGTTCTGCTGAATTTTTTCAGGTGGATCACTGACGTAGGCTACGTAACGGGCGTCCAGGTGTTATTAAAAACTGCCTTCCCGAATTTCAAGAACAAAAAAATGCTCAGCTACATTGATGCCAAAGCAAGAACCGTCATTGATGGCCGCAACATCAGCGTTCTGGAGCGCGAGTCTCGCCAGAAGAGAAAGCTTTCTCTCATCACAAATAAAGAGATCAGCCTGCTGGCTGAAAGCTACACAGACCCTGTCTATTCCGCATTGTTCAAATTTGCGCTTGGCACCGCCATGCGCCCATCAGAACTTTGCAAATTCCCTCTGTATGGCAACGGCGTTAATAAGCACATTGCGCCTCATTCAGAAATGCGAAATTCAACCAACCCCATAGTCAAGTATACGGTTATTCGTAGCAAGCGTGGTAAGACTCGCGAAATCGTCATCAACCAAGCGGATCTCAAGGAGCTTGAACGAACGTACATAAACCCTCATTACCGAGATAGAGCCAAGCTCTACAAGGAGAAATACGGGGAAGACTGCCCTCCTTCCATCCTGTTCCTGACGAAGGCCGGAGATCCGGTCGACGGAGATCGCATTAGCAGAAGAACAACAGATGCCAAAAAGAAGGCTGTGGCGAAGGATGAAAGCTTCCGGAGCGCCATCCGTTTCTACGACAGTCGTGGCTGGTGGCCGACGATGTTTTTAATCAAATTCTTTAAAGATGACTTGCTGACGAAAAATGCAGATGCGCTTTACGCAGCGTGTGCCGAGGCGATCAGAAACCAGCTGGGGCATGAGGATATCGACACCACTTACAAACACTACATCGACATGGCACGTCTCCTTCTGATGGCGCATCAAGGTAAGGTGAATGAATTGATCACTGCTCCCGAAGAAAGCGTGAGCGATTTCATGAGACGCATGGACGAAGGACTTTGGTGAAACCTCTCGAAAGGGACCGCCCTATGAGCTAAGGCATCCCTGTGTATCTCTCGCACCTCCTCGCTTCGCTCGTAGAATGACCCAGAGGGAGGGGCTTGGGCGAGCGTAGCGGCCTCGCGATTTGCTGGGAGGCTCTCGCATGCCAGGAGACGCGTTTTAGCCGCCTACATGCCCTGTAAGCGGCCACGAGAGGCCAGCATAGATCGTCAAGACTTGCAGCCTGTTCTACATCGGCATTGAGGAATGGAACGCTGTAGTCTTCTTCCGGTGTATCACCAATTTAGCCCAACGCCTGGTTGCGAATAGTGGCAAGCCTGCCGCTCAGCTCCGTTTTCAAGCGCTCGATGCCTTCGCCGTTGTTGTGATACCTGATGTTACGCAGATGCGCCAAATCGAATGGAATATCTTCTGGATTCTGGGTGATTAGGATGACCTGCTTGCCCAACGCGTGAGCTATGCCGATTTCATAGAAAACGTTGGCGTTTCGACCAGAACAATCACCAATGATGACCGCTGACCTGTCTATCAACGACACGATGTCTTGGATGATCTCCTGATGTTCCCAAATGCTGTCCGCCCGTTGAGCGGTCATGAGAGAGAATTCAGCCACCTGCTGAATAGCGGTCCATACGTTGTCGAATCCCGCAAAAGGCATCATGGCTGACAGCAAATTTGTATCAACTGCCTGCGCAGGAGGAAGCCTAAAAACGGCGGGTACCCTCTGATTACGCAAAGTCTCTGACAGAATCACATGGTAGATGTCGATATCTTTAACCGCCCAATGTGTCCGACTGTAATGCCCAAAGCGGGTTGACGGCATTCCCAATAATGGTGCAAGCCTAATTAGATCTCTTTGCGGGATTGGAGGGATCAGCTGGTCAAAATGGTACTCAAGTGTTATTTCGTCATCAGCATTAACATTCACCCTAGAGATCCGCCCCACCCTACCAAATTGCTGACGATCTCGAATTGTTTCCTCGATGAAAATAACTGGATTCTTAATCAGCGCGTCGAAGTTAGGAGCATCATTTATTGTATACAATCGCCTCAGATCATCGTTTGTGTACTCGAACACTCTGGATTTCCAGAAAACGTCTCTTCCTTCATTCCATGGAGAAGACTTTACAAGCATGTTAAACATATACAGCACCACCCTATGACCTAAGGACTGCTACTGAGGAGACTACTCATATGGCAGCCTCCGTTGCGCCGTTCGGAATCAGCTGATCATCCGAAGCTTTTTCATCAAATCGTCCTCAAGCTTGGCAAGACCCTCACCATTTTTGAGGTAGATGAGCGCTCGGTGGTGCACCATGTCCGAAGGGATGTCCTGAACGATTTGAGCTAGCGGTACGACAGTTTTCCCGAGCGTATGAGCGATTCCAGTTTCGTACATCACGTTCGGATTCTTTCCCGAAAAATCAACTACGACAATTTTCGCCCGATAGATGAGGCTAAAAATGTCTTGGATAATTGAAGAATTGTCCCAGATATCGTCAGCCCGCAGACACCTGAACCCAGCTGCGCTGCACGCATTTTTTATCGCAGTGTAAACACCATCAAAACCAGCGAAAGGCATCATGACCGTGACCAGGTCATCCTCTACATCTCCATCAGGGATGGAGAACACATTGGGCGCAAAGGAGATTTTTCTTTCGGACGGCTTTGCAGAAATGTACGTTACATTTTGATCTGGATACCATTGATCCAGGTATTCCTTTACTACGCTGAGAGAGCCGGGGTTGTGGTCGGACATTGCCCGGAGGACGCTAATGATGTTGCCCGCATAATCTTGATCACCAAAGCTCAAGCTTCTCAATAACCTTGAGTGCCCAGTAATGATGTGGGAGCTATCAGTTAGCAAACCGATTTCTTCCCAGTTGGAAGATGTGAAACCCTCTTCAATGCGTCGTTTCAGATCCAGAATCAAAGCTGCGTTGTACTGAGTCATTCCTGCCGTTCCTTGGGTGAATACGTCTGCATCATGAATCTAGCTTGCTGGATAGCCAAACGCCACCACCGATACCCTGCTCTTACTCAGAGGCCGGGTGAGAGCGACTGAACCCCCGCCGCCTCAATAGCTGGGATGAGCCTGGGCGGCTCGGCAGCATCCGTCGCCGTAGGGACTGATGAGATCTCCTCAGACGCTATAGCCGCCTACCTCGCTAAACGAAGCGGTGCGTAAGCGGAAGGCGTCTCAGCACTGCTACACAGAAAATTGCATTAGGAGTACAAATGTACTCCACGTGTTTTTTATTGCCAATGTGGCCGAATCTGGTAAGGATCGGCACCTCTCCAATACGTAATGAGAGTCCGGGGCCGAGTACGACCTGTAAGCCCTACGTCGGTGTGATAGCTACCTAAATAGGGATCTTCTCGCTTTGCTCGCAGGATGGCCCAGGGTGGGTGCGCTAGGGCGCGGTGACGCCCCCTGAAACGCGCAACTGATGCATTACGCTGCCCATCTACCCGAAATGTCGGTGAATTTGTGAGCGGCTATCGCTGAGCTGACCGAGGTATTGAGTGAGAGCAGCCTTGCGATCTGAGTACCCCTTCCCTTGACCAAGCAGCAGAACGTCCCTGCTTTCCATCAGCGTAATCAGCTCTAGCTCGGGTATCGTCAACTGGCTTCGGTCTCGCCCTTGAAAGACTCCTGTCAGAATTTCGTTGATGAGCCTGGCCTCATTCATATAGTGATGAGGCTTCGTTTCTTTTCCGATCGCCTGATGAGTAATGACAAGGGCTTCGCACAGGCTTCGAAAGCCCATCGCAGCCTGGCGACGAGCCGCCTCCACAGCCACCACATCCCTCAACGTCGACGCCTCCATTTGGTCATCGAACCAGATCTCAAAATCGATCGAGAGCCAACGAGCGAACTTGCCGGCAAGCTTGGGGTGCAGCCAGAGCCCGCGGAGCCTCTCGTTACCGCGCCGGGTCACTACCAGCGACTCGATCGTCACTCCCCTCCTCTTCGCCAATTCCGTGACGTACAGCTGAGTCAAATCCAGCTCTAACCACTCCCGAGGCTCTTTCTCAAACACTCCGCCAGCATGGGAAGCATTCATCCAACCCTCCACATCGAAGCTGATGGAGGCACCCTCATACTCGTGCGAAATGATCTTGCGCATTTTCATACAATACCTCCTGGCAAAATGTCATCGCTATCCAGGCAAATGCCGGCCAGCTGTGTGCCTGCGACAGCCCCGAGGGTGATCACATGCGAAAGGTCTGCTTGATAAATTAGGCTCGCCGACCACGAAGACTTCTCGGGCGGAAAGCGAGAAACACAAGGCTGGGAAAGAAGTGGCATCGTCAACGTCCTCCAGAACGTCAAATGTGATTGACGACGAGGATGCTGGCAGGGATATCCAACGGTTAAAACCGCTGGACGGGGCCGGAAAACTACATATCCGGCCGGGTGTGTAGTTTATTTATTTGGATCAGACTTCGAAGGCCTACCCCGGCGCTTTGCCGATGGGGGAGCCACATCCGACGATAACCACTTCGCGAGTGAAATATTCGTCGCGGGCAGTAGCTCTGCGTATTTTGGATCGATGTGATCTCTGACCAGCTGGGCCATTTTGCCGGTACGGCAGTCCGCGAGATCTGGGCTAGCCCAGAGGGCCATCGCAAGCTTCGCCACTTCGCAACGAGCCTCGCGGATAGCCGCGTTGCGAAGCTCGACGTTGGAGATTGAACGCGCAGCTGGCTGCACTGCTTCTACAGGAGCCGAAAGCCTCCTCGACGATGCCTCATCCTCTCTGACTCTACGAAGCTGGTCATTCTCCAAGGTCAGCATCTTCAGAGTCATAGCCTGAGCTGCGTTCAACTCATCGCCTTGTGACTTGGCCTCCACCAGCGACGCCACTTGTGCTCGCAGACTCTCGATTTCTCGATCGCGAGCATCCTCTCCAGGAAGCACAAGATTCTTCTCAATCTGGATCTTGAGTCGACGTAATTCCGCGCGAGCTGAGTCAGGAGTTTGGTCATCGAGCGGTGGAAAAAGCGGAGTAACACTGGCCTTTTGCGTTCCGAAGGCGCGCAGCGCTATGGGTTGTGCAATACCTGGCTGAAGAATCGCAAGCTCATTCAGAGCCATCAACCAGCTGCGATTGATAAACACATTTTCAGAACGGTACACGCCCGCCTCCGTCTCGATAAAGACCGAAGCGTGCTTGGATACGGCAAGGTCGAGGTAACTGCTTAGGTGGGCGTAAGTAAGAGAGAAGCCGGGGATGGGCTTGCCGTGTGCACGGGAGCAGACCTGCTCATTCGGTACGACATCAGAAGGTCGATACGTCCTCATAGCGGTAGCAACAGCATCGAGAAACGCGGGAGCGGTCTGCCTCAGCGATCCGATTGCAGCCTCCATAGGGACGAAGTCATCAGTTGAAAGCATCCACTCGCCTCACACACCAAGCTTGATGATCGGGTCTAAGAGGCACTGCTTCGACTCCGCCTCTCAAACTGTATGCCTATCCACGTCCCGATGTTAACAGGACAAAAAAACGGGTCCAAGCGTCAAAATGCGCAAGAGCCATGAAATGAGTACAAATGTGCTCCCCCTAAGCGCTGCCACCGGAGAAGCGTCGTCTGCTGCTCGGAACCCAGCTTTCACAATCTAGCGTCGGCCAGTGGCCATCATGACGACTTACCTTTACGCTGATCACTAGGTTCTGTATGAAAACCTTTGAAATCCCGTCAACGCCCCAGCCTGCCTGAGTTTTCGTAAAGTTCCTGCCTTTTCAGCGCAAGACTCTGCCATGCCCAAACAGCGATATGAAATTTCCGACACCGACTGGGAGCTGGGCGCGGATCTCTTCAACACGCCCCGCTGCGTGGGACGCCCGCGAGCCGATGATCGACTCATGCTTAACGATGTGCTCTGGGTGCTCTGCTCAGGCGCAATCTGGCGAGATACTCGACAAACCCAAATACCAAGAGCGGAATGTCATCCAGCGTCTATTCAGCTGGCTGAAGGAGCACCGCCGCCTGGCAACGCGTTATTGCAAGCTCGCAACAGGTTATGCGGCCATGGTCACATTGGCCTGCTGCCGGCGGTGTTTACGACATCTCTTTTCGTACAGTGCTTAACAGCCAGCCCCATAGATGCACCACCAGCACCGATTGCTTCTATCTAGGCCCGCCAGAGAGGTATTTGTCAGGGCAGCGCCAGTTGTTGCCGTGATGGTCGGAGCAGCCAGTATCTACTCAACTCACCTCGGACGAGCGAGGCTGTCTCGCATTGAGAAGTAGGAGCTAAAAGCAAACCTCAACTCACACGTGATTTTTCAGCAGGAACCAGCACATGTTGAGCGCAAATGATCGACCAAGACGGGTCATCTGATCCTCAGGGATCCCAACGGGCCTATGAGCACCAGGACTCAGGAACCCAAACACCCCCGCCAACCCCTTCTCCCCCTCCACCGTTATCTCCCCATTGATGCGCAGATACGCAATCACCTCGCCCCATTTAGCAGGGCTGTAGGTTCCTTGGGCGCTGGGTCTGGCAGCAATGTCTCCTGCGACGTCGACAGCCAAGGTTTCGAGCGCCACGCGAGCATTAGTGAGGGCTGCGTTGTAATCCGGGGGCGTAGCCCGAAACGCAGCTGCGGAGTCATTAATCTTGGTTATGATTTCTTCACGCCTCGGCGCACCACAAGCTCTCAAAGCTGCAATCAGATCATCCTCCACAGGTGTGTCAGACAGCGAAGGGTCTGTTTGGACAAGGGCTTTGCCGTCCACCCTGTAACCGTCCAGAACGAGACATTGTTTTAAATCCTGCTCACGCTCGTCAAAGCGATACTTCGGATTGACCCTGGAGCGAAGATCTCCAGCGGTGGCAATGACCTCAGCTAAAATTCGCATCACTGCTTCGCTGGAGCCGGATTGGAGCCCATTGAGAATACCAATGAGCAATTGACTAGGGTGCAGGCTTGTGTGGTTGATGCCGTGCTTGCCGAGCAAGACTGTCGTGTTCTGCGCAGGTTGTAGCTCCAAAAACTGAGCAAGCGAATGGAGCGTCCTTGATCCGATCATTAAGCAGTTCCCCCTTTTGCAATAAGAAATCCACGCCCTGAGGGCCGATGCGAACAGACTCTACAAAATCGTCCCGTACCAGATCAACATCTAACCCTCACGATATACATGCTCGTGCGCTTCACACGCGGCATCAAACGCACGTTATCCGTAAAGCACGGTAGCTCTACAACCATACCCTTGACGTATTTGGCTTCATCTGGGTTGGACATGCCAGTCCTGATACATGCCCGTATCTTCTGCAAAGTGAGCCCTGGGCATGTTTGGCACCCGCGCGGGTATTACTCTCGCCCCACCTAAATATTTCAGTGGAGCTAAACCAAATCGTCGTACGCGAGAACATCGTCCTCTTCAGAGTTTTCTTGAGTGGCCCATAGCGTTTCCAAGTCAACATCATCACTCGCAGGCCTATATTTTTTTATCAGCGGCTCAACCTTCAAAATCATAGGTAGTTCAAATGCAGTGCCCGTCAGGACACAACACCCTTTAGCTAAGGTGGGGATCAACGCCTTCGAAGAAGAGTCTAATGTGCTGATTGTATTATCTAGCAGCATCAGGTCCCGCTCATTCACCAAACGATGAATAAAGAAATTATGGATTTGAGAGACAATGGTTGGAGAGATATCGGCAGGTCTCTGACTGGACAAAGTCAGGTAGACACCGTACTTCCTGCCTTCCTTAATAATTTCCTCAAATAACTCAAGCCTGTAGTCCTTCCACATCTCGTGCTCGCGGGTTGATTGTTCCGAAAGGATGTTATGAGCCTCATCAATTATCAAATGCAGGGTTTTGGTAGGTGGACTACTCAAGCCTTCTGACTCTTTGTGATTCTCATAGAAGTTCTTGGCAATCAGCATTGGCAGTATTTTTTTTACGTCATTTTTGCATTTTTTTAGTGAGATGACGTGCAGTAGATATGGCGGTAGCGGGACATCGACGACCTCAAGTACGTTGCGCAGCCCGGAAATAGATGATCTTGCACGAGCAAGCACAGGCTGAATGTGATCATACTGTGCATAACCCAGCACGACATCCCGGCACAACTGCAAGTAACAGCGTAACATTAGTTCATCGAACTTATCCAAATCATCGAGCTTTGCGTGCTGACTGAGAAATGGTCTCAAGAACGAATTAAAGCTTTTGCCATCCGAATCATAAAAATGCCCCTCAGCTGCTTTAAATGATTTATTATAAGAGTTGTACTTAACCTCCGCCAAGTGCTTTTCCAATGCCGGTGAGCCTATGACCCGAGCTATTTCTCGCGTTAATTCAAGCCCTTCTGGCTTAGGTTCACTTGCGGCAAAAACGCGCTCAAAGGTTTTGACCAGGTAGGTATGCAGTGGAATATCTTTAAACTTTTCTCGCCCCGTGAGCACGCGCCTAAGGAAAGGGGCTTGGGTATTTGCCGTAGCTTGAAATAGCAGGCTCAGTGTATCAGCATCCCAGAAATGACTGCTTTCCAACATGAATTTCTGACCACCCTTCCGAGAGTCAAGAACAGTCACACCCTTATCAAACCCCGAGTGTATCTGACCTTCGGCATACTCACCATTAAAGTCGATTATTACAAATTTACTCTTTCCTCTCAGCCCCTGCACCTTCTCTCTGAATAGCGTAGTGTACAGCTTAGCAAGGGTATTGGACTTCCCACTGCCCGTATTACCAAATATCCCGAGATGGCTATTAAAGAGCTTCGTCCAGGGGAGGCTGATTGAGACATTCTCCTTCAGCATCGTGCCAATAATAAATTTCGAACCCTGTTCTGCGCCGTATATTTTCCCAACTATATCTTCGCTTAGCAGGGATGCCCGATCCCTAATCATCGGCATGTACTTCACGCCTTCGTTAAAATTTCCGTCAATCAAGTAGCCTATTGGTCTCACGTCCACCTTTCGTATGTAGGTGGTCTTCTCGGCCTGCTCATCCAATCTACGCTCATCGAGGTATTCACCTTCAACCAAGCACACGATGTCAATAAAACCACGCTGGATTAGCAAGTGCTCTCTCAACGATACACCGCGATACTTAACGCCATCGTGAAATATCGTTTCTTGGTTAGAATCCTCAAAAATGCGTAAGGAGATTTTCACACCGCTTACAGCGATGACTTCGCCAATTGGGATTGCCATCAGAAAACCTCCGAGGGCATGTATGCCTCCGGCTTGAGCGAAAGGACATATTTATTAAAATTGGTAAAATTTAAGACTGCATTCTCTGGCGGGCCTATAACCTTCACGTTTCGCCAGGGGCTAAAGACCTCCGTCATTTTTTTTGCCGCACGTGAGCTGTATCCACATATGAATGTCTGGAGCTTGGGGTTCGCCAGTGAGCGCTGCACAAGCTTCAAAATGTGCTCATCCGCAAAGGAAAACCCGAAGGTTATAAGAATCGAGTTGGGCCGCTCAAGCTCGTAGCTGAGCAACCTAAGCATTTGATAGTAATGCTCTTCAAATACGGTTTCGTGAAATTTCCACTTTGTGGGGTTTACGATTGGAAGCTTATTGTATTCTCGCCAAAATCTGTCGATCTGCGTACGATTGAAAATCACCGAAGGTATACGGCTGGTTACCGCCCCTTCGGTTTGCAAGTACTGTGAAAATTTCGCAATCTTTCCAACGGTACGGGGATTGAGAATATGTTTGAAATCGTCACGATACCTGACCTCGATACCATCTCCGCTCTTCTCCCAATAGACCGAACCATGGAGATGGACTATATTAAGCTGCGGAACGCCATAGGCAGCACGCTCAAACACGCCTGTCTGGCATTGAAACGTATTGAAATTTCTGGCGTGCAGGTGCTTTTTGTAAAATCCTGAAGTGCCATCATTCACGACAAATTCGTGTGCACCTCTGACCAGCAGACGGTCGGCCGCGTGTGCCAAGCATCCATCATAATTAGTCGTAAAAATGTTAACCTTGCGATTAATATCTTTACGTCTATCGAGAAAACCTAACAATGTACGCAAAAACTTTTCATAGTTATCGAGATTTTCAATTCCCTCTTCAGAGCTGACGGCAGCAGGTGAAAACTTTTGCACTGGGTGAATGCACGTATTGTAATAGTGCATAAATAGCGCAGTCTGCTTTTCAGGCCAAGTTGCGAATTTAGTGGCAAGGGTCTCAATCGTTTCCCAGTTCCCCACAGCATCCTTGACTTGCAAACTCAAAGTGGGAAACAGGTCCGCTGAGGCTCCGGAACCAATTAGGATATTAATGTTCTTATTATATATATCGACCGCTTCAATTGGCTCAAACATGCGCCCTACCTGTCCTTAGTCCTAGTTCTTTCTCTCATGCGTCCAGCACGGTGCTGCAACTACCCTCGCCCCTCTAGACTGAACGCCACTATTTTGCCACCACGCAGCCCACTCTCACAGGTCAACCATGGCAGGCGCAAACGTATTTGGCAAAGCCATCACGCCTAGCAACCCAAGCGGGTAGCATAAGTACCTACCGGGACCGTGATACCGTATCTGGACGACCCCGCTGACTGGGGATGCTGACGTCATCCAGTTGAGGCTCGGCATAGCTGATGTTGCTGGCTCGACCGCCAGAAAGGAGGAAACGTAAAGGCATGCCGTTGGCGTCAAAGAGAATATGGATCTTGGTAGTCAAGCCTTCGCGGCTGCGGCCTAGCGCATGGTCAGCAAGTTTATCAGCCCCCCTTTTTTTCCGGTGCCTGCTGAGGCTCGGGTGGCACATATTGCGGTTGAGTCGATCATCCAGGTTTGCACATCGATCAAGCCTTGCTCATTTAAGCTCAAGTGCAAGCGTTTGAACTTCTGATCGAATCCCCCCTGGTTTCGCCAGCCCCGAAACCGTTGATACACCGTTGACCACGGATCGAGGCGTTCCGGCATATCTCGCCACGTTGCACCTGCTTCGACAGCAGATCGCGATCGTCAATGCGATCAAACGCCGCTTCGAAAGCTCACTTTTTGAGATCAAGCAACTCGTACAGGCTGACGTCCTCGACGACGAGCTGGATAGCGTGAGAGGCCTGCTGAAAAATGGCTACACACGCGCTGCCGGCGCTGTAGCCGGGGTCGTTCTGGAAGGCCACCTCAAAGAACTAGCGGCAAGCACAACCTGCCTAAAACAGCAAAAACTATCAATCCAATTAATATCGCGCTGAAGGTCGCAGATGTGATTGATCTTGCTCAATCCAGCCATATCGATTTCCTCGGAGACATCAGGAATAAGTGTGGACATAAGAGCACTGCCGAACCTACACCTGCCGAAGTGGAAGACCTGATCACTGGGGTAGATAAGGTGATCAAAACGATTTTCTAGCGCCGTACAGGCGCACTATTGAGAAAGGTCGCAGCGAAGGTAGCCTGAAGCACCTAGGCGAAACGTAATGCCTCGTCTCGTCTCGGCGCTTATCTGGAGCGGCGGGTTGCGCAGAGCCTTCTACAGAAGGACGTGTTCAACGCTTGCGTGACCTGGTATACGCGCCCACCTCAGACCCTCCCGGCGTGGATCATGATGAATGATATGAAGGGAAAGTTCGCCAAGGTAAGGCTGAACGAGGCATGGGTGGCCGGTGCCTGTAACTAAGTGCTACCAGTCACTTGATGATTTTAGTTGTTTTCGAACTCAAATAGGCAAGCGCCAATAGATCAACCGCAAAAAAATCATCTGGGAAGACTTAGGCTAATTTACAAAAAAATGATTGAGAATCCAACGGCGCTCGCATACTAATCAGGATGCAAAACGACGCCGCCCCACCAAATAGACATCAGCCCATTGCCACCTAAATTGCAATTAGCGATCTGCAAATGGGCTGTTGTTAAATCCGGGTAGTGGAGACAATCGTTACATACCTGTATTTTTTGGCGTATTTCTTCCGAGCTTCCATTTCAGCTACGAGAGCGCTCAACACGGACGACTCGTAATGCACCACCTGGTAATCACCTTCGTAGACATTTGTGACATGTAGCTCTACACGGAGCTTGGACGAGTAACCCACAGTCGCTTTTTGCTTGGGTGCTGGACCACTCACCACTAGTGACTCTGCCCTCTCGCTAACGTTAGCGGAGCCACCGAAGAGCGCACGACGCATCTCTTCCTCAAGAGAATCAGTGCTCATTTGAGACCTCTTTTTTATTGCGTAATCTGGTGCGGTGAAGCCATATTAGCGGTGTAGCACCGGGGGGCTGGGATCGACTGGAGATATCGCTCGCGATGGCTCGCGAATGAACCCAAGGTAGGATTTGCTTTTTCAGGACCTGGGGCAACCTCGGAACACAGGCTGACGAAAGACAGCCTGCCGGCTAGTAAGCAATTTTTTCGCGCGCACGCGCTCTTCTTTGAAATCAAAAAAGCTATACCCCGGCTAACGCCGGGAATGAACCCAGCAGAGGATTCAGTCCTGCTCCTCCAGCGGAAGCGGAGCTAAAGTCAAGTGCATTATATAGAATCTGTCAAGTTAAATCAATGAAAAATAAGGTTTTTTTATGGCACCTCACCCCTCACTGCTTTTGCTTTCTTTGCTTTGTGAAAAAGAAAGGCAAGGGTCAAATATGATCCTGTAACGCGCTGAGACACCCATATTTTCAACTCAATGGTCGTGGCACCCCTACCCCCCAAGGGGTCATAGGCAATCACGCTTAAAACGCAATTCATGAGCTTTGGCCGGTATTCCCACAGGTGTACGCTAGGAGATGACCACACCGCTGGGGCCATCCTGCGAGCCTGGCGAGCAGCTCCAGCCTATCACCCGTGACACGACCAAAACCACGCCTGAAGCCCTTATAGCCTTGCCCAAAACCTCATTTGGTAGGGCATTCTAAAGGCAGGGAGAGCAGCCTCCTGCCGAGTGCGCCACTAACCTAGTGCATCAGCGACACAAGCCACGGTTTTGCCTCCTCTCAAAAAGTCAGCTTGTGCGACTAACGTGCCTTTGTGGCCCGATGACTGCTCGCTGTGAGTGGAACAGTCATCGGGCCGCAAAACCTCCACGCGAACGACAAGGTTCAAAAGTCATGACTGAAACGACCGCCGTCATATCTATGAGCCCCTTAATGTAAGCCAGCCCAGTATCTAGGAATTTACATCTCACATAGCAAAAAATGGACATTGTGATTTTTGCTAACTCGTTGTTTTTCCTAATTCAGCATGTCCATCCACCCCCTTTACACCTACCAATACAAAACTAATATTTAGCATATTCAGGAAATGCAAACAACTCTCTACTTCTTGCACGTTCGAGCCAATGCAATGCTCTTTCGACGCCATATCGCGCGATAATCTCCTCAGCCAGATCAACACACCCGAGGGCAAAAAGTGACATCACGATGTTATCCAGCGCATTAGTCTTATTAAATATGTGAAAAAAGCTCTTTTTAACCTGTTCCTCGCCCCAACGAAAATAAGCCTGGCTTTCGGAGAGTTCTGACTCATACAACCTGCCATAATACTCAACATACTCTTTGTCTCGCGCAAAATAGAACAAGGTATGAATTCCTGCAAGAAACTCTGCTGAGATCACCTTCGAAAAATGAATCCAAACATTCTTCCCCGACTCTACCCGCTGAATCATTTCCTGAATTAGCTGCTTCGTATCCGCCTCTGAAAATCTAAAAACTTCTTCACCTTCAGGCTCACGCTGTATATCAGGATTCTCTGGGACCCAATAATCAAAAAACTCTAACAACTGCTCACGAACAAGCCCCTTTAGTGGAAGAGGAGCACCAATGAGCGAGCTTAGATAATAGTGCGACTTTATTTTGTCAATAGCCCTTGAAAGCTCTCTACTGCCAACATCATATTTATCCATCAAGCTACGCTTTACGGCGCCAAACTCTGGATTCGACCAAGTCGCTATAGCTGGCAACTCCAAGGCCAATCCATACAACATCGGGCGAGAAAAACTCAATGTAAATGTGCCTTGGAAGTATTCTTCTCGAAGCCAAACGTTTAGGCTATGAAGTAAATCGAGACCCTTTTCAAGCTCAGCAAATTTTATTTTTAGGCGGCAGAAATTTATACTAGCGACATCTGTTAGGTGCTTCTGATTATCGTTGCTTTCTGGGTATCTAAAGACTTGCCCAGTTGCATCAACCTCTGCAATATCACTGATGGTTGAATCAATTTTATCATTTATTTCTGTGTACCGCTTATCTAGCGCTTCCGACTCACGCTTAAAGAAGCTCCAAATATTCCCAATATCATGGGAACCTACCAAGTCAAACTTGAGAGCCTGCCCTTTTGCAGTGGAGACATGAGCCAGCTCCTCAATAGCTCCTTTCAACCTCAACTCGACTGAATGACGCATATTAAAGCAAACAGGATAGACGAAGTCATCTACACTAAAATCGTATCCACGACCTGCAATCACTTGATCAATCAAAACATTTGCAGCTTTTGAAAAACCCTTCGCATAATCGTAGTAACCAGGGCTTCCATTATTCCCTACACAGGCATTTGCCCAACCAGGATCAGCACCACAAAAAGTTGCATTCTTATAAGCCCGCATTATAGCCCCAAATAACTAACAAATCTTACCACGTGTAATGGAATGGATAGCTCTACCACACGCAGGGCAGTTACCGGGCGATGACTCTCCCGGATTCCCCAGCGTGCCTCATTCTACGTTTGCGGACCGTCCAATTCCCATAGCGATCATCCCAAAATAGTAATTCACTCTCTGACGCAGTATCCGTGCAAATGGAGGGACCTCTCCCTCAGCTTTCACTAGAAGGTGATTCTTCAGGTCCTCTGACCAGTCATACTCGCCCTGAGGAGAGTTACAAACATCCTGGAGGAAACTGAGGATGAATTCGACCTGACCATGCATATAAACGTAAAAGATGGATGGCACGGCTCCAAGTATGCGATTGCGCGGATGATGAGGCAGCAAGCCTCTGCGGGGCGTCCGCGAGGCCGAATCATCAATATTGCGTCTATCAGAGGTCTGGTTGGGATAGCGCAGCAGCCTGCTTATTGCGCGTCGAAAGGCTCGGTTGTGAACCTCACCCGCCAGCTTGCTGTGGGCTTCGGCCGCACGAACCGCCACCACGCATGGTGGTTCGTGTGGCAGGGGGCTTTTTCTTTAGAAATGCCAGGCGGATGATCTGATAAAATTCATCACGCAATCTCAATGCTAGCCAAATGCGCTCACGATTAGAGCTGCCTCTGCGAAAGGCAGCTTTGGGTCAATAACAGCCATTCCCGACAGGCCGCTAACGATCCAGAGCTGCCCTTCGGTGAGCGCAGCACTCGGCCAAAAGCGATCGCTCACTTAAGACGGCTTTCGATCTCAAACGGCCTCTGACGATTGGTTAAGGCACTGATTTTAGCTTGTCCATGTGAGCGAAGCGAACGATGTCAATCATTTGTTAGGCCGTGAAGGCGCGAGAGACGAATGACACTCATACAATATCTTTGAAACTTCGTGCCATTGCTACGGCTTGTTCGTATGTGATATCTGGCGCCGTTGTTTTCATCAATCTACGTGCTGCTATCTCAATTTCCTGTTCACTGGCATCTGCGCATATTGGTACTTGCTCATACTCCGGAATCATTCGTGAGAAGGTGTGAGCAATGCACAAATGAATAGTAGCTGCAATGCTTTGTATTTTCATGATGAAACCTTCCCGGATGGATTTCTGTGACACATCCAAACCTGGTAGAAGATTTGTTACCTGTTGCTTTATTTTGGTTGATTCGAAATCTAACGGCTCGTGAAGATGAGCAAATTCGTTTCTGATTTTGCGAATAAGATCAAGTGATTTATGAATCTCCTCCGGTAGCAGCCCCAAAGCAGCAGACATCTTTATCTTTGATGAAAATGTTCCTACCGGCCCATTGAAATCAAATAGCGCGGCTCTGGCCCTCGCGCCTTGCTTTACAAAGAAGCAGCCCAGCAGCTCGTTGATTTCATTCTCAAGGTATGCAGCTGCCACTAGAGCGCACCCACGATCCGATTCTTTTTCTAGTTCGGCACCAATCCTAAACAGATTTTTTACCCGTTGCTTTGTACCAGGCACTAGTAAGTCGAGGCCATCTTGAAACTCAGGATCAATAAATTCAGAATCTTGTGCCATTTGGACGACTCACTGCAATTAAGTTGAGGCTAACTGTAAGCGGAATACACAAACAGCGCAACAATTACAGTCCATTTTGTTTGAAAAACTCCTTACCTACTAATAATTCATTCAGATGCTTGCAGGAAGACGTCAAAATGCGGCAAAAGCATGACCGGAACCGAGATTACGAAGTAGATAGTAGTGTGCCGAAGGCCTGTTTTTGGTCGGCCAGTGCTATTAGTTACAAGTCTTTAGATACCTTCCCAAAAGGACCGCTTTGGCTGTTTTTTGCCGGCGGTCACCTTCCGCTATGAAGTGCCCCTGGTAGAGAATGGTGCACTCGCGAGTACCGCATTTATTGCAGAACAGCTGTGAGCTAAATATAGATTTTTATCGTTCCGTGACGAAGTCATGATCAAATTTATCAAATAGCACCTGGAATTAAACTTTTCGTATTTCTCTCAAACCACACAAAATTTCGAACCTCCAATATTATTAAAATCAATACGGCCGACCATTCTTGGGAATCATAATTTACACTCATCCCGTGTAGGATTGGATTTCTGTTGAAGCTGGATTGACTCTGCTGGCCTTCAAAAAGTTTACTTATAAAGGCATTGAAATATTGCGCATCATCGGACATATTGAATAGTAGCCTGCTATTCCAAATTTGCGTAGACACATTAGGCCTAAATTTATCTGCCAGCTTCATTCCACCATATTCTCTCAGTATCCCCTCCACCTGTGCGAAAAGCACCGGAACTGATAGCGTATATTTACCATTGAAGTGAGCCTCAACCGCATCTTTCAGTATCCGCTCTCTTGATTCAAATGCCGAATGCATCGTGGCCGCATCATCTATATAAAATACGACATCTTCATATTTTAATCTTTGTATATACCTTTCAACTAGATGGTTTTTGGTCAGCGCTCCACGCTGTAGAAGCTCATTAAACTCGATTGAATCTCCGACAGTAAGGGTGGTACCAAAGAAATAAAGATCATTGTCTTTAAAGAAATTCAGTAGCGGTATTCTAGATCTCGCAAGAATATTCATGTAGTCACTTGAAAGATCAACTTCTTTCTCTAAGCCACAATCCCCATGCAAATTTTTCATTTTGATGATCCTTGGCCGCTCCTCCTTGCCTATACAGCAGTACTTGTATTTCAAGCCTGACTCACAAGGGCACGAAGTATTTCTTCCTATTTTTTTCATAATTATATCCGCATATCGTCCTGACGTATATGGCATGGGCAACAGCTGCACCACAACGCCTTTATCGGTCTCGCTAGAGATTTTAATATATTCCTCGCCATTTTTATATATCTAAGCACATTCCTCCATCCTTCCTCTGACTTTCAATGGGAGTTATACACCATAGTGGATCGGTTTTCTTGATGGATCAGGTGCGAGAGGCAATTTGCATGCAATACTATTGCTTCTAGCGCCTTCAACCACCCCTCACTTTTCTATTTTATTAATTCTTTTTAGCACATCATTCATCCCTGGCCACGGTATGTCGTTTTGTTTATTTCCAGGCTTTTTGAACCAGCTATCAAAACTCTCTTTTTCTTTCTTTGTCATGAGCTGATAGATTTCCAGCATCTCTGGAGTTAGCGAAGCTGCTTGAATGGCCATTTTGGTTCTGACTATATCAATGAATTCACGGAACATTTCTGCTGTAATTGCAAGGGCACCAGGCGCTAGTTTCCAAGTAAGCACCTCAAACTGATACCCGTCCTCGGGTATTATGGACTTATTATGAATAATACAGTGCCTTATTTTACGCAAATCTCCCATCAGTGGCGCAATCAGTGCGCCAGCTTCAACCTCTGCTGCTTTGGCTATTTTATGCCTATAAGTTTCGTCCCATAGCGAATAAATGCTACACAATAACGACTTGCAAAGCTCATTAACAAAGAAGCCATTTTTCTTTGATTTTTCGACAAACATCGAAACATCCATTCTGGCATGATACTTCGGATCGGACTTCGTATCAGATGCTATCCAGATTTTCTGACCAGGCTTCGCCTTTTCCTTTGCTACGAGGTCTCCATTTGTTTCTATTCCATTAGAGGCAAACATCAAGCAGAATAAATATTCTCCGCAAGTATCCTGAAATTCTTCAACCATATCGTTAACTGCGCTTTTTTTCGATTTACTTTCCATTTCTGATCTCGACCATCAAAAATTCCTTATTTTATCTAGGCATGCTTGAGTCTTTACGCCATGATATGATACTTACGAATCGCATGCACACCATACGATGCCCTCTATGGCCTCTATACGATGCTGACAGCAATGGAATAACGTATAGGGAAACGTGCGAAGACCGTTGCTACGACGCGCTATGGAACAGTCTGCAACCACGGCCCACTTTTACAAACCCATCTTTATTACCCCATGGAGGACACCGCATAGACCACATTGCCAATATTACCATATACCTCGGAGCAGGAAATTAGTAGGCCAAAGCGTCGCCTGGAACCAGAAATATCTGTGCCACTTGAGTGGGTTTTCATTACATGGGGAAGACATTGTAGCCATGACCGACTGGTACCGACACTTGGCGGTCAGTAAGAGCCGATAGAAAATCTGTAATTAAGAGTCTGACGATACCTGCGATGAAACCCTCAAAAATCATAGCAACGGTTCAAGAAGGCGTTCCTACACGCTCTGGGCCGATAGCAGAGGCCCATTTTCGGCTGTATTGGCCCGATGTGACCTATCGTAACGCTTTCAAATATCCCCTGCCTTATTGGGATAGGCCTACATCTGGATGCTTGGCAATAGGTGGCGAGACCTAAGCCTAGCTTTTCCTTATAGCTTTAGATAAAAATACGCCAGCCGCTATTCTTCATCATCTTTCAGAGTTTCTAGCGGCAAGCCCATAATGATTTTATATAATTTATTCATTTCTGTTTTTTCTGTTCGATTGCTCCCGGGCCGAACAACCATATCAAGCTCAACATCGTCAGATGAGGCTGGCGAATTTAATATTCCGGATCCCGTAATATCTTCATCCCATAGAAGTGTGTCACTTTCGTAATTCCACGCTTTAATCCCTGCCAAATAAGCTGGCCCGGTAAGGTTGCTACTTCCAAGCAACGCGATTACAGGGGTTGTCCCACTGACCTTAAGCGCTATTTTTGCATGCCAATTTCTATTCGGCGCCACCATTACCTTCAAGTTAATTCCTGTCGACGATAGTTCCCCCTTAAGAAATGAGGCAAAATTGTTAAAGCGGGCTTCCCAATCGATGCCAAGTTCCTCGCTAGTTGACTGGGCAAATTTTCCCGCTAACAAGATAACTGTCCCACTTGGCGCGCATCCTACTTTAATGGATTCGGCGATATCTTGCTGCATTGAGGGGATATCAGAAATATATCCAGAACATAGTAAAAGTGAGTCCCCTTGCGTGGCGCGTATAAGTCGATTCAAATAGATCCGAAACAGGCTATCTTTTCCATTTGAACGAAGAAAAATCCTAGCACCCATAAAGCTTCCTTTTGACTGAGAATAGATCTACCTATTAGTTTCGCTGGCTGCCACTAAGATGCGTTGAAATGATTTCAGTAGCTCGGCACTCCCTCCACAATCTCCCTATATGCAGCCAAAAGTGTTTCGGCGCGAATCTTTCAGCCATGTGCAATCCGTGCAGGGGGCCCCGCATAGCTATAGCCCCATCCGTATCCGGAGCTTCCATCAGGCAGGCACGATCTCTAGCGCCACGCTGATGGGTCTTATTAGGAGAAGGGTCGGAAGCTCTATCATTGCCCCGCGCTATACCTCATCACGACTTAGCCAGAAACACCACCATAGGAGGACTAGCAAACTTGATTAAAGTCGCTAGCGCATCGAAAACTTACCACCATCTATAGTGAGGCCAGATCCCCTTTATAAGGCGACTCGTAACGAGAATCGAACACAACTGCTGCAAACTTGGTCTTTTCAGGAGGCAAAATGGTGATCACATCGGCAACATGCACAGCTTCAGCTAAGCAGTCAGCTAAATCAGACAGATACATCCCTTTTTTCTCTCGCACTTCGTGCCAGTGAGAAAGCCCACCTCCAATGTACAAAAACACTCCATTTGTAACAGCCGCACATCGCAATTTTGAGACTACGCCAACATGATCAGCAATCAGCTGTATCTGGTGGTAGTTCTCGACGAGAATTTTTGTACCCTTCTCCGCACTGCTGATAAGGGTAAGTAAATCATCGAGTGAAATGGGGTCAATTTCCCAACGCAACCAAGGCTCAAAATCCTGGACTGAATCATCGGACACCCCAATCAGGTTTACACCAGTAGTCAAACGTGGCCAGTCGTCATCTTCCATCGCACATTCATCGATAGTGATGAAATCAAGCTTGCTCATCGTCGCAAGCATCTGTCGAACGAAAGCGTGTGGGCTTTGGTTTGGAATGATGATCAACGATGATGTCGCTTCATCACTTTTAGCGTAAGCCCTCTCCAGCAAGATTTGGTTCGCAATCTCGGCGAGAAGCTCGCGCCTCGGGGCATGGCTGCGAGAAGCGACTAAGGACAAACCTGGGTACTCAAGCTGAGGATGGTTGATCCACGCCTTTCTTCGGGACTCTCGCTCACTGAGGAGGTCATCGAGGCGGTCAATCTCGGACGTCAAGAACTCGTTGAATTTTGAAGCCGTCACAGTGCCCTCTGATCCTTTCGATCTATAAATCTTGCACCGCGAGCTATCCTGCGGTGCAGCCTTGATTTCAGAGGGCGTCAACCCTCGATTAGATTTCAACTAGCATGCAACACGGAGCGCGTGCCGCGAATAGCCCCATGAGGGATTATTCTTAACGGCTGCTCCCATTCTAATCTTGTGTGACCACCAGAATAGAGGCTCTCTGACTCGACATTCGCAGCTCATCATCAGGAATGCTGGTGTAAGGGCCTTAGAACTCTGGTGCGTCAGGTAGGTGATCAGGATCATCTCCTCGGCTAAGCGGGTTTTCAGCTAGCGCACACGGGCGAAAGGTGTCCATGATGACGTGTGTATCATCCAGTTGCTCGATGAGTCGTCTCATTTCGCTTTCGGCCAAATCACTTACTAGCTCAACCTCAGCGTCTGGGAACCCGGTATCAGGCAAGATCGTTAGACGTCGCACAGCTCGCATTCCAGGTAGCAGCATCAGATCAAACACGTCTTGGACATGGCCTGCTCTGAACGAGTAAATATTCATTGGATTTGTGGTTCTACTTGATCGTTGGTAGTGAGGGCATGCGCGGCTTGATCAACCCGCAACAAGGCGGAAGTGAAATCGAAGCCCGGTAGCGCACGCTCAAGGTATTTCAGGATTTCTTCCTGATGCGCAACCAGCGCCTGAGGATGAAGCGCCTGAATCTCGGAGAGGCGCGGTTCTCGACCAAGCCGTTGTGCAATGATGAAATCACATAAGAAATTTCGGATGGAGGCGGAGTGCTTCTTTGGATGAAGTCGGTCTGCAACAGAGTTACGAATTTGGAACGTGGGGAATTCCTCCCGGTACTCATCAAGAAGGACGCTCCAGCGGGGGTCCACGACCTCCATTCCTACGAATTCCTTGACCGAGCGAGATGTGGCCTTCCGAACGTTGTACCGTGCCTGGTCTCTTTCCCAAATGCGTTCGTGCTCAGCTTGGCTCTCCTCCTCCAATGCATCCTCTCGCTGATCAAGCCACGCCAGCACTTGATCGGCTGCGGCAATCAAGGGCCCGTCGCTATGCTTGGTGGCGACGTTCTTGGCAAACTGCGCGGCGCCCTTGAGCTGCTCTGCATAGCCGCTGAATTTGGATGGATTACGCCGGTGGCCATCAAGCTGCTCTTCCAAGACCAAACGCATGGTTTCCAGAACGCTCATCCTTCCCCCTCTCCGTTTACTCTAATCCACCTGGCAGTGCCGGCGCGGAACGTACCACGATCGGGCCCTCTCTCAAAGCCGCTGAGTAGAGCTATCCGTCAAACCGCTGGGCACATCCGCTTGCGGTATGGCTCAGTGTGACCAGCGCAGAGATCCCGAGGCGATATGTGTTGCTCCGACAGGAAACATGAGCCTTCAAGCCACACGATCAGTCGTAATTGAACCGCTTCGGCGGTGGGGCATCTGCGTCTTCAACCGGCCGATAGAGCTTCTTGCCAACCCTGACCGCAAAGCCCTTTTCCTTGATGGTGGCGAATGCCATCGCCACGTTAGAGCGCCACTCAGCTGGCGTGACGTTCTTTAGTGACTGGTATCGTTCGTAGATTTCGTCCGCGATTACGTCCACGGAAAGCGCCCCCCCAGCTGGACAGGTTGCGATCCTGGACTGAGCAAAAACAAAAGCCGTCTCATACAATTGACGGCCAGAAGGCATTGCAAGCAGCAAAACTCTATCTCGAACTCGATGTTTTTTAGCATGCCGGAACGATGCAACAGCGGCCACTTCAAGAGGCAGCTGTGACCTTAGTTCAATGCTGCGCTCCCTCGAAAACTGGGAGGTGATAGCACCATCATACGTACAGACCTGAGCCAGGATGTGTGGGTCTGATGGTAGTAGCCTGCTTTCCACAGTGGCACAAAGCGCACAGTGGCTTTCCGGCGAGCTAGTGCAGGGGGTGATGCTGTCGCACGCCTTACATTTCCCCATGACTAAAGGAAGATTGTAATACGATTCAAACTCACCATCCGTAACGGTTGCGACCACATAGAATTTATTAAGTATGTCTTTGAACCACACAAAAACAGGTTGACTAATTACCCGACTCAAATAGTTCACCCATAGGCGCATTTGGCTTTCATGCGTTTCCAGCTCAACAAGCAAGGCCTGCCAGTCTTCGGCCCACATCAGGTCTAGACTTTTCGTCCCTAAGCTTCTTATGTTAGTACTAGCATGCACCAAACTTCTTATGCGGAGAGGCTCTTGAGCCTTTGTTAAGATCGCTTCACTTTCTGAATTTGCTTGAAGTCGAGCTTGGAAACCTAGGTGCCCCTTCCACTCCGGGTTTGTAGCGTTGTAGATAGCGATAAATTTAGTCGTAGCTCGGGAGTAAGCACTAAATAGCTCTGCGGTATCGAGCGCTTCAGCACCCAGCACGATTACAACTGGAGATTCAAGCCCGCGATACTTTGCTATACCCTCAACAGCTAGGTTATGAGAACCTAACATTTCGATGTATTTTCTAGGATCCCTTGAACCGACTAAAATTACAATATCATTGGCATCCACCCCACCAGCCATCAATCTTTCTTTAATACCAAAAAGTTCTTTACCGGGATCTATGGTCACAATTTCAAGTGCTGTGTCTGCCTCAGACAAGCGAGGAGATGATAGCTGGAATTTCGGAGGCATCACTTCTGACAAAATTTCAGTAACAGCCTTTGGCATTCGCAAGACGATGGTGAGCGTAAAGTCATCAACAGCGAGAATTGCTTTCAGTCTCTCAAGAGGTATGCCATTTCGCTCAAAATTAAAAACCTGCGTCTCGTCACAGAAAAACACTTTAGGCCGTTGACCAAACCAATCGATTAAGACTTGGCACCACGACTCTGCCAGAGCTTGAGACTCATCAACAATTAAAGCATCAAATTCACCAAGAAGACCCTGACTAATCCCTAGCTTCAAATCCTCCAGACACTGGACCCTGAACCAAGCCTCGCCTTCGAAAGAACGCTCCAGTGCCCCTGCCGCCATCCGACACAGCCCATGCCACGTCAACACGGTGCAACCATCATAGCCGCCTAGTTGATTTCGTATATGGTCAGTGAGTTTCCCATTGAAAGAAAGTAGCAGTACCCTTTTACCCTCGGCAGTTAATTTTCGCGCAGCTTCGATGGCTAATACGGTTTTCCCCGTACTCGGCCATCCCGTTATCAATGAATTCTGATTCTTCAGCACATATCTAACTACGGAGCTTTGCTCAGCGGTCAATTGAAGCCATGTTTTGTTGTCGTATCGAATTCGGCTCGCCCATGTGGGCTGGCCATCAACCTTCGGTGAGAGGTAGTCAATTAACTCTTGAGCCTTGGATAATCCCAAATCAGGTTGGATATGGGTCCCTTTCCAGTACCTCATAAGCTCGACGACTTTCTGAGCTACGTCCGGATACGCTTCAAAATCTATACAAAGTGATTGTGGCGGATTTGTGCTGTTATCAAACATCCCCGGTAGGTGGGCGTTCCGGAAGTCAGAATTTGGAAAAACAAACCCATAACCGATTCGGAGTCGAAAAGCCGGTTTAGCGCCTAGCCAGGAAGCAAACCCGTGCACACTTCGCTTGATTTGCCCGAGCGGGTCTATTTTGTAGCCATCACGAACATGAACGAAGCAAGAGTTCTCAAACCTATATCTACCGCTTTTGACTTCCAATGCCAAAACGCCATCCTCGGGATGGATGATGAGGAAGTCAATTTCCCCCGTAGGTCGAGATCTATTGTCTAACTTACTCACAGCAGAGCAGAGCCATGGCAAGCTATGAATTACGGTGTAGCTTTCAGACAACTGAGATTTGAAGATTGAATACAGATCCCGCTCGCCAAAGCTGTCTGTGTGGTGCGGGCCATGCTCTGGAATCATCCTTGCCATCTACAACGCTCGCTTCTTGCTGATCTCAGACACCGTTCGCCGCGATGATAGCATTCTGAGATTCAGGCGTGCGCCAAGCGCCCCTCTCCCTCAGCAAGGCAGATCGCCTGGTTACCCTCCATCTGGGGTGTTAACCAGTACTCCCCCTAACGGGGAAATGAACCCAAGGTCACCAAGCCTTGCCTCCTGGATCGATCGTAACCCTGATCCATAAGCACTGATCTGCCGAACACAACAGCGCCTGGTCACATATAGCCGGTAACGGCTACTCCCCCGCTGCCTGGATTCATCGCGAACGTCGACCTCCATAAGCCACTAAGCTACGGCTGTGAGCGGCTTAGGGTTCGGTAGAGTGTTGATCGGTGAACGCCGAGCAATGAAGCCACTTGCGCAACTGATTTGCCTTGGTCGACAAGCAACCCTGCGTGCTCGATCTGGGCTGCTGTTAAGGACGGTTTAGGACCGAACTTGACCCCCCTTCGCTGCGCAGCTTCCCTGCCAGCTCTAGTGCGATCAATGATAAGGCTTCGTTCGAACGTAGCGATCCCAGAGAATATCGTCATGATCATTTGCCCAGCTGCGCTGGTCGTATTGAGCCAAGGCTCGGCGAGCGAGCGCAGCCCTGCTCCCACCCCATTCAAACCATCGGCTATAGAAAGCAGATCCAAGGTGGACCGCGCCAAACGGTCTAGTCGAGTGACCACGACAACGTCGCCTTCTCTCAGGTGATCAAGCAGCCTGAGAAGCTCAGGACGGTCTGTTTTGGCTCCACTGATTTTTTCTTCAAATATTCGGGAACAACCCTCTTGGATGAGTAACTCCCGCTGTATCTGCAAATCCTGACCGTTGGTTGACACCCGTGCATATCCAATATTCATTCTCCGCTCCATTCTTGTCGCATTTATTAGATTCAGCATAACATGACTTGCGACAAACTTATGCAACAAGAGTAGTTCAACAAATATGTTGCAATCGGATGTGTCGCAAAACTTAATACTTATGCGACAAATCACCTCCCATCTTTAAACGACAATACCATTTACGCTCTTCATTCGAAGCGTAAATTATATTAACGCCCAAAACTCAGAGACGGGCGAACAACTCAGCAGCCACCCAATCAAGCATTGCACAGCTCACGCTAATCACATATAAGAGGAGATAGCCCGAGCCACTCCACCCCAATATCATCCGAGGAGAAATACCTATGAGTCCAGAAATCGAAATAGAGCTACACACGAAATACCCAAAGGTCCTTGGGTATATCAATGAAGAAGGAACGTATAAAACTCGCCTATGGGGCGGCTTCCAGTGCGGCGACGGCTGGCATCAGCTTATTGACACCCTGTGCGCTAGTATTCAGGCGCGAGCTGAGGCAACCGGCTTAGAAGTCCACGCAACTCAGATTAAGGAAAAATTCGGCTCCCTAAGATTCTATTTTCAAGGAGGCGATGACCACATCTCTGGAATGATCGATCTCGCCGAGGAACTTTTATCCAAAATCTGCGAAATCTGCGGAAAACCTGGGCAGAAGAAGACTGTGCAAGGGTGGCTCATCACTCGCTGCGATGCGCACACCCCTACGTAAATCTATGGCAGGGATGTGATCAACTACATCCCTGCACCCCGTTACATCCCCGGATCAGCATCGATGCCGTATTCCTCAAGCATCTCATTTATTGCTCCGAAAATCCGAGACTCGTAGATCAGCTCAAGCGGTGCATAAGACACGGCCACCGCTATCTTCATTTCTTCCAAGCTCAAGGTTGCTGGATTGAAGGGCCAAATCTGCAACCTTATAATTTTATGATTACCTGCTTCCGCTCTTTTGAGATCGCCATATTCAAGCATGACGCTCTCGCCCTTGATTTTCTCCCATGCGCTTAGCTCCATACCATAGCTCTTATAATCCCAATCGCCAAGCATAGTGTGCTTAGTGAGGAAGCTATCGCCTACTTCCACTAACCCATCGATATTCAAATCTTGAATCCAATACTCAGCAAGCCTCGGGCTCGAAACCAAGCTCTTCAGCTGAAGATATGCAAAGGTGCCATCGGAGGTAACAGCCATCGCGATCTGATCCAGGAGATCCGGAGCATTCGCCATAATCATCTTAGGAACATCAAACATAGCCACCTCAAGGTAAGATATCTCTAATCTCCTTTCCGATCGCATTCATCAAGCGCGGCAGGTCCGCTTCGGTGATATCAATGGGTGCAAGATTGCCTAGGGCAGACATTGGGGTTTGAAGCCATGCAGCAGCCGCACGCATATCTCCTCCATGTAATTCACAAGCGATAGTGAACACTTTTTTGGCAAGAGAGGCGATGTACTCATCCGTAATATCTTCGGCCGCGACGTGCTCATCGTAATCAGGCGATTTGTACACCATACGCCCCTCCACATTTTTCATTTCTTCGAGCCGCGCGTCTTCCCATGCACCATCTGCTGTGAGATAGGCATAAGCGGATTCATCGCCGTTCTCTGGATCGAATTCTTTCATCGCAATTAGCCTAGAGTAATCCCAGCCCATAGCCTCAGAGCCAGGCTCTCCCACCGGCATCATCAGATAGACGTTTCCATACTTGGTGGTCTCGGATTTGGCATGTATCACCCGTCGGAAGATCAATGGATCCGTAATCAGCATCATCCAGGTGTGGAGATGCTCGCCGTCAGCGCTGTAGTTGCTGGTCGTGATGTAGAACCACCTGCGAGGGCTGTTCAGCATCACGATCTTCCAAGCCTGGAAATCCTCGTGGTCGGAAAGCAGCTGATGAACCGGCATTGTCTCGAACATTCCCTTCCCTCTATCGACTCGTAGATCAGCTGTTGGCGTCCGCTTCGGCGCCGGCTGCTGAACGCCCTTGGGCGGCGAAGCGCGCTACCCATTCACATCCCTGCGTTTATGAGATTGACGTGATTTCACTCCAAATCTCGAAGAAAAACGCCAAGATATATCGTAAGTAGGCGTCTGCGCTCTTTCAATTTAGCGCCTTTCGGCATCAAATACCACTTTGGATATGAGCTTCTTTTTCAATGGAATTTGCAGAGGCTTTTGGCCTGACTTTTCGAAGCCTGCGCGTCCAGCTAGGACTTCCACAGGCACGCTTTCAAAGCGTTGCAGCGATATCGACCCTCAGCCGCATCGAAAGGGGCGTGCAGGTACCGACACTTCCCGTAATCGAGGGGCTGGCGAAGATCCTGGCAATCGAACCGATCGTCCTGCTCGTGCTGACGGCAGCGATGCAAGACGGCACGCTGGAGGGAAAAGCGGTGATTGAGAGGATCGAGAACGATTTGCGCCGCTTGAATCGACTGGAATAATTCTGCGGAAAGTTTTGCCGACCACGTGCTTTGAGCGAGGCAGGATCAGCTGTTGCCGTCATTCAGAGACGTGCAGATAGCTAAGAATGGGAGCCCTTGTCATCGCCTGCTAGAAATGGCTGTGCGAGTACCCTAGATCTGGCGTAGCGACGCGATGTTTACATTTTGCGGAAATCCGCAGGGGCAAAAGTGCCTGGATTGCCTCAAAACGCGTTTACATTCTGATGCTCCAAGGCTCTGAAAGCAGCCAGGTTTACATTTTTTGGTTTTTGGCGGTGGTGAGTAGGTCGGGTAGACCGGAGAAAAGGCTCAGAAGGCCCTGTTTTAGCAGGTTAGAGCAAAGAGGGACGGGGATTTCGTGGGCTGAGGTTTACGTTTACATCCTAGACCCGGAAAAAACAACGTCAGGGTGAAGCGATCGCACAACACCACCGCGCCGCGCGCCAGGGCCGGCCGGATCACCTGGGCCAGGTGCTGGGCACGGGCAGCGAACATCAGCAGCAGCTCGGTATCAGCCGCCATGCACTCGTCACTGGGCGCCAGCAGTAGCTCGCGGATTTGCTCGGCCACGGGCGTACCACCAGGCTCACGGGTCAGCACCACGTCCAGCCCCTGCTCGCGCAGACGCTGCGCCAGGTATTCGCGGTTGGTGCTCTTGCCCGCGCCTTCGGGGCCTTCCAGGGTAATAAACAAGCCGCTCACGGGCAGTCCTTAATGTTGTTCGTCAGGTACCGGCGCATCGGCTGGCACAGGGTCGGTAGCAGGGGCGTCGGCCTCGGGCGCCGGGTTATCGCCTGGCGCTTGGTTGGCGTCGGCCGGCGCTTCACCGTTCTCAGCAGGCGCCTGGCTTGGCGCTACGCCCCCTTCTACCCCTGGCTGGGCCTGTGGCGCGGGGCTGGAGCGGTAGTCGGCGCGGCGCTTGAGTTGGTACTCGCGCACTGCGGTGTTGTGATCGTCGAGGTCGTCGGAGAACACATGGCTGCCGTCGCCACGGGCGACGAAGTACAGGCTGGTGCCATTGGACGGATTCAACGCGGCATGGATCGCCTCACGCCCGACCATGGCGATCGGCGTCGGCGGCAGGCCGCTGATGGTGTAGGTGTTGTAGGGCGTCGGCTCACGCAGGTCGGCACGGGTAATCCTGCCGTTGTAACGCTCACCCATGCCGTAGATCACCGTCGGATCGGTCTGCAGCATCATGCCCAGGCGCAGACGGCGCACGAATACCCCGGCGATCTGCCCACGTTCCTGCGGTATGCCGGTTTCCTTTTCCACCAGCGAGGCCATGATCAGCGCCTGGTAAGGGTCGCGGTACGGTAGGTCGCTGACCCGCTCAGCCCACTCTTTGGCCAGCACCTCTTCCAGGCGCATGTAGGCCTGCTGGAGCAATTCGACATCGCTCATGCCGCGCACGAAGCGATAGGTGTCAGGGAAGAAGCGCCCCTCGGGGAACACGCCGGTATGGCCAAGCTTGTCCATCACCTCAGCGTCGGACAACCCTTCGAGGGTGTGCTTGATCTTTTCGTGCTTGGCCACGGCGGCGCGGACCTGGCGGAATGTCCAGCCCTCGACCAGGGTCAGGTTGTACTGCACCACATCACCCCGACGCCAAGCGTCGAACAGCTGTTCCACAGTCATGCCAGGGGTCAGGCGGTATTCACCGGTATGCAGCGGCGTGCCGGCCATATTGAAGCGCCAATACAGGCGCAGCCAGACCGCGTCGTCCAGCAGCCCTTCGCTTTGCATGCGATAAAACATACGGTTGGGCGTGGTGCCGTTGGGTACGTCGAGCATGCGTTCTTGCTCAACGTGCAGCGGCTGCTCCAGGACCGAATGGACCTTCCAGGCCGACCAGCCCAATGCCAGGCCGGCAAGGATAAGGCCCATTTCCAGCAGCAGCAGGAATTTGCGTCTCACGAATCAGGTATCCAGTAGCGTACGGGCAACGGCCTGCAGTTTACGGGTGAGCGGCCCCGGCGGCCAGTCGAGCGTGTGTGCAGGGCACTCACGCACGGGCCAAATTCCATACACGCTGTTGCAAACGAAGACTTCGTCGGCCTGCTCCAAGTCCGCCAGCTCAAGGTCTCGCACCTCAAACGGGATACCCAGCACTGACGCTTGCTGCAGCAACGCTGCGCGCATCACTCCAGCCACGCCGCAACGACTCAGGTCGGCAGTCAGCAAGACGCCATCGCGAACCAGAAACAGATTGCTGTAGACGCCTTCGATCAGCCGCCCTTGGGTATCACGCATCAGCCCTTCGACATGCTCGGCGTCCTGCCATTCGGCACGGGCCAGCACCTGCTCAAGGCGATTGAGATGTTTGAGCCCGGCCAACAGCGGTTGTTCCGCCAGACGCGTCTGGCAGGCGAACAGGCGCACGCCTTGCTCGGCATTGGCGGCGGGATAAGCTGGCAGCGGGCTGCCTTGCACAATGCGTCGGGCCGGTGATCCGGCAGCAGGCGCATAGCCGCGCAGGCTGTCGCCGCGGGTGAGGATAAGCTTGGCCACGCCATCGCCAAGCTGGCTGGCGTAACGCGTCAGTTCATCGCGAATCAGGGGGAAATCGGCTTCGATCGCCAGGCGCTGGCAACCCAACGCCAGGCGTTCGAGATGCAGCTCCAGCAAGCTCGGCCTGCCGGAGTGCACGGCAATGGTCTCGAACAGACCATCGCCGTATGCCAGCCCACGATTGTGCAGATTCACCGCAGTCGCAGGCTGACCGTCGATCCAGCTGTGCATCAGTCGGCGAACCGGCGGAATACCAGCGAACCGTTGGTTCCACCAAAGCCGAACGAGTTGGACAGCACCACATCGATCGGCATGCTACGAGCTTGATGCGGCACGAAGTCCAGGTCGCAACCTTCGTCCGGCTCATCCAGGTTGATGGTCGGCGGCGCCATCTGGCTGTTGATCGCCAGGACGCTGAAGATCGCCTCCACCGCACCCGCCGCACCGAGCAAGTGGCCGGTCATCGACTTGGTCGAGCTGACTGCCAGCTTGTAGGCGTGCTCGCCGAATACGCGCTTGATCGCGGCCACTTCAGCGATGTCGCCGGCCGGGGTCGAGGTGCCGTGGGCGTTGATGTAGCTGACCTGCTCAGGCTGGATGCCGGCATCGCGCAAGGCGTTGGCCATGCAGCGGGCAGCGCCTTCACCCGAATCAGGTGGCGAGGTCATGTGGTAGGCGTCACCGCTCATGCCGAAACCAACCAGCTCGGCATAAATGGTCGCACCCCGCGCCTTGGCGTGCTCGAGCTCTTCGAGCACCAGCGCACCGGCACCGTCGGAGAGCACGAAGCCATCCCGCCCCTTGTCCCATGGACGGCTGGCCCGGGTCGGCTCGTCATTGCGCGTCGACAGCGCACGCGAGGCGCCAAAACCACCCATGCCCAGGCCACACGCGGCCATCTCGGCACCGCCGGCGATCATCACGTCAGCTTCGCCGTAGGCAATGTTGCGCGCGGCCATACCAATGCAATGGGTGCCGGTGGTACAAGCCGTGGCAATGGCGTAGTTCGGCCCTTGCAGACCCAGATGGATCGACAGGAAGCCGGAAATCATATTGATGATCGAACCTGGCACGAAGAACGGCGAAATGCGCCGCGGGCCCTGCTCGTGCAGGGTCCGGCTGGTTTCTTCGATATTGGTCAGACCGCCAATGCCCGAGCCCATGGCCACGCCAATGCGCTCGCGGTTGGCATCGGTGATGTCCAGCCCTGCGTTGCGCACTGCCTGAAAGCCCGCTGCCAAGCCGTACTGAATGAACAGGTCAAGCTTGCGTGCTTCCTTGGCCGACAGGTACTGCTCGACTTCGAAGCCCTTGACCGAGCCGCCAAAACGGGTTGAGTAAGCGGTCAGGTCCGTGTGTTCGATCGGACCGATGCCACTGCGGCCAGCCAGAATGCCCTGCCAGGTGCTCGGTACATCGGTACCCAGTGGCGACAGCATACCCATACCGGTGACCACGACGCGTCTACGCGACACAGTACTCTCCTCATTTTCTAATAACAGAGTCTCTTGCCATTGCATCCAGGACTCGGAATGCAATGGCAACAAACTCTTGATTCACGGTTCTCGCAAAGAAAAAACCGCACGCCGGCAAAGGCAGTGCGGTTTTTCCCGACAAGAAGCGTCGACTACAAACGTCTTAGGCCTTGTGGCTGTTGACGTAGTCGATGGCAGCTTGAACGGTAGTGATCTTCTCGGCTTCTTCGTCAGGGATTTCGGTCTCGAATTCCTCTTCCAGAGCCATCACCAGCTCAACGGTGTCAAGCGAATCGGCACCCAGGTCATCGACGAAGGACTTCTCGTTGGTCACTTCCTCTTCCTTGACGCCCAGTTGCTCGGCGACGATTTTCTTGACGCGTTCTTCGATGGTGCTCATACCTAGTTTTCACTCCTAATGGACATATGTCAGGCAGCTGGCCGGTGACCAAGTTTATAGCAAGACGTTTGCTTTTCAAGCGGAACGCGCCCTGCCATACCCTATTGAATAGTCACCCAACCCTCTGTCCGGAATCTGGTTGCAGCTTTATAACGGATTTTAGGCTCGGAGTATGACTCTTTTTTGAACCAATCCGTCACATTGAGTTGCGGTGTTACATGTACATCCCGCCGTTCACCGGCACGGTAGCGCCAGTGACGTAGGCTGCGCCGTCGGATGCCAGGAAGGCCACCACTTTGGCGATTTCATCAGCCTGACCCAGGCGGCCCAGCGGAATCTGGGTTTGCAGCGCTTCACGCTGCGCTTCGGGCAATTCACGGGTCATGTCGGTATCGATGAAGCCAGGAGTGACCGAGTTGACGGTGATATTGCGCGAACCCACTTCACGCGCCAGGGCGCGGCTGAAGCCTTCCAGGCCTGCCTTGGCGGCGGCGTAGTTTACCTGACCGACGTTGCCCATGGCACCCACAACCGAACCGATGCTGATGATACGACCCCAGCGCGCCTTGGTCATGCCACGCAGCACGCCCTTGGACAAGCGGTACAGGCTGTTGAGGTTGGTGTCGACCACGTCGAACCACTCGTCGTCTTTCATCCGCAGCATCAGGTTGTCGCGGGTGATGCCGGCGTTGTTGACCAGGATCGCGGTAGCGCCGAATTGCTCCTGAATGGCCGCAAGAACGGCGGTGACCGACTCTTCGCTGGTCACGTTCAGCTCCATGCCGGTACCGGTGATGCCGTGCTCTTTGAGGGTGGCGGCGATGCGCTCTGCGCCCGAGGCCGAGGTCGCGGTACCGATCACGGTCGCGCCCTGGCGGCCCAGTTCGAGGGCGATAGCCTGGCCGATGCCACGGCTCGCGCCGGTGACCAGTGCAACTTTACCTTGCAGGCTCATGCAAGCTTCTCCAAATTCAGGCCAGCGCCGCACGGGTGGCGGCGACGGCGTCAGGGGTATTGAGGTTGTAGGTGGTCACGCCGTCAGCGCAACGCTTGTTCAGGCCAGCCAGGACCTTGCCCGGGCCGCACTCGACCAGGTTGACCGCGCCGTTGGCGGCCAGGGTCTGCACGCACTCGACCCAGCGTACTGGCTTGTACAGCTGCTCGAGCAGGTCGCGCTTGAGCGCATCGAGATCAGCGGCGATGCCAGCGGTAACGTTCTGTACTACCGGGATCTGCGGGGCTTTCCAGTCGATGGCGTTGACGTGCTCGGCGAAACGCTCGGCGGCCGGCTTCATCAGGGCACAGTGCGACGGTACGCTGACCGCCAGTGGCAGGGCGCGCTTGGCACCGGCCTCTTTGCACAGCTCCATGGCACGATCGACCGCAGCCTTGTTGCCGGCAATCACAACCTGGCCCGGCGAGTTGAAGTTCACCGCGCTGACCACTTCATCTTCAGCCGCCTTGGCGCAGATCTCGACTACCACGGCGTCGTCCAGGCCAAGGATCGCGGCCATGGCACCGTGACCGGACGGCACGGCTTCCTGCATCAACTGACCGCGACGCTCGACCAAGCGAACGGCGTCTTTCAGCGACAGGCTGCCAGCGGCGACCAGCGCGCTGTACTCGCCCAGGCTGTGACCTGCGACGAAGGCAGGCTGTGCGCCGCCCTCTGCCAGCCACAAGCGCCACAGGGCGATGGATGCGGTGAGGATCGCCGGCTGGGTCTTGTCGGTTTGATTGAGTTGTTCTTCCGGGCCTTCCTGAACCAGCTTCCACAGGTCGTAACCCAGAGCCTCGGAGGCCTCCTTGAAGGTCTCGATGATCACCGGCTTTTCGGCGCCGAGTTCAGCAAGCATGCCCAGCGACTGGGAACCTTGGCCGGGAAAGACGAATGCGAGGGATGCAGACATTGAACAAGCCCTTATGATCTTGTCGTCGGATAGGGTGCGCCGAGCCTAAGGCTGGACGCGCAATCTGAAAACTTGGATGAAAACGAAAACCAAGCGGTCACATTTAACCACTTCATGGCGATTATGCCTAAGGCAGCAAGTCTTCCAGGCGACCATGCAAGCGCTGCGGCAGGTTTTCCTGGATCTCGATCAGCGCGCGCTGGATTGCACTCTGCAAGCCCTCGACGCCCGCCGAGCCATGGCTTTTGATGACGATACCCTGCAAGCCGAGAAAGCTCGCGCCATTGTGCCGCGCTGGGGCCAAATCGGCCTGCAGACGCTTGAGCAGCGGCAAGGCCATGGCGCCGACAGCTCGGGCGAATACACCACCCTTGAACAGCGCCTCGATGCGCGCACTGATCATGGTCGCCAGGCCTTCGCTGGACTTGAGCAGGATATTGCCGACGAAACCGTCGCACACCACCACGTCAGCCTCCCCCCGGTACAGGCCGTCACCTTCGACGAAACCTATGTAGTTAAGGCCGCGGGCATTCTGCAACAGCGTGGCAGCCAGCTTGACCTGCTGGTTGCCCTTGATGTCTTCGGTGCCAATATTGAGCAACGCCACGCGCGGGCGATGAATGCCCAGCGCCTGGGCCGCGACCGAGCCCATCACCGCGAACTGGAAGAGGTTCTCGGCGCTGCAATCGACGTTAGCGCCCAGGTCGAGCAACTGGCAGAAGCCTGACTGGGTCGGAATTGCCGCCACCATCGCCGGCCGGTCGATGCCCGGCAGGGTCTTGAGCACGAAACGCGACAAGGCCATCAGCGCACCGGTATTGCCGGCACTCACGCAGGCCTGCGCCTTGCCATCACGCACTAATTCGAGGGCGACGCGCATCGACGAGTCAGGCTTACCGCGCAATGCCTGAGAAGGCCGCTCGTCCATGCCCACCACTTCGCTGGCGGCCACGATTTGCAGGCGCGCGCGATCCGCAGCCGAGAGGCCACTGACAAGATCTTCAAGAAGGGAGGGTTGACCGACGAGGGTCAGGTGTAGCGAGGGAGTAGCCGAGAGGCAAGCGATACTTGCCTGGACAATGCTGCGGGGACCGAAGTCCCCGCCCATTGCGTCGATCGCGATGATCTGAGCGGACAAGATTTACTCGTCAGCGCCCTTGTCGATCACTTTGCGACCACGGTATACGCCTTCTGGCGATACGTGGTGGCGCAGGTGTACTTCACCGGTGCTTTTCTCTACCGACAGCGCGTTTTCCGACAGGGCGTCGTGCGAACGGCGCATGTCACGGGCAGAGCGGGATTTTTTGTTCTGCTGAACAGCCATAATTGATTAACTCCTAAACGTTTGGGTCACGCTTTAACTGCGCCAAGACACTGAACGGGTTGGACCGCGTTACCTCGTCCTTGCTCGATTCGGGCTCGTCTGCGCCCGCCGGCTGCTGGCATTCTTCCGGATGATGAGCAGGCACGATGGGCAAGGCGAGCAAAAGCTCTTCCTCGATCAGCGCCTGCAGATCCAAAGGATCTTCGCCCAGTTCCAGCACGTCATAGCCTTTCGGCAACGACTGGGTATTCGCACCCTCCTTCACCACAGCGTAGGAACACTCGCTGTGAATCGGCAGGGTGACCAGCTCAAGACAACGCTGGCAAACCATTTTGACTTCGACGTCGAGCTCACTGTGGATAACCACAGCGTTCTGTTCGTCTCGTTCAAAATCGAACTTCGCCTGCACCGTACCGACATTGTCGGAAAGCGGGTCGCAGAGTCTTTCCAAATCAGCGAGTTGCAGCGAACCTTGGAGGGTTACGCCACGATCGGCTAATTTGCGCGGGTCAACGTGAGGTGGAATCGGGTCATTCAACATAGGCGCAGCATTCTAGGGATGCCCCCCGCCCCTGTCAAAGGAAATTCGGCGGCATCTGACATGTTAGAATCGGATGATCTGCCCAGGAGTCTACCATGCTTCCCCTGTTACTGGCTTCCAGCTCCCCTTACCGGCGCGAACTGCTCGAGCGCCTGCGCCTGCCCTTCACCTGGGCAAGCCCCGATATAGACGAGCAGCGCCTGGATGACGAGCCGGCTGTCGAACTGGTTCGACGCCTGGCCCGACAGAAAGCCGAGGCACTTGCGCACAGCCACCCTGATCATCTGATCATTGGCTCTGACCAGGTTGCCGTGCTGGGCGAACAGATCCTTGGCAAGCCGCACACCTTCGATCGAGCGTGCGAGCAGCTGCTTGCGGCGAGCGGGCAGCACGTTACCTTCCTCACCGGCCTGGCGCTGTACAACAGCCAGACAGGCCAGTGCCAGGTCGACTGCGTGCCATTTACCGTTGCGATGCGTGAACTGGACCGGGGGCGCGTTGAGCGCTACCTGAGGGCTGAGCAGCCGTTTGACTGTGCTGGCAGCTTTAAAGCGGAAGGGCTGGGCGTGAGCTTGTTTCAGAGCACCCATGGCTGCGATGCGACCAGCCTGGTCGGCCTGCCACTGATTCGGCTGGTGGATATGCTGCTTAAGGAAGGCGTGCAGATTCCTTGAGAATTCTGGGGGCGCTTTGCCCCCAGACTCGTTCAACCTTAACGCAGGGTTGGCCCCTGGAACCCCATCCACATGGCCAAATGCTCAGCCACACTGGCGCCAATGCGCTTGGAGAAACGATCGAACGGCGATTCCTGGACAGTGAAATCGACCAGGTTCTTCTCACCGACAATATCCCGCGCCACATAGCTGGCACTACCCAGACCATCCACCAACCCCAGCGCCTTGGCCTGCTCACCCGACCAGATCAGGCCGCTGAACAGCTCAGGATGCTCCTTGTCCTTCAGGCGCTCGCCGCGACCCTGCTTGACCATGGCAATGAACTGCTGATGGGTCGTGTTGAGCACACCCTGCCAGAACTCGGTCTCTTCAGGCTTGGCTGGCGAGAACGGATCAAGAAACGCCTTGTGCTCACCGGCGGTGTAGGTACGACGCTCCACCCCCAGCTTGTCCATGGCACCGACAAAGCCATAGCCCGCTGCGGTCACGCCGATCGAACCGACCAGGCTCGCCTTGTCGGCGTAGATCTCGTCCGCCGCACTGGCGATGTAATACGCACCCGAAGCCCCCAGATCGGCGATCACCGCATACAACTTGATCTGCGGGTACTCGGCACGCAGGCGACGGATCTCGTCATACACATAACCGGACTGCACCGGGCTGCCGCCCGGGCTGTTGATGCGCATCACTACAGCCTTGGTCTTGGCGTCCTTGAACGCCTCACGCAGGCTCTTGACGATATTGTCGGCGCTGGCGGCCTCCTGGTCGGCAATGATGCCACGCACTTCGACCAACGCCGTATGGCTGTCGCTGCGCGAGGCAGTGCTATCGATGCTCATCAGCGGCGAGAACAGGAACAGGATGCCGAACAGATAGAGGAACGTCAGCAGCTTGAAGAAGATGCCCCAGCGCCGCGCTCGGCGCTGCTCTTGCACACCGGCCAGCAGGGTCTTTTCCAGCAGCTTCCAGCTCTTGCGATCTTCGTCCTCGACCACCTCGGTCTTGGGCGCTTTCCACTCGTCAGCCATGCTCACCTACCTTGGAATTGAAGTTGCGCCGAACCGCTCAACCACTGGCGCAACTGGGAAAAATGATCAATACAGACCTGCGGACCGAATTCAGCCAGCGCCTGCAGCGACATCGCGCCGTAGCCCACCGCCACCGAATGCATCCCGGCATTGCTGGCCATCTGCAGATCGAACGCCGAATCTCCGACCATCAGCGCCTGCCCAGGTTCGACCTGGCAATGCGCGAGAATCTCTTCGAGCATCAGCGGATGAGGCTTGCCACGGGTTTCGTCGGCAGCCCGGGTGATGTCGAAGAATTGCTCCCAGCCATTGGCCTTGAGCACCCGATCCAGCCCGCGACGTGCCTTGCCGGTTGCCACCGCCAGACGATAGCCCTCGGCACGAAAGGCATCCAGCGACTCCAGCACGCCTTCGAACAGCGGCGAAGGCTGCTGATCGAGCGCCATGTAGACGTCGGCGTAGTGCTGACGGAACACCTCGACCTGGACCGGCTGAAGATGGGGATAGAGCACCGAGATCGCCTCGCTCAACGCCAGGCCAATGATGCCCTTCACCGCATCTTCGGCGCTTGGCACCTCGCCCGCACGCTCGGCCGCCAGGTTCATGGCCAGGACAATCCGCCCAATCGAGTCGGCCAACGTGCCATCCCAATCGAAGATCAACAGCTCGTAGCGTTTACTCATCGACAATCAGCTCGCACTCAAGCGCTCCACGGTCTTGGCCCACATCTCGTCGACCGGCGCCTCGATCTTCAGCTCGCCGCCATCGGGCAGCGGCACGGTCAGGGCATAGGCATGCAGGAACAGGCGCTTGCCCCCCAGCTCACGGATCTCGCGGGTGAAGTCCTCGTCACCGTACTTGCTGTCGCCGGCGATCATGTGCCCGGCATGCAGGGTGTGCACGCGAATCTGGTGCGTACGGCCGGTAATCGGCCGCGCCTCGACCATGGTGGCGAACTCACCAAAGCGGCGCAGCACGCGGAACAGGGTCAGCGCGTCCTTGCCTTCGTCATTGATTTCGACCATGCGCTCGCCAGAGCGCAGGTTGCTCTTCTGCAGCGGCGCATTGACCTGCTTCTTCGAGGTCGGCCAGTGACCGCGCACCAGCGCCATGTAGCGCTTGTCGACACCATCACCGCGCAGGGCGGCATGCAGGTGGCGCAACATGCTGCGTTTCTTGGCGATCATCAACAGGCCGGAAGTGTCGCGATCCAGGCGGTGGACCAGCTCCAGCTCCTTGGCATCCGGGCGCAGCTGACGCAGCGCCTCGATCACCCCAAAGCTCAGACCGCTGCCGCCATGCACGGCGATACCGGCTGGCTTGTTGAGCACGATCAGCGCCTTGTCTTCATAGACAATCGCTGCCTCCAGGCGCTGCAACAGCGCCTGGGCGACCGGTACCGGCTCGTCGCGCTCAGGCAGTCGGACGGGCGGTACCCGCACGATGTCGCCGGCCTGGATCTTGTACTCAGGCTTGACCCGCCCCTTGTTGACCCGCACCTCACCCTTGCGCAGGATGCGGTAGACCAGGGTCTTGGGCACGCCCTTGAGGGCCGTGATAAGGAAATTGTCGATACGTTGGCCGGCAAGCTCCGGCGCGACTTCGATCAGCTGAACGCCGGAAGTCGGAGGGGTATTGGTCGTCATTGCTCGATCATAACAATTTTTTATGGAATTGAAGCACTTAATCATTACTGCTATAGTCGCGAACGCCGCCAAAAGCGGCAGGCCAGCGGCACCTGGCTCTACGCCGGGCCCTGACCATCGCAATTCTCGAGGACGCGAGGCCGTCCTACGGGGTTTTCGCCAGTTTACCGAAATGCCTGGAATCGCCACCAGCGCCGAGTAGAGAAGACCGAAAAAAAACGACAAGCGCGGTGTTTCACCTGCTTTCCCGCTTCTTTTCGCTGGACCTCTGCCCCGCCACCGTCGCTTCCGCGTCACACCCGGCGAATGCTTCGGAAATACCTGCCTTGGACATGAATGGCGTCAGCTTCTGAATCGGAGCTGGCGAAAAATGCAACCCGTTGCGGATTCAGCGCGCGGCAGCACCCGAATTTTCAGGGATACGTGCAGGGTGGAGATGTACAGCCTCCCGGATCGTGTAGCACGGCGTTCGGCCACCGGCCCTCTGTAATGGCCCGGCGAGCGAGCCTCGATGTTCTCCAGATGCCTACGGGCGTCCACGATTCAATGGCTGATTCCTCCTCCTGACTGAGTGCACTTGGCACCGCAGCAACAGGACGCGTCGTCGCGACCACGGCAGGCTGGGCAACCGGCTGGTGCCGAATGTCGCCGACACGGGGGTGGCTCGCTACCCTTTGCGCACCTTGGCACCGACCATGAGAAGTCGTGTGTGCCGAACGCCGTTTCCGGCAGCCCGGAAACCGACGGTACAACATGAAAAGAATGCTGATTAACGCAACTCAACCCGAAGAGTTGCGTGTAGCCCTGGTGGATGGCCAACGCCTCTACGACCTGGATATCGAATCCGGCGCCCGTGAGCAGAAAAAGGCCAACATCTACAAAGGCAAGATCACCCGGATCGAGCCCAGCCTCGAAGCCGCCTTCGTCGACTTCGGCTCCGACCGTCACGGCTTCCTGCCGCTGAAGGAAATCTCCCGCGAGTACTTCAAAAAGGCCCCTGAAGGCCGCGTCAACATCAAGGAAGTGCTCAGCGAAGGCCAGGAAGTCATCGTCCAGGTCGAGAAGGAAGAGCGCGGCAACAAAGGCGCCGCCCTGACCACCTTCATCAGCCTGGCTGGCCGCTACCTGGTACTGATGCCGAACAACCCCCGCGCAGGCGGTATTTCCCGTCGCATCGAAGGCGAAGAGCGCAACGAACTGCGCGAAGCCCTCAATGGCCTGACCGTGCCGGGCGACATGGGCCTGATCGTGCGCACTGCCGGCCTTGGCCGCAGCAGCGAAGAGATGCAGTGGGACCTGGACTACCTGCTGCAACTGTGGACCGCAATTAAAGAAGCCTCGCTGGACCGCACTGCGCCGTTCCTGATCTACCAGGAAAGCAACGTCATCATCCGCGCGATCCGCGACTACCTGCGCCAGGACATCGGCGAAGTGCTGATCGACAGCATCGATGCCCAGGAAGAAGCCCTGACCTTCATCCGCCAGGTGATGCCGCAGTACGCCAGCAAGGTCAAGCTGTACGAAGACAGCGTACCGCTGTTCAACCGTTTCCAGATCGAAAGCCAGATCGAGACCGCCTTCCAGCGCGTAGTCGACCTGCCTTCCGGCGGCTCGATCGTGATCGATCCGACCGAAGCCCTGGTGTCCATCGACATCAACTCGGCGCGCGCTACCAAAGGCAGCGACATCGAAGAAACCGCCCTGCAGACCAACCTGGAAGCGGCCGAGGAAATCGCCCGTCAACTGCGTCTGCGTGATATCGGCGGCTTGATCGTCATCGACTTCATCGACATGACCCCAGCCAAGAACCAGCGCGCCGTCGAAGAGCGTGTGCGCGAGTGCCTTGAAGCTGACCGCGCCCGCGTCCAGGTTGGCCGCATTTCGCGCTTCGGCCTGCTGGAAATGTCCCGTCAGCGCCTGCGCCCATCGCTGGGCGAGAGCAGCGGCATCGTCTGCCCACGCTGCTCGGGCACCGGTATCATCCGTGACGTCGAGTCGCTGTCGCTGGCAATCCTGCGCCTGATCGAAGAAGAAGCCCTGAAGGACCGCACTGCCGAAGTGCGTGCCCAGGTGCCAATCCCGGTCGCCGCGTTCCTGCTCAACGAGAAACGCAATTCGATCACCAAGATCGAATTGCGCACGCGCGCACGGATCATCATCCTGCCGAACGATCACCTGGAAACCCCGCACTTCGAAGTCCAGCGCCTGCGCGACGACAATCCGGACGTGCTGACCAACCAGTCCAGCTACGAAATCGCTGCCACCGAAACCGAGGAAGCGCCGCAACCGACCGCCGCCACTCGCACCCTGGTTCGCCAGGAAGCAGCGGTCAAGACGGCCCCGGCCCGCACCAACGCTCCGGTTCCTGCCGCCGCACCAGAACAGCCCGCCGCCCCCGCCGCAGCAGCTGCCAATGCGCCTGAGCCAAGCCTGTTCAAAGGCCTGGTCAAGTCGCTGGTCAGCCTGTTCGCAGGCAAGGACGAGCCTGTCGCTGCACCCGCTGCCACCACCGAGAAGCCTGCTACCGAGCGCCCACAGCGCAACGAAGAGCGTCGCAACGGTCGCCAGCAGAGCCGCAACCGCAACGGCCGCCGCGATGAAGACCGCAAACCGCGCGAAGAACGTGCCGAGCGCGCCCCGCGCGAAGAGCGTCAACCGCGTGAGGAACGCGCCCCACGTGAAGAGCGAGCACCTCGCGAAGAACGCGCTCCACGCCAGGACCGCCGCGGCAACCGTGAGGAACGCCCAGTTCGCGAACTGCGCGAACCTCTGGACGCCGCACCGGCTGCCCGCGAAGAACGCGCTCCTCGTGAAGAGCGTGCACCTCGTGAGGAGCGCGCACCACGCGAAGAACGCGCCCCTCGTGAAGAGCGTGCACCGCGCGAAGAACGTGCTCCTCGTGAAGAGCGCGCACCGCGCGAAGAACGTGCTCCTCGTGAAGAACGTGCTCCTCGTGAAGAGCGCGCACCGCGCGAAGAACGTGCTCCTCGTGAAGAGCGTGCACCGCGCGAAGAACGTGCTCCTCGTGAAGAGCGTGCACCGCGTGAAGAGCGTGCACCGCGTGAAGAACGCGCTCCTCGTGAAGAACGCCAGCCGCGCGCTGCCGAACAAGCCGCCGAGCAGGCAGCGGAAATCGCCGACGAGCAACTGCCAAACGAAGAGCTGCTGCAGGACGAGCAACTGGAAGGCGCCGATGGCGAGCGTCCACGTCGTCGTTCCCGTGGCCAGCGTCGTCGCAGCAACCGTCGCGAACGTCAGCGCAATGCCAATGGCGAGCTGATCGATGGCGATGAAGAAGCCACTGATGAGCAGCAGCCACAGCAGCACCAAGCGACCGAACTGGGTGCCGAACTGGCAGCTGGCCTGGCCGTCACCGCTGCCGTTGCCACCAGCAACATCAGCGCTGAAGCTGAGGCCCAGGCCAATCAACAGGCTGAAATCGCCACTGCCGAGGCCCCAGAGGCTGCGACAGGCGAAGTCATCGCCCTGCCATCTGAGCCTAACGCCCAGGTAGAACAAACCGTTGCCGCCGCACCTGTGGTCGAGCAGCCGTTCAGCGAGCCGGTAGCCGTGGTCGAGCCGAGCGCCGAGCCAGTTGTCGAAGTGGTGCCGCAAGCTGTCGTTGAAGCGCCTGTCGCTGAAGCTGCTGAGCCACAAGTTGCTGTCGAGGCTGTAGCGATCGAAACTCCAGCGGTTGAATCGGGTGAAGCCGAGAAAGCGCCGGAAGTTGCCGAAGCTGCACCGGTCGCACCCGTCGAGGCGCCAGTAGCTGAGCAGCCTGCTCCGGCTGTCGAAGCCAAGCCTGAGGTTGTCGAGCCAGCACCGGTTGCCGCCGAACCAGCACCGGTAATGCTGCCTAACGGCCGCGCGCCAAACGACCCACGTGAAGTGCGTCGCCGCAAGCGTGAAGCCGAGGCCGCCGCTGCTGCCGCTGCCGCCGCACAGGCTGCTGAAGCTGCGCAACCTGAAGCCCTGGAAACAACCGAAGAGCAGAAGCCTCATCACGGTTGATTGCAACGGCTGAATGAAAAAGCCCCGCCAGTGTGAACTGGCGGGGCTTTTTCATGGCTTTTGGTAATGTGCTGCCTGTAAAAGCCTTATCGCGGGGCAAGCCCGCTCCCACGTACCCCGTCGCAATCGAATCGTTTGCGTGGGAGCGGGCTTGCCCCGCGATGAGGCCATCACAGGCAGGCCATCAATACAGGTTTGGCTCCATCTCCAACTCAACCCCAAACCGTTCGAGAATATCCGCCTGGATCTTGCGCGCCAGCTCATGCAGCTGCACCCCGGTCGCCTGGCCATAATTGACCAGCACCAGCGACTGCAAACGATGCACGCCCGCGTCACCCTCACGATGCCCCTTCCAACCCGCCTGCTCGATCAACCAGCCCGCAGCCAGCTTCACCTGGCCATTGGCCTGGGGATAAGCCACCACACTCGGATAGCGCGCACGGATCTGTTCAGTCAGGGCAGCACTGACCACCGGGTTCTTGAAGAAACTGCCGGCATTGCCCAGTTCGAGCGGATCCGGCAGCTTCTCGCGACGAATACTGCAGATCGCATCACTGATCGCCTGGGCAGTGGGCTGCTCGATGCCCTGCTCACTCAGACGCTGACGCACCGGCCCGTAGTCCAGGTGCGCCCGCAGCGTGCGATCGAGGGCAAAGCGTACCCGCAGGATCAGCCAACGCCCCGGCTCGCGCTTGAACAAGCTGTCGCGATAGCCGAATGCGCATTCTTCAAGGCCGAAATCACGCAGCTCGCCGGTCTGGCGATCCAGCGCCGTCAGCCCTGCGAACACATCCTTGATCTCCACTCCATAGGCACCGACGTTCTGCATCGGCGCAGCGCCTACGGTGCCAGGGATCAGGCTGAGATTTTCCAGGCCGCTCAGGCCTTGCTCCAGGCTCCACTGCACGAAAGCATGCCAGGGCTCGCCAGCCTCGGCCTCGACCACCACCCGATCGCCCTGCTCGCTCAGCACCCGGCGACCACGGCTGGCCATATGCAGCACCAGGGCGTCGATGTCATGGGTGAGCAACAGGTTGCTGCCACCACCAATCACCAGCACGGCAACGTGCCGCTGCGCCGCATTGGCCAGCGCCGCACGCACGTCATCGTCATTGTGCGCTTGAGTGAAATAGCGCGCTTTGACGTCGATGCCGAAGGTGTTGAACGGCTTGAGCGAAACCCGCTCCTGCCACTGCGCCGTCATAGCCGCCCCTTGATTTCCACAACCAGCGCCTGGCAGGCCGCCTCGATCAGGTCCAAGACCTGCTCGAAGCCGTCGGCGCCGCCGTAATACGGATCGGGTACTTCGTCCAGCGCTGCGCCATAGCGGCGCAGGAACAGATCGAGCTCAGCGCTTGCCGCGTGCGGGCGCAACGCCTGCAAATGGGCAAGGTTGCTCTTGTCCATGGCCAGCACCAGATCGTACTCGGCGAAATGGCGTGCACTGACCTGCTGGGCACGCTGCGCCGACAGGTCGTAACCGCGGCTTAGCGCTGCACGGCAGGTACGCGCGTCGGGCGCCTTGCCCACGTGCCAGTCGCCCGTCCCGGCAGACGCTACATGGACCTGGTCAGCCAGGCCGGCAACCTGTAATTGATGGCGTAACACGCCCTCGGCCGTTGGCGAACGGCAGATATTGCCCAGGCAGACGAACAGAACGCGCATCAAGCCTCCAGCAAGCGCCGAACGCGCTCCAGGTCTTCAGGGGTATCGACACCCACGGCAGGCGCCTCGATGGCGTCCTCGACATGAATGCGCACGCCATGCCATAGCGCCCGCAGCTGCTCCAGCGCCTCGGTTTGCTCGAGCCAGCACGGGCCCCAGCTAACGAAGTCTTGCAGGAAGCCCACGCGGTAGGCGTACATGCCGATGTGGCGACGATAAGGCACTGCCTCAGGCAGCTGCTCACGATCCTTGGCGAAGGCGTCACGCGCCCAGGGCAGCGGCGCGCGGCTGAATGTCAAGGCCAGGCCATGCTTGTCGCTGACGACTTTGACCGCGTTGGGGTTGAATACCGTCTGCGGCTCATGGATCGGCTCGGCCAGGGTGGCGATGCCCGCCTCAGGGTGCGCCGCCAGGTTGGCCGCCACCTGATCGATGATCACTGGCGGAATCAGCGGCTCGTCACCTTGCACGTTGACCACGATGGCATCGCTGGGCAGCCCCAGGTGCGCGGCAACTTCGGCCAAACGGTCGGTGCCGGATTCATGATCGGCGCGCGTCAGCAGCACTTGGGCGCCGAACGCCTGGCACGCCTCGACGATGCTGGCATCGTCAGTGGCGATGACCACGCGGCTGGCACCGCTCTTACGCGCCTGCTCCCACACGTGCTGGACCATCGGCTTGCCGGCGATCGGCAGCAATGGCTTGCCCGGCAAGCGCGTCGAGCGCAGGCGAGCGGGGATCACCACGGTGAAATTCAGGCTCATTTGTCCAGACGCTCGTCGTCAGTCAGGGTGCGCGCTTCGCTTTCCAGCATGACCGGGATGCCGTCACGCACTGGATAAGCCAGGCCTGCGCCTTTGCTGATCAGCTCGGTCTTGTCGGCGCTGAGCTTGAGCGGGCCTTTAGTGATCGGGCAGGCCAGGATGTCGAGCAGTTTGGTGTCCATGGAAGCTTCCTTGAGGCCAGTGGCCGGAAAAATGAATAGGGCTCAGGGCTGACGGCGCGCAGGCAGCAACCGGTCGAGCTGAGCGTCGAACCAACCGACGAAGGCTGGCGAAGGCTGCGCTTCGACCGCCAGGTACCACCAATCGTCAGCGGCGAACGCCCGGCACTTCACCGCATCTTTTTCAGTCATTACCAGCGGCAAAGCCGGGCTGAACGTCAGCGCCTGGGCAGAGAACTGCGCATGGTCGGCGAAAGGATGCGGCACAGGCTGCCAGTTTAGCCCCAGCAGGGTGTTGAAGAAACGTTGTGGGTTACCAATACCAGCCACCGCGTGCAGGGCCTGGCCGGGCGGGAAATGCTCAAGCGAATGGCGCTCGCCGCTGTGCAGGTTGATCAGCGCTGAGGGCTGCAACTGGAAGGCAAAACCGCCATCACGGTCGCCGCTCGCGCCGTTGTACAGAACGGCATCCGCGTCTTGGAGACGCTCGACCGGCTCACGCAGCGGGCCTGCCGGCAGGCAGCGGCGATTGCCCAGGCCACGTGCAGCATCGATCAGCACCAGCTCAAGGTCGCGGGCCAGGCGATAATGCTGCATGCCGTCGTCACACAAGATCAGGTCCAGCGGCTCGCTGGCCAATAGCGCCTGCACGGCGCGGGAGCGGTCAGGGTCGATCATCAGCGGCACGCCGGTGCGCTGGACGATCAGCAACGGCTCGTCGCCTGCCTGCTCGGCACTGTGAGTCGCCTCGACCCGCCAGGGCAACTGCGCAGGCTTGGCGCCATAACCGCGACTGACCACGCCAACCCGCAGCCCCTGACGGCGGCAGTGCTCGATCAGCCAGAGGATCATCGGCGTCTTGCCGGTACCGCCAACGGTGATATTGCCCACCACGATCACCGGTACCGGCGCGCGGTAGCTGGCACTCTCGCCGCTGAGAAAGCGCGCACGCTTGCGCAGCACTACGCGCCGGTACAGCGCCTCCAGTGGGCGCAACAGGGCCAAGGCCGGATGTCCGGCATACCAGGCCTCCAGCAGACGATCGGCGAAGGACATCAGGGCGTCCCCGGCGCCGCCTCGACGGTGGTCATGCGCAGCTGGCTGAAACCGAGCTTGCCGGCAGCATCCATTGCGGTAACCACAGCCTGGTGCGGCGTCTTGCCATCAGCACTGATCGACAGCGGCAACTGGGTGTCGCCACCGGACTCCTGCTGCAGCGCCTCGGTCAGGGTCGCCAGGTCGCTCTTGGGCAGCAGGTGGTTGTTCACCGAATACACGCCGTCGGCGCTGATGGTAATGTCCACCCGCTTGCCCTCGTCGGGGCTAGGCGGTGCAGCCGTGGTGGCCTCCGGCAGCTCGACGCGCAGCTGGTTCTCGCGGGTGAAGGTGGTGGTGACGACGAAGAACAGCAGCAGCACGAACACCACGTCGATCAACGACGCCAGGTTGATGTCGACGTTCTCGCGCTGGCGATTGCGCCGAAACTTCACGCCTTGCCTCCAGCCACTTCCACTTCGCGGTCGCCCTGCACGACCTCGACCAGCTTGATCGCCTCTTGCTCCATGCCCACCACCAGCTCATCGATACGACGCAGCAGGAAGCGGTGGAAGAATACCGCCGGGATACCGACCATCAGGCCCGCAGCCGTGGTGACCAGGGCCTTGGAGATACCGCCGGCGAGCACCGAGGCGTTGGCCGTCATCTGCGAGCCCATGAAGGCGCTGAAGATATCGATCATGCCCAGTACCGTGCCGAGCAGGCCGAGCAGCGGCGCCATCGCAGCGATGGTGCCCAGGGTGCTGATGTAGCGCTCCAGCTCATGGATGACGCGCGAGGCGGCCTCTTCGATGCACTCTTTCATGATCTCGCGGCCATGGCGCGAGTTGGCCAGGCCTGCGGCAAGGATCTCGCCCAATGGCGAATCGGCGCGCAGGGCCTTGAGCTTGTCACTGGTGAGCTGCTTGTCCTTGATCCACATCCATACCTGGCCGAGCAGGTGCGGCGGGGTCACGCGACTGGCGCGCAGGGTCCACAGGCGTTCGGCGACGATCGCCATGGCGGCGATGGAGCTCAGAATGATCGGCAGCATCATCCAACCACCGGACTTGACCAATTCCCACACAGTAAGCATCCCCTCGGAAAAAGGCCGCCACTCTAACATAGGACGCAAGTCGCCTCATCTGCCGGAGGTCGCAATGCGCAGCAGCGCATCCCCTCCCCCGACGCTAACCAACCACAGGCACCGTGGGAGCGGGCTTGCCCCGCGAAGAGGTCGGCCCAGCCTATGCTCTACTCAATCCCCAGTACGCCAGAACCGCCGCTGCCCCCGCTGCCCCTCTACACCGCCAAAGCTACCCAGGCGCAAACTCAGGGCCCCCTCGATCGCCGTGTCGTGAATCACCGCCCCATGCCGCTGATAACGCTCGATCACCTGCGCATGCGGATGCCCGAACCCGTTGTACCGCCCCCGCGAAATCAATACCCCACGCGGCGCCGTGGCGCGGATGAACGGTTCAGTGGAAGAACTGCGACTGCCATGATGCGGCGATTGCAGCCAGTCGACCCGCGTCTGGCCATTGGCCGCCAGCCAGGCCCGTTCGGCCCCGGCTTCAATATCCCCGGCCAGTAGCAGCCGCTCGCCATTGGCCTCGACCAGTAGCACGCAAGAGCGCTCGTTGCTCCCCGGCCCCTCGGGCCAATGCCAGAGCGAAAAACTCACCCCATCCCACTCCCAGCCCTCGCCCGTCAGGCACATGTCCGCCTGCAATGCCGCTGGCAGCTCAGCGGCCTCCCCGGCCAGCACCCGGGCAATCGCTAGGCCGCGGTGAACAGCCAACGCACCACCTGCATGATCGGCATGGGCATGGCTAATCAGCATGACGTCCAACTGATCCACCCCCAGCTTGCGCAGGGTGGGCAGCACTACCGTCTGCCCCAGATCGCTTCCGCCTTGCGCGGGACCTGCGTCGTAGAGCAGGGTGTGCTGGCGGGTACGCAGCAGTATCGCCAGCCCTTGCCCGACATCCAGTTGCAGCACGTGCACTTGGCCATGCGGCACGGATTCCGTCGGCGCCCACAGCGCCAGCAGCATCACGGCCCCCAAGCCTCGCAGCGGCAAGCCACGCGGCAGCAGCACCAGCCAGGCGCCGCTGGCGACCAGCAGCCAAGCGATCAGCGGCAAGGGTCGAGGTATCCAGGCGGGCTGCCAGTGGGCCAGGTGGCCGAGCGCGCGAAACAGCCACTCCAGCGCCCCGCCCGCCAGCCAGCCACAACAGCGACTCGCCTACCCCCGCCACAGGCAGCAGAACAGTGCCAAGCAACGCCAAAGGCAGGACCAGCAGGCTGATCCAGGGTACAGCCAGCAAATTGGCCACAGGTGAGCTGACACTGATCGGCAGCCCCACCGCCAGCAATGCCGGGAGCAGGCCCACAGCGATCACCCACTGCGCCCGGGTCCAGGCCTGCCAAGGTCGCCAACCACCGAGCCGGTGAGCGAAGCAGTAGACCAGCACCGCCACCGCTCCAAACGACAGCCAGAACCCTGGCAACAGGCTGGCCAACGGCTCGATCAGCAACACGCCGCACAACGCCAGTAATAGCGGCAAGCCGGTGCCCAGATGACGAAAGCGCAAGCGCCAGGCCAGCACTACCGCGAGCATCAGGCAAGCGCGCTGCACCGGCACCGCAAAACCCGCCAGCCAGCCATACGCCAATGCTGCCGCCATTGCCAGGCCACAGGCCCAGGGCAACCACGGCCAGCGATGCGGCCAGGCGCCGCAACGGGCCATGAACGCCACCAGCCCATACATCAGCCCCGCAGCCAGGCCGATGTGCTGCCCGGAAATCACCAGCAAATGCACTGTGCCGCTGGCCTGCAGGGCCTGCCAGTCTTCGCGCGCCAGCCCCGAGCCATCACCAAGCACCAACGCGACCAAAGCGGCTTCGCGGCCCTGGCCATCCACAGCCAGCAAGCGCTGGCGCAGACTGTCGCGCCAGCCGCCGGAGACTGGCGTCAGCAGTTGCCCGGCCTTGACTGTGCCGGTCGCACCGATCCTGCGAGCCAACAGCGTCGCTTCGCGGTCTGGCCCATGGGGGTTGAGCAGGCCATGCGGGCGCTTGAGTGTAACGGCCAGGCGCCAACGCTCGCCGGCCTGCACGTGCGGTCCGGCAAACCAGCTCAACTGCAGGCGTTTGGGCAGATCAGCCCGGCGCGACACTGCCTCATCCAGCTCAAAACGCACGCCTCGGCCAGTCTGTGCTGGCAGCCCCACCACCCTGCCCTCCAGCCACAAGGTGCGGCCATCCAGAGTGGCCGCCAGACGGTCATCCAGCGCTTGCTGCGCCGACCAACACGCCCAGCAAAAGCCCAGCAGCAGCCAACCCAGCGGCCAAACGCGCGTACGCAAGCAGCCCAGCCCAAGCAAAAGCAGGATCAGCAGCCATCCGACCGATGGCAGAACCGGAAGAAAACGCAGGGCCAACAACCCCGCGGCGAGCGCAAACATCCCTGTGCGCATGAGGTAGAGCTCCGCAAGCCGATAAGCCTGCACAGCAATAGCGCAATTGGCGCCTAATCTTGCTCAACAATTGTCACAAACTCTGAACAAGCCAGTCAGGGAATCAAGGCATACTGACCCCCTTCAAACCCGGGGAGCCTACATGCCGCGCCGCCTCTTCAAACGGTACATGCCGGATCCGACCAGCATTCGGGAACACAAATCCTTACGCTTCTTCGGAAAACTGCTGCACGATCCCAACCTCTGGCACCTGAACCGCCATTCAGTGGCACGGGCCATGGGTGTAGGCCTGTTCGCGGCGTTGATCCCTATCCCGATGCAAATGCTGCTGGCCGCCAGCCTGGCCATTCCCCTGCGCGGCAACTTGCCAATCGCGGTGAGCCTGGTCTGGCTGACCAATCCGCTGACCATGCCACCGGTGTTCTTCGTCACCTACATGACCGGCGCCTGGCTGTTGCAGACGCCACCGCGCACCCTGCCCGACGACCTGACCTTCGAGTGGATCACCGATCAGCTGTCGACCTTGTGGCAGCCGTTTCTGCTCGGTTCGGTGGTCTGCGGCGTGGTACTCGGTATCGCCGCCTACTTCATCACCATGTTCTATTGGCGCTGGTGGGTTGGCCGGCAGTGGCGCCGGCGCAAACTCAAGGCTTCATGCACGCATGCCGCGGCCGCTGACCAGCAAGCGGATGCACAGGGTATACAGCACTGCGGTAGCAACCAGCATGAAGGTGATCGCCGTACCAATGCTGATATCCGACACCCCTAGAATGCCATAGCGGAACGAGTTGACCATGTGCAGCACCGGGTTAGCCAACGACACGGTCTGCCAGAATGGCGGCAGCAGGTTGATCGAATAGAACACCCCGCCCAGGTAGGTCAGCGGCGTCAGCACGAAAGTCGGGATGATCGAGATGTCATCGAAGTTGCGCGCGAACACTGCGTTGACGAAGCCCAGCAGCGAGAAGATGGTTGCCGTGAGCAACACCACCACCACGGTGACGCCCAGGTGATGCACTTGCAGATGGGTGAAGAACAGCGACAGGATGGTCACGATCACTCCCACTGCCAGACCACGCAACACCCCGCCCAGCACATAACCGACGAGGATGGTGTGTGGCGACACCGGCGAAACCATCAACTCCTCGATCGAACGCTGGAACTTGCTGCCGAAAAAGCTCGACACCACGTTGCCATAGGAGTTGGTGATCACCGACATCATGATCAGCCCGGGGACGATGTACTCCATATAGGTGAAGCCACCCATATCGCCGATCTGCCGGCCGATCAGGTTACCGAAGATCACAAAGTACAAGACCATGGTGATCGCCGGCGGCAGCAAGGTCTGCGGCCAGATGCGCAAGAAGCGCCGGACTTCGCGGTAGACGATGGTATTGAGGGCCACCCAGTTGGTGCGCAGCTCCACATTCATACCGCCACCTTCGACAGGTTCTTCTCCACCAGGGACACAAACAGCTCCTCAAGTCGGTTGGTCTTGTTGCGCAGGCTCTGCACTTCGATGTTCTGCAGGGCCAACTGGCCGAACAGCGCGGTGATGCCAATATCCTTATCCACCTGCACCTCCAGGGTATGCGGCGTGATCAGCCGACACGGGTAGCCCTGCAAGTTGGGGGCAACGGCCAGATCCTGCTTGAGGTCGAGCACGAAGGTTTCCACATGCAATTTGCTCAGCAGCTTGCGCATGCTGGTGTTCTCGACGATGGTGCCGTGGTCGATGATGCCGATATGGCGGCACAGTTGCTCGGCTTCCTCGAGGTAGTGGGTGGTGAGGATGATGGTGATGCCTTTCTGGTTCAGCTCAGTCAGGAAGCTCCACATCGAGCGACGCAACTCGATGTCCACCCCTGCGGTTGGCTCATCGAGAATCAGCAAACGCGGCTCGTGGATCAGCGCGCGGGCGATCATCAAGCGGCGCTTCATGCCACCGGACAGCGAACGCGACTGCACATCACGCTTGTCCCACAGCCCCAACTGGGTCAGGTACTGCTCGGCACGCTCCTTGGCAAGCTTGGGCGGGATGCCGTAGTAGCCCGCCTGGGTGACGACGATGTCGAAGGTCTTCTCGAACTGGTTGAAGTTGAATTCCTGCGGCACCACGCCCAGGCAGCGCTTGAGCGCGGCAGGCTCGCGGTCCAGGTCATGGCCAAACACATTCACCGTGCCGCTGGTCTTGTTGACCAGGGTCGAGAGAATGCCGATGGTGGTGGATTTGCCGGCGCCGTTAGGGCCGAGCAAGGCGAAGAAGTCACCTTCGGCGACATCCAGATCGATGCCCTTGAGGGCCTGGAAGCCATTGCCGTAGGTCTTGGTCAGCTGTCTTATGGACAGGGCAGAACTCATAGCGGGTCACGTACCATGCGAAGAGGTTCAGGACACGCCAGATCAGGTCACTGGCGCAGTGAGTGCGGCCATGGTGCAAGGCCTGGCCGCACAAGTACAGTCATGTGTATTGATAGTGACTATCGAAATAGTGCAGGTGTTCGATCAGGTCAGCGCAGTCATCACCGCCGCCTGGTACGCCGGGCGCTCTTGCAAACGCTGGTACCAGGCTAGTAGGTGGTGCATGTGCGGACGCTCGATGGGCATTTCGAACCAGGCGTAGACGAAGCTGCCCAGCGGAATGTCACCCATGCCGATCTGCTCACCGGAGAGGTAGGGTTGCCTGGCCAAGGTCTGGTCGGCAATCGACAGCAGCTCGGCGCAGGCCTTTTGCGCGGCATTGATCGCGACCCAGTCGCGCTGCTGCTCGGGGGTGCGGAGCAGGCCCCAGAACAGCGGGCGGAAAGGCGTGGCGAAGGATGAAGTGGTCCAGTCCATCCACTTATCGGCCAGGGCGCGCTGGCGCGGGTCGTCCAGATACCAGCCCTGCTCGCGGCCGTACTCGGCGCAGAGGTAGCGCACGATGGCGTTCGACTCCCACAGCACCAGGTCGCCATCTTCGAGCATCGGCACAAGGCCGTTGGGGTTGCGCGAGCGGTACTCGGGGTCGTTGACCACACCGAAGGCGCCGCCGGCGTCGATCGACTCAAAGTCCAGGCCCAGCTCGTGGGCGATCCACAACGCCTTGCGTACATTGCTCGAATTCTTGCGACCCCAGATCTTCAGCATGACAACGTCCTTATGAATGCGCGAATTCGGCAGTTTACTCCACAGCTTGATCGTCTGTACTGGCCTCAGCGCGGGACAAGCCAGCCCAGGCAATCCAGACACATACCCTGACAACCCCCGGCGAACTCCTGCCGCCACACCCTGTCACTGATCTGACAAGGCCGTTCGCCGGATGCCGTCTAAGCTCTGTGGGTTCGGCCCACGCCCAAGGTTCCAAGGAGGAAGGATTATGTTGCTGTTGTGGTTGGTAGTTCTGGTGATCGGCGCGGCGTATCTCACCCATCGGCGCCTGCCGCCCTTGCAGATACTTGGCATCATCGCCGCCTACACGCTGCTGATGGGCATTTTCAGCAGCGCCCCAGGCTGGCTGCTGACGCTGATCTGGCTGGTACTGGCCGCCAAGACCGCGCTGCTGGTGCTGCCCGACTGGCGCCGCAAGGTGTTCACCGGCCCGATCTTCAAATGGTTCCAGCGCACCTTGCCGCCGATGTCACAGACCGAGCGCGAGGCGATCGAGGCTGGCACCGTGTGGTGGGATGGCGAGCTGTTCAGCGGCCGTCCCGCCTGGAACACCCTGCTCGACTACCCTGCGCCCAAGCTCACCGACGAAGAACAAGCGTTCATCGACGGCCCCACCGAGCAACTGTGCGCCATGGTCAGCGACTGGCAGATCGGCCAGGACCTGGACCTGCCGGCAGAAGCCTGGCAGTTCATCAAAGAGCACGGTTTCTTTGCCCTGATCATCCCCAAGCAATACGGCGGCAAAGGCTTCTCGGCGTATGCCCACTCCCAAGTCGCGATGAAGCTGGCCACCCGCAGCGGCGACCTGGCCTCCACGGTCATGGTGCCCAACTCCCTGGGCCCGGCCGAGCTGCTCCTGCACTACGGCACCGATGAGCAGCGCGACCACTACCTGCCGCGCCTGGCCCGTGGCGATGAGATCCCCTGCTTCGCCCTCACCGGTCCGCTGGCCGGCTCCGACGCGGGTGCCATGCCCGACACCGGCATCATCTGCAAAGGCCAATGGCAAGGCGAAGAGGTGATCGGCCTGCGCCTGAACTGGGAGAAGCGCTACATCACCCTGGGCCCCATCGCCACCCTGCTGGGCCTGGCGTTCAAGGCCTACGACCCCGAGCACCTGCTGGGCGAACAAGAAGAGCTGGGCATCAGCCTGGCGTTGATCCCCACCGACACACCGGGCGTCGAGATCGGCAAACGGCACTTACCGCTGGGCGCGGCGTTCATGAACGGCCCCAACAGTGGCAAGGACGTGTTCGTGCCGCTGAGCTTCCTGATTGGCGGCCAGGAAATGCTCGGCAAAGGCTGGATGATGCTGATGAACTGCCTGTCGGTGGGCCGCTCGATCTCCCTGCCGGCAGTCGGCACGGGGGCGGCCAAGTACACAAGCCTGGTGACCGGCCAATACGCCAATATCCGCGAACAGTTCAACGTACCGCTGGCCGCTTTCGAAGGCATCCAGGAATCGCTCGCGCGCATCGGCGGCAACGCCTGGCTGATGGACAGCGCCCGCCTGTTGACTGCCAAGGCCGTGGACCTGGGCGAAAAACCTTCGGTACTGTCGGCGATCCTCAAGTACCACCTGACCGAACGCGGCCGCGAGTGCATCCAGCACGCGATGGACGTGCACGGCGGCAAGGGCATCATCATGGGCCCGAACAACTACCTGGGCCGCAACTGGCAAGGGGCGCCGATCTTCATCACGGTAGAAGGCGCCAACATCCTGTCGCGCAACCTGATGATCTTCGGCCAAGGGGCGATCCGCTGCCACCCGTTCGTGCTCAAGGAAATGGCCCTGGCCGGGCGCGAAGACCGCGATCAGGCACTCAAGGAGTTTGACGAGCTGCTGCTCAAGCACATCATGTTCGCCGCTGGTAACGCCGCCAGCACCCTGGTACTGGGCTTGGGCCTGGGCCACTTCGAACGGGTGCCGGGCGATGCTTTGAGTCAAGGTTACTTCCGCTCATTGAACCGCCAGGCTGCGGCTTTCGCCTTGTTGGCAGACCTGTCGATGATGCTGCTGGGCGGCGCCTTGAAACGTCGTGAACGCCTCAGCGCGCGCCTGGGGGATGTACTGAGTTACCTGTACTTGTCCTCGGCCGCGCTCAAGCGTTACCACGACCTGGGGTCGCCGGAGCACATGCAGCCGTTGTTGCGCTGGGCGATGGAAGAGAGCCTGGGTAAAGCAGAGCAGGCGCTGGATAAGCTGCTAGACAACTTCCCCAACCGGTTTATCGGCTGTGCGCTACGCGTGCTGGTGTTCCCGTTTGGACGTCGGCATACCGGGCCAAGTGATGAGTTGGATGCCGAGGTTGCACAGTTGATTGGGCGCAGCAAGGGGGATCCGGCGTTGGAGGAGCTGTTGGCAGGCTGCTTCCGGCCACAGGCCGAAGGTGATCCGGTGGCGGCATTGCAAAGGGCCTGTGACTTGCTGGACGAAACTGCGCCGCTTCGCAAGACCCTGCATCAGGCTACTCGAGAGGGAACAGTGCAGGCTCAAGCCGGGCGCTCGGTGATCGAGGCTGCAATCGAGGCTGGCGTGTTGCAGGAGACGCAAGGACAGCAGCTAAGCGATGCTGAATCCGCTCGACGTGCGGTCATTGATGTGGATGCCTTCGATAAAGACCAGTTATTACCAGGGACGGATAAGATACGCTGATCGCAGGGGGCCGCTTAGCGGCCCTCGTTTCGATCCAGCAGTTGCAATGATCACTTCAACCGGTCGCCATCACGCTTGCTCGACTAGGCGCCCTCTTCATCTTTTGCCTCCCATTTGAGGGTGGCCCGTGCTATTTGGGCTTTGCGTAATTCAGCAAAACTACTCAAGGGCAAAGGAAGGGTCAGGCTGCCCCCATAGGTTCTGGTAGACGTTTGTTTTTTCGCCAGGATGACGACAAAACGTGCGTCTCCCTGTGGCGTGTAGACTCCCCCTGAATCTATCTGGCCGGTTCCTTCCAGGGGCAGTATCCACTCCACTTCAGGTAGAGGACTTGGGCTCCCTGCCACCCTCGCTTCGATTTTCAACCCCGCTCCTGCCCATTGCTCATCCACGGACAAATGCAAATCGGGTTCCTTATGCGTTACCAAGACATACCCAGTTGCAGTACGCCCTGAAGTTTTACCCGTGACCTGTATTTGGTCGATTACATACCTCACATCATCAGGGGCTGGCGCCGCCTGGTAGTCAGCGATAGCGCTGTTAGTCCCCGAGCTTGAGATGGTTCCACTGCCCGCACCGTCCGTCAGCACCTGCCACTCCAGCTCTTCAGCGGCCATGCTGGGGTCTTCCAGCAGATCCGCACGCAACTGGAGCGAAGTACCGCTAAAACAGGTGGCGAACTTCGGATTGAAATCCAGCGAATGCCCTATCACCATGACCAGTGACTCGCTACGCTGCTCGGCATCGGCATCGGCATCGGCAAGTTTTGCAACGACCCGAACCATCAGGTTTTTACCCCCCAGCGCCGCCGCAGCTGGCGCCTGGTAATAACCTGTGGCTTCATTGATTGTACCCATCTCACCTGTAGTTCCCGGCAAGGGTTCGATGCTCCATTTCACGCCGTTGCTTGGCGGCTCAACGGTGAATGTAGTTTGAGCCGCAGCTGATAACTCTACGTTCTGCTCGACTATTCGGAACGAACTATCCGTAGACGTGAATCCGCCCATCAGCAACAGATTGTTCGTTCTGTTTCTGACGAGAGGCTGAATAAAACGCCCATCAGGCTGGCGCAGGCACGGTAGGATTTGCCTATCGATATGAGCGGTCAGGCGGGTGGATAGCGCGTTCAAAAACCCCCTTTGCACCGCATAATCCGCAAGGGCTTTAATGGCGTCTTCATGAGTAGATGGCGGGACGGACTGGTCATCTATGCTCGCAGCGGCTTGCTCTACCATGCTGTCCAGCCGCCCCGTCAACGCAGCCGTGGCGTCGGCTGCAAGTTCAAATGCGTAATCCAGTCGAGGCTCAACTGTAATCTTGCTACTCTGCCACTCTTCTGTTGCACCCACATGCCGGTATTTATATTCCACTGTACAGCTGGGCTGCCACGTTTGACTGATGCGCTCCTCAGCGAATGCTATCTTGAGTGCAGCCTTACCGCCGCTCCCCGGCACGACAATCTCATCGAACAACATCTCCAACCCCAAGCCCTCGCACCTTCCTGCCGGGATCGAAAGTTGCCCTTTCAGTGCCTCCATACTGCCCAGGCCTTTCTCTGGGGGGTCGCTCTGAACATAGTGATACTCTTCTCCTTGCAAGACGCCCAAAATGCTTTGCGCGTAGGCATCCCGATGCAAAAGTCGCCAAGAGAGAATGGCAGTGCTCGCATACCTGTCATCGGCAGTGTTCGCCAGCAATGAGGGGAAATCAAGGCCATCTTGTGGCACGCGCCCCTCTCCCCCGTGAGTAAAGTTGACGAAAAACAGCAACGCCGGTGTCAGCCCATCGCTCCCTTGCACCGCAGGCAAGGCCTGCGATACCTGGCGAAACGGGTTGTCTTGGCTGCTCATAACATCGGCAAGCGCTAGCACCTGCTGCGCAGGCTCCAAGGCATCGAGGCCAGCCTTGAGCATTTGGGGGCCCAGCGATTCAATATCCGCAGTGCTGTTCAACACCAGGGTATGGTCCTGACCCTGGCCAAGATCAAGCACCACTTGACCGTTCTCGGAGCGCACCGGCAAGTTCATCGTGGCCTGCAGCCGACTCACCGTATCATGCACCGCTATACTCATCACCTCACCCAGATAACTGGATTTCACATAGCTACCGCCCTCCAGGCTCAACCGGACATGGAGCATAGGCCGCTCATAGCCGTTCGCCTTAATATGTACATCCGTGAGGCGGACAATGTAGTTATCCAACTCATGCAGAGAGTCATCTTCTTGACGTAACGCTTGGCCACTGAGGAATGCGACAGTCTGCTCCGCCAATCGCTGCAACTCTTGCTGTTGCACGGTGTATTGAAGTAGCGAAAGCGGTTGGGAGGCGATCATGTCCCAGTTGAGCATTGACGGGTTTCTATCCATCCACGCCACCAGCGCTTCAGGGGGGGTCATGCTCATATCAATGTCCTCCCAGGGATGCAGCGGCAGCCTTATTTTCCAGAAGTTTGCTATAGGCTGTTTTGTATTGGGTGAGCGGCAAAGGCAGAAGGATAAACCCCTCTACCTCGACTCCCAGTTCCGGGTCAAGGCTCTTGCCAACAATCAGCGCGAAGTGTTCACTTGCCTTGGGGTCGACCGTGTACACGCCGGTTGGACCCTCAGGGTTTATCTGCCCAGGCCCAAACCGAAGTTGCCAGGTCGTAGGCGTTGATACCCCCGTAGGCGACATCGTCAGATGGATTGAATGCTCTGTATTACCCTCTTCAACCTCAGTGACGTAGAGCGGAGCAAAGTTGTTGCCAGACACCAGCCAGGTTTCTCGAGTCAGTTTGGTCTTGGGGTCATACACCAGCACTACATCAACATGAAAGGTATCAACTGTACCTGCGGTATACCGAACCTTGGCACCGCTGAGAGCGCTTAATTCGCCTTTCGCATTGTCTCCGTCCTTGAACGACCAGATTAATTTCGAGGCGTCTTCAGTAGTACCTGCCATCAGGTCGACACCGCTGCCCTCCGTGCCGAGATGGTACGCCAGGGGGGTTAAACTGAGCGCTTCACGCACTACCGTTAGCAACGCATAGCCGCTGACACCGGCAGCCGTTGTAGCCTTGACCCGAAGACGCATGAAATCACCACTGAATGCAGCATCTGCGGGTGCTGTATATCTGCCAGTTTTTGCATCGATGGTACCGATGTTCGGATCGTCTTGATGCAGCGGTTCTATCTCCCACTTGGCGATGGGCACGCCATTAGACACACTAAACGCATGGTTAGCGCCCGCCATGATGATCAGCTCTTCGACATCCAACCGGGGTAATTCAAGGTGCGAACTAAACCACCCTAGAAAAGCAATATTGGCGGTCGCGGGCGACTCGCCGACCAAAAAGTTATTACCAAAGCTCATTTTAATAAGGCGTTCCACTGCGGGGATCGAGAGTTGCGCCATCACGTCCTTAACTACTTCTGTGACACACATATTCGAGAAGACCACTAACAACCTTGCCCAGATGGGGATCCACCCTTTGTAATCAGACTCATCGAGATCTATTACCTCAAACTCAAACCCGAATTGTGGCAGCTCCCCAACCAGTCTACCTTCGACCCGCTTATGAAATCGAAACGGCCCCCACTTCGGGATTTCTCTTTTGAAAAAATGAACCTCTCCCTCAACCTCCCAGGTTACCCTAGCTCCTCCTTTTTCATCTGTGAACACGCTAAACTCACCGCCTGTGGCTACCCGCATCGAAAGATCATGGAAGTAAATCGCGAGAGGCGGGCCCTCTGCTTGCTCATATTCAGCCACTCCATCCTTGATAATAATTTCAGGGTTTTTCAGTTTGAACGACTGAATTATCCCGTCAGCGCCATACACCAGATCATAGGCTGTTACAGCGGGAGAATGACGGGCCATGCTTTCGACAAGCGAAACAAATAACGCATACATCGGATGGAACAGCACAGTACCCGTGTAGGCCTCGACACCTGAAGGGAGCAAGTATTTGAAGTCAGCATTATCGCCGGGCAATTCAGTTGATTCTTGCCCTGTTGAGCTAATGAATACCTCGACCGCCCCCTGCCCCTCTACCTCTTTATCTGCACGCGCTCGTAACCGGTAAGTCTGCGGCGCAAACCCATCCGGCAAGTCGAGGGCAATTTGCCCAAACTCGAACGTTTGTTGTTCAGCGTCCAACCCGAGAAACCAGTCCTCAAAACTCTTCCCGTGCAACTTTTGAACGGAGGCATCCTCGCCAAATACCAGCTGGAAATTTGTACTTTTACTTAAATCAACCAGCAGCCTCCTTTCATCACCCACCTTTATAACGGTGTCATCTAACTTAAGGTCCATCGTTAACAGCGGCGCGTGCAGGGGCTTTATCCACTCCACGCGATGTACCAACCAGCGTTCCGCGCGCCGCGTCAAGCCGACATCCCCCCCGCCCAGCAATGCCATGCTCAGCCGGGCAATACTGCCCTCCGAATCCTCCGGTTTGATGAAGGTCAGCCGTGGCTTGTCGAGAAGCGCGCCATGCAGCAGATAAATGGCGTCGTCATCGTCTGACTGTTCTGGATCACTAGAGAACGGGTCAAAGTATGTATTTTCCGCAAAGCGCCTGACATATTCTTGAGCGAAGACGTGGTTAACCGTTGACTGATCAAGGCTCACCACTACATCCCAAGCTGGTGCCCGCACACCGCCTGCCAGCCATTCGATCAACTGCTGTTTATTGAGCGCCATGGTAATCCCTCACTGTATTTAGGCTGGGTGCCTACTGCCTTGTTTTACGCATTATTCTCGGCGGGCACTACTGGCAGATTTACCAGTTGCGTCGTCAAGCACTTATTCCTTAGCTCGCAGCGCCTCATCAAAAATATTCCTGGCGGCGTGAAGCGATCACTGCGAGCGGCGTATACTGCACGCTATTATTCAATACCCAAGGACATCGCCATGGCCACTGCCCAACTTGACTATCACCTGCATCTACTACAGCACCTGCGTACCATATTGGCCGCACTGGGCGAGGCCGAGCAGGTGCCCGAGGAGAGTCACGCTCTGTTCCTTGAGCGCTTCGATGAACTGCTGACGTTGCTCCCCAAAGACCCGCTGGAAAGCCAATACCTGGGTCAGGACCTTATCTGCCAGGTCATTCAACGCTACCCGCAAATCGCCCATTTGGTGCCACGCGATCTGCTGTGGTTCTTTGGCGGCGACTGCCTGCACTTCATGCCGGATGAAGAGCTCGATCTTTACCAAACATTGGAAGAGCGTCGATACCAAGCCGAACAAAATGGCGAGGCGTTCGACTGGCATCAGCAAAAGCGGCTGCTGGCTCAGCCTGACGAAGGTAGCCAGCACTGACCAATGCTCAGCAGCCCGTCTACTCAGCGGGCTGCATCTCCCTGCTCGGGTTAAAGGCCATTCTCGTCCTGCAGCTCGCCGAGAATCAGCCCCTCTGTTCCATAAAAGGTAATCGAGTTACCGGCCTGCTCAAGGCTTGCGACCCTGCCCCCCTGATAGAGACGATTTTGTGTGCCTACCCCATCCCGGCTCATACCCGTGAGAATGTCCTTGCCATCGTAATGATATTCCGCCAACACGATGTCACCTTCGGCGGATGGCCGGCTAACCTTGATCAAGCGGTTGACACGATCATATTCAAGCAGATGCCCTTGCTCGTCGCAGGTCATATTGCCATTAGCGTCGTAGGTCAATTCAATTTCGTGCAGGGCTGGAAGATCCCAGAGCAACCACAGATCAAGAGGCTTGATAAGCTTCAGTGCCTTGACCAGCAAACGTGCGCCGGCAAGATCAAGGGCTTTTAAGCCGCCATGGTGACTAACAACGTCCAAGCCCTTCAGCTGGGCAGGGTCGTCATCAGAGAATGAATAAAATATTATTTGCTCCCCCCCTTCCTGATATTCCGTCATACATAGATCGATATTATCAAGTTCATCGTAGGTGAAGACTTGGCTTTTGATCGCGGCGCCTGAGGGGTCTACAGGCAGCTCGGAGCCTGTGCACTCGTAGCTGGTCAGACGCTGCCTGTCGTCATAACCATAGGTTTCCAGCCGTATGATCTCTTGTGTCTTTGTATTTCGAAGCGTGCGCGAGGTCAACGCATCGACATCGTTATAGCAGTGTTCAAGACATTGGCCATCGCCACTGCCGGGTACGAACGTACGCGTGCACTCACGATCAAACTGATCATAGGTCAACTTAGTTTCCAAGGACTGCGGCGGGTTGCCTGTAGTGAAAGAGCACAACCGACCAAAGCTGTCGTAACTTAATTCACTACTCACTTGGTCGCCCAAGCCAGTCCCTGTTAATTGACCACTATTTTCGTCGTAATCGTACGTCTGCTCCAGCCCCTGGGCACCCGTGTAGGACGTTATGCGCCCACGTTGACTGTGGCCATAATTCACTTCATAGGTCACGCCTGCTAGCTCACGCTTCTCCCATTTGACAGCGCCGTTGAGATAATGGGTACGCTCGAAAGTCTGATCCATAACGGAACATTCACGCAAACGAGCATTTTTTTCATGATAAGTAAAAGTGGTTTCCTGAACAACTTCTTCCTCGTCATGCGCCGTGACGTCGATGAATTGTCTTGCTTTAGGCTCTTCATTCAATCGGAATTCATATTGATAGCGGATAATCTGTCCACCCGGCGTAACCACCTCGCAGGGCTTACGCTCACTTCCTTTATACGTGTAGGTCTGCTTGCGCTTACCTGTCGTGGTACTTTTTTCACGGTCCAGGCCGTCGTACTCCTTCTGCCCCAGCTCTTTACCCGCAACACTGATGGAGGTTGGCAAGTCTGCGTTGCTGTGCTTGGCAAATGTGCGCACCACTTTTGCACCGTCGGCTAACGTCTGTTCGAGCTGCCGACCGAATACGTCATAGCTGTACTTATTGACTCTCTCGCCCAATAAGCCAACCGCTTCGCTTAGGGTACGGCCTAAGCCATCGTATGTATTTTGCTGCAGGCTAATTCGAGTTTCCTGATAGTTGTCTCCCTCCCCCGACCATTGCAAACGCTCTGTGCGCGCAGGCTGGTTGAAGAGGTTCAACCAGGTTTTGTTAATACCACTACTCTCGCCGTCTGTGCTTTCCCGCCAACGTTTGACGATACGTTGTTTGGGGGCGTCTGCCGGTTGCCCAGGGTAGCTTTCGCCAACAGGATCGTCTTCTTCTATCACCTTGATCCCATCGGGTCCGGTGACTGCGCGTTGTTGGCCCCAATCATCGTAGTCATAGCTGCGAATCAGCGTTAGATCATCCGATGTTTGCGCGCTGCGCCAATCAGTCTCAGTTTCGCTTTGCAGCCTTCCAAACGCATCGTATGTGGCCAGGTATAGCGCACGGAGTAGCTCCTCCTCACCCTCCTGCCGCGGCGTGGCATTGTCGAGGTCATTACGCTGTTCTTTGACCGGCCTGTTCAGTCCGTCAAGGAGGGTGTGTGTCAAAACACAATTCACATCGGTGCGTTTCTGGCTGGCTCGATCATTATCGTTTGCACAGAGCCAATACGTGTAGCTACGGTCAGCCATATAGGGGGATTGAGGGGCGACGATTTCCTGGATGACCCGGCGCAGCACATCATATCGGTAGTTAATCCTCACGCCATTGTCATCTTCGCTAAGTAATAATTCTCCAGTGAGCAGCGAGTGTTCGCTGGTCGTTGTTTTTTTGATGATGTTCGTGGGGCTGTTGTCGTGTCCGGTGACCGTCTGGGTGGTCACCAGCACTGTTTCGTTATTGTCATGAGTGGCAAACGTTGGCGCCCGAGTGGCGTAGGTGTAACTGGTCTTGGTTGGCAGGCCGTTCATGGTGAGCGTGTGCTCCTCCAAACGGCCATAGGTGAGAGGCTGCTCGAGGCTCTCGAAATACTTGTACTGGTTGCTCTGCAGGGGCTGGATCACTGCCCCTCCCTCATTGATCTGATCCAGCGTCTCTACGTCTACGACATGCCAAGCGGTGGTGCTCGCATTGTCTTCATACGCCGGCAGCGTGCGGTAGCGATAACCCTGGGACAGGATCGGTGCATCGAGCGTTTGCCCAGGCTTGGCCGGTGTCACGGTCTTGCTCTTGAGGTGGCGTACGAAACCACTTGGGTCTGCCGGGCACTTGTCGATCTCTCCGGCGGCGGGGTACCAGAGGCTGGTTTCGACCACGCCGCTGGGGTGCTCTACGGTGTGCAGGTTGCCGTCATCGTGATAGGTACGCTTGAGCACCTCCGTTCGGGCAGTGTCGGTTTTAGCTTTGCGCCAGGTGGTAGTGGTGGTCAGCGGCAGCTGGCAATAGGCAGGCTGGTCCTTGAAAGGTTTGCCTTCCGTATAGGCATAGCTGGTCTCCACGGTCTGGATGTGCAGGTCATCCGCAGGCCCTTGGCTGGTGATCTCACGGGTCAGCAGGTGGAACTTGTTGAAGTGCCGTTCGATGCTGCGCAGGCTTGTTTTGCCATCGGCGCTCAGCAACGTTTCTACCGAGCCATAGCGATAAGGGTTGGGATGCTTGTAGAGGATATCCAACCCCGGCGTGGGTTCGCCGAGCGCGAGGTTGGCCCCCAGGAAGTTATTGTCAGCCTGGTAGCCGTCTTCTTCGGTGTTCACTGTGTACGCGTAGCTGACGATTTGATTGCAACTGGCGCCGGCCTTGGGCACCTCGTCGGCGTTACCAGGCCGAACCTCATGCTTGGAAACCCTGGGCAGGGTGCCGGGAAGGTTGTTACTGCGCTTATGCCCTACCGGATCATAGGTGATGAGCTCCCAAGCACCGGTAGGGGTACGCACCTCTGCAAGACAGTTGTAGGTATGGCTGACGGTATACATGAAGCGCCACTTGGCCTGATTACCATCGACCGTCGGTAATTGCAGTTCAATCACCCGGCCTTGCGTATCCAATTGCATGACGAAGCGTACCTGGGTGGCGGCAGCGCCCTGCGGATTGAGGGTGATCTCCACTTGGCGCTTGCTTTCATCACGCTTGATTTCGAGCAGCGGGGCATAGACGCCTTCGACGTCACTGCCCTCGATGCTGGCCAGCCGGTCGTAGGTCTGGCCATCAGACTCGAAGGACGCATAGGTGAACTTCAGCGGCAGGGTTTGCCGAGTCCAGACCTCGACAGGCAGCGCGACAGGCCGGCTGGCAGCGCGGATTTGGAGTTTTTCGAGCAGCCCGGAGCGGTGCTCGACGAGGTAGTGGGTCGATCCGCCATCGGCTACTTCATCCAGGTGAAAGCTGTCGAGCTTCTTCTCTTCCATCAGCATTTGCGCGCCGTTACGGCTGGTGACCAAGAAGCTTTCGCCGGTATGTAGAGCCGCCACCTGGGTATCGGGAGTGAATTGCGACAGCTGCAGGTTCCAGCCCTTGCCGTAGCCTGTGTCTTGCTGATTGAGCGGGTTGAAGAACAGCGCCAGGGGCAGGCTTGGGCCGAGCAGGGCGTTGGCTTCGACCTGCGGCAAGTTGAGCGACACCGTGTACTGGCCTGTACGCGGGTCGACGCCGCTTTGCAGGAAACTCATGAAGTTGAAGGCGTTGGAATGCAGGGCGGTCGTGGCGGTCATGGTCAGTTGGCCTCGTGAGGTTCGGGCTATGAACAGCTACCCCACACGCTAGCAACGACCCGTACGATCCACACCTAGCATTTTTGCCAGTTTCATAGCGTGAACCCGTGCTGTAAAAAATGGGTAAACGATTACCGCACTACTGCGCAAATAATGAGGACATGACAATGAAATCCACTGATCCGCTCGCTGCCTCCCCGGATCTCGAGCGCATTGGCATAACCGATAATGAATTAGCGCGGGTGCATATTTACCCATCACATGAATCCATCGTTGCTATAGATCAGCTGAATCAACAGCCTGTACCCGTATTTATCTTACCGCATTCAAGCATGGGACTCGGCGACATCGTTAAGCTCACCTTCCAGGGTTTCCGGGGTGACAATCCGCCCACAATAAGACGTTGGTCGATCACGATAGAAACAACAGACACACTCATCGAATTTAGAGTACCCGACAGCGAGTTTTCAGTCTGGAAAGGTAACTACATCAAGGTAAATTATACCGTTTTGGCAAAGGACTCAGACGAGATTAAATTCACCTCCTCTGAACAACGCTTCGATATTGTAAAAACATACGAGTCAGACAACCTCCTCGAGCCACCGACTATCCCCGACACTGAAGATGGATTTCTGAATCCAGCATTGATTGGCGCCGAGGGAGCGACAGTAACGCTTCGCTACGATGATGTTGAGGAACATGATGAAGGGGTGCTATTGATTCAGGCATTCAACGGTTCGGACTCAGTCGTTGCCAATACCCAACAATGGCGCAGGGCCAACACCGATGATGTAAACAACAAGCGGTTAAACTTCACCATCGAGAAGGCTTGGTTTGAGCAGCTACTTGACCACCAACTTAAACTCAGCGCCCAGATTGCAACCACGTCATTCGCCCGCAGCTCCAAGCCAGGCGAACTCACTGTGAAAAAATCTCGAATCCTTCCCGCTCCCAGCCTGGCGGGTGCTGTCAACGGTGAAGTCGCCGCGATTGTCATACGCCAGGCGGCTGTCCTGCAGATCCCCAAAGATGCCGAAATACAGGATGCGACCGTACTGGGTTGCGTAAGTACCGAGCAAGGCACATTACTCGCCAGCGTGGTGATGAAACCTCCGACCGATAAGCAAGACAACGTAATTGCGTTTCCGGAAGCCCTATTCTCTTCCCACATTGGGGAATCGCTGAACTGGTACTACGAAGTATGCGATGGAATCACATACGAACGCTCCCTGCTACGAAACATTAAGCTCAACAACCTTCCATTGAGTTCAATGCCAGCGATTCAGTGTGTCGAAACCTATGGAGAGGACACATTGGCGCTTAAAAACCTGATGCCTGCCTTGAGCGGTGCCAGCCTTAAACTCAACCGTTGGCCATTCATGAAGCAGGGGCAGATCGTTAATATCAAGGTTTCATTAAAATATGAAAAAGAGAGAAAGGATTACGCATTCGAACAACATCTCGTTAGCGCCGACGATGTCAAACAAGGCGCTGTAGTCAAGCTACTGCCACGCGAAGAACTCCTTAAAGTACAACACGGTAGCCATATGGTGATCACGGCCCAAGTCGCGTTTAGAAACGGCGGCCCTGCTCAGCCTTTCAAATCGGTGACCTTGCAACTGATTGATTGACTCCAGGCCGCTTCGGCAGAGGATTCGCCCATGGAAAATGTATCACCTACCCCCCTGCACAATACATCAGCCGAGGCACACCTCCTCACGGATGCGCAAACCCTAAATTGCGAAATCACACTTGACGGTTTCCCTTCGGCAAATGCATCTGAGCGCCGCGGCAGCATGTATGCCAACGGTGCGCAACAATTGGCTATACGCGTGAAACTCTGGCGAGCGGGCGGTGTGGTTTCACCTGAAGAATGGGACTCGCTCACCCTGCTTCACAGCGATAAAGAAACTAAAGTCGATGTTTTACCGATCCAAGAACCACCGCTTCTAGAGGTCTCTGGCAAGTGGGCCTGCACGCCGATCAGAAGCGCTGTCTACGAACAGGCGCATGACGCATCCCCCCTGGTCAATGCAGAGGAATATTCAAACGCATGGACATATAGAGTTTTGTACCTTCACAGCACAGTTGCCGAGACCACTGGCGCAACAGATTTTTATGTGTGCGTGACCGATGTCGATGGAAAGAAACATATCATGACTAATCAGTCAATCACTATATCGATTACACGCCGCCCAAGCCCACCAGAAATCACAATCACTTCAAAAAATATAGCCGGATTTGATTACACCCTTAGGAATGACGAAGTCGGATACACCGAAACATACAAGTACGATTACAACCTCACGACCACAGAGTATTTTATAGTGCATGTGCCGGGAGGATTCACAACCTGCAATGTCAAAGAGCATCACGACAGCAGCTTAATAAAGCGTGGTTCCATTGTACGCTTCGAGCGGGATGATGCTGGTGAACGGCTATGCACAGTCACCGGCTTGATCAGACACAAAAACCAAGAACACATAACTTTCGATGAACGGCTTTACGGCTCCGATCTAAGTCCAGCTTTTGGAGATCGTCTATCAAAGCTCCCCGTTCACGGGCCACTCGATGACCATACCATCGTCATTTCGGTTCACCGCTTCGATGATATCTTTGCACATTTGATTGAAAAAGAAGCTCGCGAAACCCTGTTCAGCAGCATGGGTGAAGGCTTGACTATGATTTTCCGCAATCAGCAAGGAAACGAAATTGAACAAACCATTTCATTTGTTGCGAAAGGCCAAAATTACCATAGAAACGTCATCAGCGAGAGCATGCCATGAGAATTTTACTGTCGAACGACCCCGAGTTTGTCTCATCCGCTTGGTACCTCGACATCCAGCAAGGCGCTCAATATATTAATCTTCCTACTCATCCGGACGGTTCCGGCGCCGTTTCCGCCAAGTATTTCAGACTTGAGAATATACCTTCATCATGGGAGATCGAAATAGGGTTGGGTAACAGCCTCGATCCTGGGCATTTTTTCACCCGGATTGCACTGAGGACTACTAATTTCAACACAACCACTGGCGTTATCGAATATTTGTCAGCCCTAGTACACCCTGATGGTGTAATTGCACAAGGGGTGTTAAAAGACACTGGCATTTACGATGAGATGTCCGACAATGACATCTTCACCAAAATGAACATTCGATAGTATTTACCCCCCCTAACCCACCCAGCACAAAGTGCTTTTGAGCACCCTAAAACCCCACATACCTCCAAGACACATACCTCCAAGACAACGAAAGACAACGAAAGACAACGAAAGACAACGAAAGACAACGAGAGACAACGAAAGACGAATAGAACTTCCAGCGGTACCGTTCATTCTGCGTCCACCTCAACTCAGTAGGAGTAGTAAATGAATCCAAGCTTTGGACAGCAAGCCAACTACAGCGGGGGCGTTTTCATCTTACCAGACGTGGTTTCCAGCCTTTCACTCAAGGATAAGGTTCACTTCTTGGCAGACCCGGAATTTATTCCAAAGGCGACGCGAGATTGGACCTGTGACTCAGGCACGATCACTGCTGGCGGCCTCTATGAATCGAATAAAGCGTCTGGCAGCTCGAAGGTTTCTTGTCACCTTCGGCACAACAATGTAACTTACCTGCCTGGCCAGGTGACTTTAAATCATCATGACTTCCAGCTCGATCAACAAGGAGCCGTACAATCCGGAACAATTGAACTTCCAGATTTTGCGCCCCCCCTCCCCCTCAGAGCCGATATGTTTGGTAATGGCGCTCAACAACTGGCCATGAAGGTTCAGATCAAAATGGATGGAGAGGAAAAAGTCACTGAAGATGAGTGGAAAACATTCTCTTTATTTGACTACTATAGTCATCAGGCCATCCCTTCTCTCGAGTACACAACGCCACATCCCATATTAGAATCACTCAGTACAGACTGGGCGCTGGCCACTGAGCGAAATCCAGATTTTAATCCAGCGAGCGCCCAACTAAGAACGAGTAAAAACTACAAAAAAACCTCCGACGACTCACGCACTTTTTACTTGCACAGTCTCGCACCGCCAGCTTCGCGAAAAAAATTATACGCCGGCTTACAAGACAGGCATGGCTGGTGGCACTTCTTCACCGAACAAACCAATACATTTGAAGTTGCCGTATTACCATTCAATACGCCTCAACTAACAATGTCCACGGAGCCAGTTTTACGATTTGGCTTTGACAACGACAGTGTCCCCTATGATTACGAGATGAATTTCGACACATACGAATACTACCAAGTCTCGGTAAAGGGCGGCTTCAAGTTCTGCACCGTCAAAGGCGAGGACGAACCAACGGAAAAGGAACCACGCAAATCCATTGTTCGATTTGAACGCGACATACCAGCCGATTCTGTTTGCAGTGTAACAGGAATTATACTCACAAAAGACCAACCCAACGTCATTTTCGACAGCGAGCTACTAAGAATTCCGGTATTTTCTTCACTGAGTGATTTGAAAGTCGCACGTAAACCTGACAATGATTCCGTCATTATTTCTGTGCATCGCTTATCCAACCTCGAAATAAACAAACTAAGCGAGGCACAGCGCGAATTGCTTTTTGAGGGCTACGCCAAAAACCTCCTGCTTGAGTTTTACGACGAGGACGGCAACCGTATCACAAAAGTATTTGGCTTCATCCCGAAAAACCAAAGCCGCCACCGTGACACATTAATATTTTAGAGGCTCACACATGCGAATCTATCAAGCTAAATCCTTGCCTGACCCGACCTCACGTCTAACGACCCCTTATTTTGATAACGGAACTGCTTGGGTCTACGATGATAGTTATTATATTAAAATCATGGACTTGCGCGCGACGGAAAAATTTACCATTCGTGAATGGGACAACCACACCGACATCTACACCTTCAAAAGTCTCCTGCACCTCACCACCACCGGCTGGCTGAGGTGGGGCGATCTAAGAAGACCCCCCCCTGGTTTAGTCGCCCCAGGCCTCATCAAAATGAAGTAGCCTCTTCAACGTTATATTTATATACAGTGAATTAATACATTGCCTAGCTCACTACACTAAGCGACGGGTAAAACTATGACCGCCACGACCGCCCTCCACTCCAACGCCTTCAACTTCATGAGTTTCCTGCAAAGCGGCGTCGACCCGCGTACAGGCCAGTACACGGTGTCGCTCAACTTGCCGCAGGTCGAAGCCAACGCCCTGCTCGGCCCAAGCCTGCCCCTGGCGCTGTTCTTCAACCCGCTCAATCAGCAAGACACAGGCTACGGCAAGGGCTGGAACCTGCAGCTGTCGCAATTCACTCCCGATACCCAGGTGGCGGCTCTACATACCGGCGAAAGCTTCTTGGTCACCAGCCGTAACGGCGCGCAAATGCTGATGGAAGAGAAGAAGCTCGACAGCTTTCACCTGGATGAAGTAGCCGATGGCGGATCGACCCACTACCTCGTCGAGCACCGCTCCGGGCTGCTCGAAAAACTCCAAATCCGCGCTGCCAGCCGGCCTGTCGCGCTGCCTGTCGAGGTCTGGACTCGGCAAACCCTGCCGCTGAAGTTCACCTATGCGTCCTTCGAGTCTGATGGCCAGACCTACGACCGGCTGGCCAGCATCGAGGGCAGTGACGTCGAAGGCGTCTATGCCCCGCTGCTCGAAATCAAGCGTGATGAAAGCAAGCGCCAAGTGGAGATCACCCTCAATCCGCAGGGCGCTGCCGCCACCCAGGTACGCTTCGTCATGCAATTGGATACGCAAGGCCGGGTGATTGAACTGCAATTACCGACGGTCGATGGTAATCAGGCCAAGTGGCGCTTCATGTATACCGTCAGCCATACCTACAACTGTCTTGCAGAGGTGCGTACCCCTACCGGTGCTTGGGAGCTCATCACCTATGATCCGGTAGGGCATAAGCGCAGTAACAACCTTCCCGGCACCCTGCCCAGGGTTTCCAAGCATGAGGTTCGGCCTGGTAACGCCGACGAGGTGCCCAAGGCCGGCGCCAGTTGCAATCAAATCGTCAGCTACGCGTACACAGTGAACACCGAAGAAGACGGCTACCAGGCTGACAATAACTTCCTGGGGGCCAACCTCGCGCTCGGCGAACCCACGCCGGGGTTGGATATCCTCTACAAGCATCCCAACCCTTATCGCTATGGCTCGGTAGAAACGTTGCTGAGCGCCGATGGCAAAACAAGCCTGCGCAGCATCGAACGGCACTTCAACAAGTTCCACCTGCTGACCCGTGAGATCACCAGCCAAGGGCCTGCGGATGACCTGCACATCCAGACCGTGGAGACCAGCTATGCCTATACGGAAGGCAAACCTTTCAAGGACCAGCCTGCCTATTGCCAGCTGCCGCTGACCACCACTACCACCTGGCGCAAAGCTAAAACCGACACTGCCCGAACGGAGGTGCTCAAGCGTACCTATCACGATGACGGCAACCTGCACACCGTAGAGCACCCCAGCGGCGTGGTCGAAACCAGCCTCTGGTACCCCGCCGCCGGAGAGATCGACAAGTGCCCGGCAGACCCAAGTGGTTTCGTACGCCACCTCAAGAGCAAGACCGTGACACCGGCCAAGCCTGGGCAAACGCTCGATGCACCGATCCTGTCCCAGGGTTATCGCTACCGCACGCTGCCGGCGTATGAAGGCAATGCGAGCACCACCGCTTGGCATGTCGTAGAGGTAGAGACGCTGGATCAGATCAATGAGGGAGGGGCAGTGATCCAGCCCCTGCAGAGCACCCAGTACAAGTATTTCGAGCGCATCGAGCAGCCTCTCACCTATGGCCGTTTGGAGGAGCACACGCTCACCATGAACGACCTGCCAACCAAGACCAGTTACACCTACGCCACTCGGGCGCCAACGTTTGCCACTCATGACAATAACGAAACAGTGCTGGTGACCACCCAGACGGTCACCGGACACGACAACAGCGCCACGAACATCATCAAAAAAACCACGACCAGCGAACACTCGCTGCTCACTGGAGAATTATTACTTAGCGAAGATGAGGAAGGTGTACAAGTCAGCTATCAATACGACCTTTTGCGTCGCATCAGCACAGAAGCAGTAGCGCCAGGCACTGATCACGCGGCAACACGCCACTACCACTACGCGCTGTGCGCCAATGATAACGACAGAGCACAACAGACGTTTATTACTGCGCACGGCATAACCACGGTGACCCATCTGGACGGGCTGGGGCATCCGGTGAAAGAACACCGTGATCATATCGATGAGGCTGACCTGAAGAGATCATTCGTTATCCAGGCCATCGAATACGACAATTTCGGCAGAGTCACAAAGACACTTAAATACGATTTCGATGGGGCCAAGTCACTCCCAACGCTCCGGCATCGTTACGCCTATGATCACTGGAGCCAACAGAACTGGGTCGAACAACCAGACGGTGTCCAAGAGCACACGCTTAACGACATGGTCGGCGCCAATGCCGCCCAAACCCGCACAGTGGAAACATGGCGCCAGTCGGCGGGCGAAGCGCCCCAGATCAGCAGCAGGCGTAAAACCTGGTTCAACGTATTTGGCAAACCGGATAAAATTGAAAGACTCAACCGTCACGGTGTGAGCGCAGGTACCCAGCGCTATGAATACAATGGGCTGGGGCAGTGCGTAAAGGAAACAGATGAACACCGCAATAGCACACGTTTCACTTACGACCCTTGGGAGCGTGTCACTCAGATCCAATTGCCGGACAACGCCAAGGTCAAACGTGCCTACGCGATGCACAGCAGCGAGGATCTGCCCACCAAAGTCCAAATCACCTACGCCGGCCCTGCGGGGCAAACCGATCCGCTCATTGAGTTGGGCAGCAAAACATATGATGGAGTTGACCGTGTTACGCAAATTACGACAGGTACACGCACGCAGAAACTTGATTATGATGAAGGCAAGCGCCTGCCCAAGCAACGTATTACCGCCGCTGAAAGAATACTGAAGTTCGACTACCTGCCCACGCTTACTGACCTCCCCCTCAACACCACGCTGATGGGCGAAGCCAAAGCAGAATTTCAGAGTGAGTTTACTTTCGATAACGTCCGCGCGAATCTGCTGAGCGCCACTAACCAACACGGCGTAAGACGCTTTGGTTACGACTGGAACAACCGACAGAAGAGCGAGACCTGGGAAGAAAATGGCAAGGCCGTTTTCAATCGCGAGAAACGCCACTCCCTTAGAGGACTCGTGCTCAGTGAAGCAGCAACCGACTTTGCCCCCACACGCTGGCACTATGACGATAAAGGGCGAGTCATCCGCATCGAGCAGACGCCGCTCAGCGTAGAGATCGGTTACGACTCGCTGGGGCGCCCAAACTCGGTCGAGCTAAAAAAGACCGCGAAGGCCGGGCCACTCAACAAGACCACCATCGAGTATGACGAGCACGACCGCGAAGTTCTTCGCACGCTAACGTTGGACAACCAAGCCATACGAACGGTGACTCAAACCTGGGGTCTTGACGATTTGCTTCGACGACGAGAACTCAAGGAGGGTAGTTCATTACTACTCGGTGAATCGTTTGGTTACGACACCCACAAACGCTTATCGACGCATGAGTACAGAGGCACCCTTCTGCCGAAAGACGCTCTGGGGCGGAACATCATAAAGCAAAGTTTTATCTTTGATGCTTTCGATAATATTGTTTGTTATCGCAGTGATTTCGACAACGGCGAAGATGAGCTCACCGAGCACCTTGCAAACGTGAGCAACCCTACCCAACTGCAGTCAATTATCCATCATCCCGCCCGTAAAAACCCTATGCCCCCATTACGCTACACCCCGGACGGCCACTTAGAGCAAGATGAACAAGGACGACTGCTGGCATACGACGCACTTGGGCACCTGCTGCAAGTCACCAACGGGAGCACCGATCAGCAACCACACAGCACTTACCGGTATGATGCACTCGGGCAACTGCTGTACACCAAACGTGGCGCCGATGGCGATGAAACGCGTTTGATATTCGAAGAAAATCGCCTGCGTTTCGCTATTCGTGGCGCCCATAAAATACAGTGGCTGCATGCCCTGGACATACCCCTGGCTCAGCAAGGTCCAGCAAGCTCGGAATCCCCCCTGTTACTGCACTGCAATGCCAATGGCAGCATCATCACTGAAGCTGCGGATGCTACTCGGCAGGATGCCAGCTACTCGTCCTATGGAGCGCTTTCGTCAGATGCTGAGCAGTGGTCAAGCCTGTTGGGCTTCAACGGAGAACTCATCGACCCTGCCACCGGCTGGTATCTGCTGGGCAGCGGCTATCGTACCTACAATCCGACCCTCATGCGCTTCCATAGCCCCGACTCGCTCAGCCCTTTCGGCAAGGGTGGCATCAATGACTACGGTTACGCCCAAGGAAACCCCATAGCCTTCCGCGATCCGACGGGGCACTTCGCCCAAGGTATCGCTTTAACCAGGGCATATGAGAGGACCGCATACAGCGCTGGCGCACGAGGTATCGAACTGACCTCTGCTTATGAGACTGAGAGTGAGCGTTACTATCGCTACCGCCGATATGAATATGAAGCCGCTGTGAAACGTGCGGAAGAAGAAATGCAAAAGGCGAAGAAGGGTATTCTTGCGAAAATAATTGGCGTGGGTATCGCATCCATCATTTTGTCAGTAGCCAGCCTCGGTGTCGGTATTTATTTTACCGGCCTGCTGTCTGCCATGACGCTGATGAACGTAGTATCCACCAGCTTGACCATCGCTAGCACTGTAGTCAGCGCTGTGGGTTTTGCAAAGAATGACGAGGGAATGATGCAAGCTGCAGACATTCTAGATTACGTATCAATGGGTACTGCAGCCCTGGATTTGTCATTAACGCTCGCAACAGCTAAAGCAACTAAAGCCGCCATGATGGCTCAGAAAACTTTTAAAGCGTCCTCGCCCGCCCTTTCTAGCAGCACCCGCCCCAAAAGCAACGCCATGCCAACTCAAGGGAGCAGCGATGTTCATGCGTTTAGGCACTATACAATTGCATAAATAAAAAAACGCCACTTCAACCGAAGTGGCGTTTTTAATTTGGAGCGGGAAACGAGACTCGAACTCGCGACCCCGACCTTGGCAAGGTCGTGCTCTACCAACTGAGCTATTCCCGCAATGTGAAGCTTTACCGCTAATCGGCGTGAAGCACCTTGACGACCTTCACCACCACTGCACCGTGCGAACGCCACAGTATTTAAACTGGAGCGGGAAACGAGACTCGAACTCGCGACCCCGACCTTGGCAAGGTCGTGCTCTACCAACTGAGCTATTCCCGCAAATGGCGTCCCCTAGGGGACTCGAACCCCTGTTACCGCCGTGAAAGGGCGGTGTCCTAGGCCACTAGACGAAGGGGACACACAACACTTTTCAGTGCGCCAGATACTGAACCTCACGATTCGACCTGGACTTTCTTTTCCTGCCCCGCCCTTAAGCAGTGCCGGAGAAACTGGAGCGGGAAACGAGACTCGAACTCGCGACCCCGACCTTGGCAAGGTCGTGCTCTACCAACTGAGCTATTCCCGCAATATGGCGTCCCCTAGGGGACTCGAACCCCTGTTACCGCCGTGAAAGGGCGGTGTCCTAGGCCACTAGACGAAGGGGACACGCTGCTGGCATTACTGCCTGCTTTCACTCCCTACGGCGTATCGCTGTGTGCTTTACGCTGCAAGTGGCGCGCATTCTAGGGATGGGATGGAAAGCCGTCAACCCCTTTGTATAAATTTATTTAAATCAATGACTTCCCTAGTTGTCACCGCTGCGGGCAGGATGTGTCTGGCTATTGGCGTTGATTTTCTGACGATGGCCCGGCAAGCTCGCAGCAAAGTGCCACTACCTTGAGAAATCGAGAAGTGGGCCGACATATAGATTGCGGCAGGCGTGCCGGCCTCTTCGCGGGCAAGCCCGCTCCCACAGGGTACTCGCGGTTCAGTCCGCCAGGCTGCACTGTTCGCCTGTTGGCGAACTCACTACACTCAATGATGCAAAACTTCTTCATGAGGCGTTAACGGTGACACCACTTCTGATCACCCTGCTCATCGTGGCCGGTATCGCGTTACTGATCGTGATCGGCTACCTCAATAATGTGGTCGAGAACAATAAGCTTGAGCGCGCCCGACTGAAGATCGAGCTGGCCGAACGCGCGCGCCGCTGCGGGGAAATCAACGAAACCTTCCCCGGCCAGCTGATGACCCCTGCCCTCAAGCTGCTGATGACTCGCCTGGAACTGAACGTCACCCAACGTCAGTTGGCGGTGGACAAGCACAACGGTGACCTCAAAGGCCGCCTGGCTGAACTTGAAGGTTTGGTTGCCCAGGGCGACAAGCTGCCCGTGAACAATCCACCCAGCCCGATTCAAACCGAGGTCAAGGCCAAGGATGTACGTTTCTTGCTCGAAGCGCTGCATAACCAGATCGTGCGCGCTACCCAGGAAGGTTTCCTGGCGACCAATGAGGGCAAGTACTGGGTCAAGGAAATCCGCCATATCCTGGTATTGCTGCATATCGAGTTCTTTAACAACCTGGGGCAGCAGGCGCTGCAGCAGAATCAGCCAGGGCATGCACGGTTGGCGTTCGAGCGGGGTGTGCAGTATCTGCGCAAGCAGCCTGAGCCTAAACAATATGAAGAGCAGCTGACCTATCTGGAGAAGCTGCTGGCACGGGCCAACGCGATGGTGCTCGATCAGATGGAGCCGGCGGAGAATGATCAGAATGAGCTGACGGCGGGGCTCAAGACTGATGAAGATGAGACCTGGAAGAAGAAGGTCATCTACGATTGACCCAAAAAGGGGCCTTGTCAGGCCCCTTTGTCATGCTCAGCAGTCGGTCAGCTCAAGAAAGATCGCCGCCAACTTTTCCAACCCTTGCTGATCGGCCTCACTGAACCGCGCAAGCTTCGGGCTATCCAGATCGAGCACCCCAATCAGCCTGCCCTCTTTCACCAAGGGAATCACCAATTCGCTGTTGGACGCACTGTCACAGGCGATATGCCCAGGGAAGGCATGCACATCGTCCACCCGCTGAGTCTGCTGGGTCGCCGCCGCTGCCCCGCACACACCCTTGCTGAACGGAATGCGCACGCAGGCCACTTGCCCCTGGAACGGGCCAAGCACCAGCTCCTCGTTGCGATTGATATACAAGCCCGCCCAGTTCAGGTCATCCAACTGGCTATAGAGAAAAGCCGAGAACTGCGCGGCGTTGGCGATGAAGTCGCGCTCGTCGGCGAACAGTGCCTGCACTTGCGCAGCCAGCAAGTCATAGCCGTTTAGGCCTGCGCCACTGGCATTGAGGTCGATCATTTATTTCTGCTCCAGCAATTGCAGCCCGACCCAGTAGCGGGCGAACTGATAGGCACAACGGCCATTTCGGTTACCGCGCCCGGTTGCCCAGCGCACGGCGAGTATTTCCAGCGCCTCGTCACGCTGCCAGTCAAGCCCGGCGGCGCTGGCCAACTGACCGATCCAGTGTTCGACCACGTTGAGGAAGTGTTCTTGGCTGAAGGGGTAGAACGACAGCCACAGGCCGAAGCGGTCGGACAACGCGATCTTGTCTTCTACTGCTTCATTGGGATGCAGCTCGCCGTCGACCATCTTCCAGTTTTCGTTGTCGCTCTGCTTCTCCGGCACCAGGTGGCGACGGTTGGAGGTGGCGTACAGCAAGACATTGTCCGGCGCCTGCTCCAGCGAGCCATCGAGCACGCTCTTGAGTACCCGGTAGTCGCCCTCCCCGGCTTCGAACGAGAGGTCGTCGCAGAACAGGATGAAGCGCTGCTCAAGCTTTTGCAGCTGCTCGACCACCCGCGGCAAGTCGGCCAGGTGATCGCGTTCGATCTCGATCAGGCGCAGCCCGGCATCGGCATGCTCGGCCAGCAAGGCGCGCACCAGCGATGACTTGCCTGTGCCACGCGAGCCCCACAGCAACGCGTGGTTGGCCGGCAGGCCGTTGATGAACTGATGGGTGTTGCGGCCTAGCTGATCGCGTTGCTTGTCGACGCCGATCAGGTCGCTCAGGCGGATATCCAGGCTGACGTGCAGCGGCATCAGGTAGCCGCTGCGGCCATCGCGCTGCCAGCGCGCGGCCAGGGTAGTATTCCAGTCGATCTGCGGGCGCGGCGCCGGCAGCAGCGGCTCGAGACGGGCGAGGACAGATTCGGCACGTTCGAGGAAGGCGTTCAAGCGGGGGTCCATGGTGACTCCTGGCAAGGCGAGGCTTTGAGGTTTTGGTTGGCAGTGCCGGCCCTATCGCGGGGCAAGCCCGCTCCCACGCCGGCCTATCTTCAAGAGGGCGCAGGCGTGGGAGCGGGCTTGCCCCGCGATAGGGCCGGCACTGCCAACAGCAATCTTCCAGCTGAATGTTCGACAGACCCGCCAGCAGCCGAGGTTGATCGGCTATGCTTGCGCAGCGCAGGAGCGAGGAACCGGCTCGGGACACATGGATATCAAGTTCACCAATCGCCTGTCATACAAGCAAGCCCGGTTGACAGTCCTGGTCGGCTTCATCCTGGGAACATTGCTCAGTCTCATCCAGATCGGCATCGATTATGCCAGCGAAGACGCGTCCATCAACCGCGAAGTGCAGGCGTTGCTGCAAATCAGCCACAATCCGGCCTCGCGCATCGCCTATAACATCGATGCCGAGCTGGCCCAGGAGCTGACAGGCGGGCTGCTGCAATCGCCAGCGGTGATCCGCGCGCGCTTGATCGACAACAATGACACGGTGCTGGCAGACGTCCAGCGCCCGCGCCTGGAAGACCGCTACCGGCCACTGAGCGACTTTCTCTTCGGCGAGTATCGCCAGCTCCAGGATCGCCTGTACCTGGCGCACATGCCCCACGAATACCTCGGCACCTTGTACCTGGATGTCGACACCTACACCTTCGGCAGCCGCTTCCTCGACCGTGCCGGGGTCACCCTGTTCAATGGCTTTGCCCGCAGCCTGGTGCTTACCGGGATCCTGCTGGCACTGTTCTACATGATGCTGACCAAACCGCTGGTCACGGTGATCGCCGCGCTGAGCAACAGCGACCCGCGCCAGCCACAGCAGACCCGCCTGGACTGCCCGCACGGCCATGAGCTCGACGAAATTGGCGTGCTGGTCAAAGTGGCCAACCAACAGTTCGTCAGCATGGCCACTGAAATCCAGCAACGGCGCGCTGCGGAAAACCGCCTGACGCAGTACCTCAACGAACTGGAAAACATCGTCTCGGCGCGTACCAACGAACTCAAGTCCAGCAACGACCGGCTCAGCCAGACCAATCAGGACCTGGAAGAGGCGCGCCGCCGCGCCCTGGAAATGGCCCAGGCACGGGCGGCGTTCCTGGCCAACATGAGCCACGAGATCCGCACCCCGCTCAACGGCATGCTGGGCATGATCGCGCTGGCCCTGGACAGCCCGCTGGCGGCCGAGCAGCGCCAACAGCTGTCGATAGCCCACGACTCGGGCAAGGTGCTGGTGGAGCTGCTCAACGATATCCTCGATCTGTCCAAGTTCGACGCTGGCCAGCTGGAGCTGGAGCGAATTGCCTTCGATATGGGAGCGATGGTCGAAGACACCGCCAACCTGCTGTCGCAGAACGCCGCGAGCAGTGTCGAGCTGACTTGCCTGATCGCGCCGGACTTCCCCAGCACGGTGCTGGGCGACCCGACCCGGGTACGGCAGATCGTCAGCAACCTGCTGTCCAACGCGCTCAAGTTCACCCGCTTTGGCCGGGTCGATGTGCGCTTGATGCCTATCGTCGGTGGCGTACGCCTGGAGGTCAGCGATACCGGCATCGGCATCCCCGAAGAAGCCCAGGTGCGCATTTTCCAGCCCTTCACCCAGGCCGGCGCTGGCATCACCCGCCAATATGGCGGCACGGGCCTTGGCCTGGCGCTGACACGCAACCTGTGCAAGGCCATGCAGGGGCACTTGCACATTCATTCGCAAACCGGCTTTGGCAGCCGCTTCAGTGCCGACCTGCCGCTACCCACCCACACCGAGGCGATTGCGCCGGCGAAGCTGCGCGGCCAGGTGGTGGCGCTGAGCAAGCCTGGCAGTGGCCTGTCCGAGCTATTGTCCGGGCTGTTGCCTGGCTGGGGCCTGACCTTCACCCGGCTGGACGATGCCGCTGAACTCCCTCACAGCGCCCTGGATCTGCTGATCACCGATGACGTGGAGCATCTGCTGGATCTGCGCCCTGCGGTCACGGCGCCGATTCTGTTGGTAACCGCCTACGGCAACTTCCTCCCCGGCGAAGAGGCCCAGCGCCTGGCGCCACTGGTGCAACTGGCGCGGCCATTGGCGCGCAATGCGCTGTATCAGACGTTGCGGCGAATGCTTCAAGGGGGCGCGCCAGATGCCCCACTGCCACACGAATTCCCCAAGCTGCACGAGCGCCGGGCGCGCATCCTGCTGGTGGAGGACAACCCGGTCAACCAGCTGGTGGCCAAGGGCATGCTGGGCAAGCTCGGCTGCGATGTACTGCTCGCCACCCAAGGCGCGCAAGCCTTGGAGGTGCTGGAGCAAGAAGACGTCGACATGGTGCTGATGGACTGCAACATGCCGATCATGGACGGCTATGAAGCCAGCCGGCGGATTCGCCAGAGCGGTCGTTGGCCGCAGTTGCCAATCGTCGCCCTGACCGCCAATGCCATGCCCGAGGAGCGCGAACGCTGCCGCGCGGCGGGCATGGATGACTACCTGGCCAAACCGTTTCGCCGCGAAGAACTACTGGCACTGATCGAGCACTGGGTGCCGGTCAGCGGTTGAGCAGCGGCTCGATGGCGGCCTTGAGCGCTTCAGGTTTGGTCGCTGGAGCAAAGCGGGTGACCTTGCCGCTGACCGGGTCGAGCAGGAACTTGGTGAAATTCCACTTGACCTTCTGCGTGCCCAGCAGGCCGGGGGCGCGTTTTTTCAGCTCGACGAACAGCGGGTGGGCGCCGGGGCCGTTGACCTCGATCTTGCGCATCAACGGGAAGCTCACGCCAAAGCGCGTTTCGCAGAACGTGGCGATCTCGCGGGCATCGCCAGGTTCTTGCTTGCCGAACTGATTGCAGGGGAACCCGACGATCACCAGGCCACGCTCGCGGTAGTCCTGCCACAGCTGCTCCAGGCCTTTGTACTGCGGGGTGAAGCCGCATTGGCTGGCGGTGTTCACCACCAGTACAGCCTTGCCCTGGAAATCGCCCAGCAGCTTGTGCTCGCCGGTGAGGGTAACGCAGGGAATATCCAGCAACGAGTCAGCCATTGGCGCTCTCCGGTCAGTCACGCGGTTTGAAATCCAGGCACACCGAGTTGATGCAGTAGCGCAGGCCGGTCGGTGGCGGGCCATCAGGGAAGACATGCCCCAAGTGGGCATCGCACTGGGCGCAGGTGACCTCGGTGCGGATCATGCCGTGGGAGGTGTCGCGAATCTCGATCATCGCGCTCTGCGCGATCGGCTCATAGAAGCTTGGCCAGCCACAGCCGGAATCGAACTTGGCCTGCGCATCGAACAGTGCCAGGTCGCAGCAGATGCAATGGTAGACACCAGCGCGCTTCTCGCTGTTGTACTTGCCACTGAAGGGCCGCTCGGTGCCCTTCAGACGACAGACCTGATACTGCGCAGGGTCGAGCATCTCGCGCCACTCTTCTAGGGTTTTGTCGATCTTTTGCATGTAGGAACCTCGGCAGGCTGAATTTCACGCCGCACCGTCTTTTCCAGGGCGCGGGTGGCACGTATATTAGTTGGCTTCGTGTGCCAGGCCTCAAGTCTGGCACCCGCGCCACGCCCTTTCAAACCTTTCGACGGCGGCGCCTGCGACTTCTCAATCGGGATCACATCATGCAGTTCAGTAAATCGAACAAGCTCGCCAATGTCTGCTACGACATTCGCGGCCCAGTGCTCAAGCACGCCAAACGCCTGGAAGAGGAAGGCCACCGCATCCTCAAGCTGAACATCGGCAACCCGGCGCCGTTTGGCTTCGAGGCGCCGGACGAGATCCTCCAGGACGTAATCCGCAACCTGCCGACCGCCCAGGGCTACAGCGACTCCAAAGGCCTGTTCAGCGCGCGCAAGGCCGTCATGCAGTACTGCCAGCAAAAAGAAATCGAAGGCGTGACCATCGAGGACATCTACCTCGGCAACGGCGTCTCCGAGCTGATCGTGATGTCGATGCAGGCCCTGCTCAACAATGGCGACGAGGTGCTGATCCCAGCGCCTGACTACCCTCTGTGGACCGCTGCGGTGAGCCTGGCGGGCGGCAAGCCGGTGCACTACCTGTGCGACGAGCAGGCCGACTGGTTCCCTGACCTTGAAGACATCAAGGCCAAGATCACCCCCAATACCAAGGCGCTGGTGATCATCAACCCGAACAACCCCACGGGCGCGGTGTACTCCAAGGAGCTGCTGCTGGGCATGCTCGAACTGGCTCGCCAGCATAACTTGGTGGTGTTCTCCGACGAGATCTACGACAAGATCCTCTACGACGAAGCCGTGCACATCAGCACCGCCTCGCTGGCGCCTGACCTGCTCTGCCTGACCTTCAACGGCTTGTCCAAGTCGTACCGGGTGGCGGGCTTCCGCTCCGGCTGGCTGATCATCTCCGGGCCCAAGCACCACGCCCAGAGCTACATCGAAGGCATCGACATGCTGGCCAACATGCGCCTGTGCGCCAACGTGCCGGCCCAGCACGCGATCCAGACCGCCCTGGGCGGCTACCAGAGCATCAATGACCTGGTGCTGCCGCCTGGCCGCCTGCTGGAGCAGCGTAACCGCACTTATGAACTGCTCAATGCCATCCCCGGGGTGAGCTGCGTCAAGCCGATGGGCGCGCTGTATGCCTTCCCACGGATCGACCCGAAGGTGTGCCCAATCCTCAATGACGAAAAGTTCGCGCTGGATTTGCTGCTCTCGGAGAAGCTGCTGATCGTTCAAGGCACCGCCTTCAACTGGCCGTGGCCGGATCACTTCCGCGTGGTGACCTTGCCCCGGGTCGATGACCTGGAGCAGGCGATTGGGCGGATTGGCAACTTCTTGCGTACCTATCAGCAGTAATTGAGCTTGGGGCCGCTTTGCGGCCCATTCAATGCTTAGCGCCGCGAATCTTCTTACATCCTGCAACGCTCTATCCCACAAACCGGCCAGTTTCCTCTGCCATACTCCGCGCTACACAGTTTGAAATAGTCGACCGGTTGAATCGGCGTCATCTCCCCCTTATATACCCCGCAGTACGCAACATTTTTATCCGTCAGGAGAACGTAACAACCATGATGCGCATCTTGTTGTTTGTAGCCACCAACCTTGCGGTGGTGCTGGTTGCAAGCATTACCCTGAGCCTGTTTGGCTTCAATGGGTTCATGGCGGCCAACGGGGTTGATCTCGACCTCAGCCAGCTGCTGGTGTTCTGCGCCGTGTTCGGCTTCGCCGGCTCGCTGATCTCGCTGTTCATCTCCAAATGGATGGCGAAGATGAGCACCGGCACGCAAATCATCACCCAGCCGCGCACCCGCCACGAGCAGTGGCTGCTGCAAACGGTCGAGGAGCTGTCGCGCGAAGCCGGCATCAAGATGCCCGAAGTGGGTATCTTCCCGGCTTACGAGGCCAACGCCTTCGCCACCGGCTGGAACCGTAACGACGCGCTGGTGGCAGTGTCCCAAGGCCTGCTGGAGCGCTTCTCGCCCGATGAAGTGCGCGCGGTACTGGCTCACGAAATCGGCCACGTGGCCAACGGCGACATGGTCACCCTGGCGCTGGTGCAAGGCGTGGTGAACACCTTCGTGATGTTCTTCGCCCGCATCATCGGCAACTTCGTCGACAAGGTGATCTTCAAGAACGAAGAAGGCCAAGGCATCGCCTATTACGTGGCGACCATCGTCGCCGAGCTGATTCTGGGCATCCTGGCCAGCATGATCGTCATGTGGTTCTCGCGTCGCCGCGAGTACCGTGCCGACGAAGCCGGCGCCCAGCTGGCCGGCACCGCCGCAATGATCGGCGCGCTGCAGCGCCTGCGCGTAGAGCAAGGCATGCCGGTGCACATGCCCGACACCCTCAAGGCGTTTGGCATCAACGGCGGCCTCAAGCAAGGCCTGGCGGGCCTGCTGATGAGCCACCCGCCGCTGGAAGAGCGTATCGAGGCGCTGCGTCGCCGCGGCTGATCCTCTACCAGCCATTAGAAAGGGCGACTTCGGTCGCCCTTTTTTGTGGCTCAGTGGTGTAGCCGATAAACCCGCTCGAACAGGCTCGTCACCCCAGCCTGCTGAAACTTCGGGCTCTGCCCGATAACCTGCTCTTGCTGCACCTGCTCGACCTGCCATCCGCGCAGGCCAGCGCGCACCTCACTATCTGCCACCGAAAACGGCGGCCCGTCCACACGGGCCTGCTCGTAGTCGAGTGTCACCAGCACGCCTCGGCAGCCTGCTGGTAGCAGTTCAGACAGCAGCGCCATGTAGCGATGGCGCATCTCCTGGGGCAAGGCGATCAGCGCAGCACGGTCATAAAGGCCTGCGCAATCGACAACATCGCCAGGCTGCAAGGCAAAGAAATCGCCACACCATAGTTCCACCTCAGCACTGCGCCAGACTTCGAAGGCGCCCTGTTGCGACACCTGCGCCTGCAAGCCATGCTCAGCGAAGAAGTCCTCTACCGCCCGCCTCGACAATTCCACGCCCAACACCCGATAGCCTTGGGCGGCAAGCCAGATCATATCCAGGCTCTTGCCACACAACGGCACCAGCACCCGACTGCCCGGCGCTAGCTCAGCGAGCGGCCAGTACGCTTGCAGATAGGGGTTGACCTGAGCCTGGTGAAAGCCAATCTGGTTGTCTGCCCACTTTTTGTGCCAGAACGCCGGCTGCATGTTCGCTCCCGATTTTTCGATAGTTCGCGGTGAAAACTTATATTGGATCTCGATCTTCAACTGATCGAAGATGGCTGCATCTTAACTGTCAGGACCCCGCCATGCTGCCCAGCCTGTTCATTTCCCATGGATCGCCCATGCTCGCCCTGCAACCTGGCGCCAGCGGACCGGCCTTGGCAGCACTGGCCAACGCCTTGCCCCGACCGAAAGCGATCGTGGTGGTCTCGGCGCACTGGGAGAGCCGTGAGCTGCTGGTCATGAGTAATCCGCAGCCGCACACCTGGCATGACTTCCACGGCTTCCCTCCGGCGCTGTACGCGGTGCAATACCCGGCGCCAGGTGACCCCGAGCTGGCCCGCAAGATAAGCGCGCAATTGACCGCTGCGGGCCTGCCGGCGCTTTTGGATGAGCAGCGACCGTTCGATCATGGTGCCTGGGTGCCGTTGTCGCTGATGTACCGCAATGCGGGCATCCCGGTAGTGCAGGTTTCTCTGCCCAGCCAGGCCGGGCCTCGCTTGCAACTGGAGGTGGGCCAGGCGCTGGAGTCGCTGCGCCATGAAGGTATTCTGCTGATCGGCTCGGGCAGCATCACGCACAACCTGGGCGAGTTGGACTGGCATGCCGGGCCAGATGCGATCGAGCCTTGGGCACTGGCGTTTCGTGATTGGGTGGTCGACAGGCTCAAGGAAGATGACCGCCCTGCCCTGCTCGACTACCGCCAGCAGGCGCCGCATGCGCTACGCAATCATCCCAGTGATGAGCATTTGCTGCCGCTGTTCTTTGCCTTGGGCGCGGGTGACAAGTTTGGTGTGGTGCACCAGGGGTTCACCCTCGGTGCGCTGGGAATGGATATCTATCGGTTTGACTAAAGCCTTGTGTTGAGATCAGCGGCCTCTTCGCGGGCAAGCCCGCCCCCACACAGATCGCATCAAGCCGTGTGGGAGCGGGCTTGCCCGCGAAGAGGCCAGCACATCCGGCATAATTCTTAGCTCGACAGGCAAAAAAATCCCCGACCTAGGCCGGGGATTTTTTCATTGCGCCAGGATCAATCCTCGCGATAGCGGCGCAGCTTGAGCTGCTTACCGGCTACGCGGGTGTCCTTGAGTTTGGTCAGCAGACGCTCCAGACCATCCTCCGGCAGCTCGACCAGGCTGAAGCTGTCGCGCACCTGGATGCGGCCGATAGCGTCGCGGGCCAGGCCGCCCTCGTTGAGGATCGCACCCAACAGGTTCTTGGCGGCGATACCGTCACGGGCACCCAGGGCGGTACGGCAACGCACACGGCCTTCAGCCAGTGGCATTGGCGCGCGACGCTCGCGGTCACCACGGTCGCTACGCTCGCCACGATCGCTGCGCTCACCGCGCTCGGCACGCTCACCACGTGGGCCGCTAGTCGGCACCAGTGGCTGCTCGCGCTCAACCGAAGCCAGGTCCAGCGGCTGGCCATTGGTGGCCTTGCGCAGCAGGGCCGAGGCCAGGGCACGTGGCGTGCATTCCAGCGAAGCGGTCAGACGGTCGAACAGGTCGCCATGGCTGGCTTCTGCTTCGGCCACCAGCGGCGCCAGGCTTGCGGTCAATTTCTTGATCCGCGCATCCAGTACAGCTTGTGGGCCAGGCAGGCGGGCTTCAGCAACCTTCTGACCGGTTACACGCTCGATGACCTGCAGCATGCGGCGCTCACGCGGGGTGACCAGCAGCAGTGCACGGCCTTCGCGACCCGCACGGCCAGTACGGCCGATACGGTGCACGTAGGACTCTGGGTCGTACGGCATGTCGACGTTGAACACGTGGGTGATACGCGGTACGTCCAGACCACGGGCAGCGACGTCGGTGGCGACGACGATGTCCAGGCGGCCATCCTTGAGCGAGTCGATTACGCGCTCACGCTGGTTCTGGGCGATGTCGCCGTTCAGCGCGGCAGCCTTGTAGCCTTTGGCTTCCAGGGCAGCGGCCAAGTCCAGGGTGGCTTGCTTGGTACGCACGAAGGCGATCAAGGCATCGAATTCTTCGACTTCCAGCAGACGCAGCACAGCCGGGATCTTCTGGTCGGCGTGGACCATCAGGTGCGCCTGGTCGATCGCGGTAACGGTCTGGGTCTTGCTCTGGATCTTGACGTGCTTCGGCTCGCGCAGGTGACGCTCGGCGATGCTGCGGATCGACGACGGCAGGGTCGCCGAGAACAGCACGGTCTGGCGCGTGGCCGGAATGGCGTCGAAGATCACTTCGAGGTCATCCATGAAGCCCAGCTTGAGCATCTCGTCGGCTTCGTCCAGTACCAGGTACTGAACGGTCGACAGGACTTTCTCGTCACGACGCAGGTGGTCGCACAGACGGCCTGGGGTAGCTACGACGATTTGCGCGCCGTTGCGAATGGCACGCAGCTGTGGGCCCATTGGGGCACCACCGTAGACAGCTACTACGTTAACGCCTGGCGTTTGCTTGGCGTAGGTTTCGAAAGCGGTTGCAACTTGCAGCGCCAACTCACGGGTTGGCGCCAGGATCAGGGCTTGCGGTTCGCGCTTGCTCACATCGATACGATTGAGGATCGGCAGAGCGAAGGCAGCGGTTTTACCGGTGCCGGTCTGCGCCTGGCCGATCATGTCATGACCGTCGAGGATGATCGGAATCGATTGTTGCTGAATGGCGGACGGCTCTTCGTAGCCGGTGGCCAGTACGGCAGCAACAATGTTCGGGTTAAGTCCGAGAGCGGCGAATCCGCCGGTTTCCTGGGTCATGGGTCTGCCTCTATGTGCATCCGCAAAGACCCATGCTCCAAAGCTGCACATGCCTTGAAAGACCCGAGGGTCACCCAGGCAGCTTTGGCGGCGGGGATTTGCGAAAACGATTGAAAAAGAAAAACTTGGGAAGGTCCGCCTAGCGGACGTGCAGCCGAAGCTGGACTCGGAGGATTTGCACCACCTGATTTTGCGGCCCGCTAAAAGACCGGCGCGTACTATACCTGAAATCGTTTCGGGCAGTTAGATTTTTTTCGGAAATAGCGGCCAGTATGCAGCCATCATCTGATAGTGGCTGAATCGTTTCCCCTTCAGGTTGTGGTGCTTTCTTCGCGGGCAAGCCCGCTCCCACAGTGATCGTGGTGTTTTAAAGCCAACATCAGGTCGCTGGCCGCACCTCTTTGACCAGGTACTCAAGGCTGTATCCCAGCTGCGGCGCCAGCGCCTCGGCCCGCCCGCGCAGTTGTTCGATATCCAACTGCTGCTCAAGCTCGGCCGGCACGAACAGGATCACGTTGCCCTCCTTGACCGGCAGCTCCCAGTAATGGCGGTGATACAACCCGCGCAACAGCGCCGCGCCCAGCGGCTTGCCGTCATCGCCGGCCCATTGGTTGATCACCAGCCAACCGCCGGGGTTGAGCTGCTTCTGGCAGTTTTCCAGAAAACCCCAGGCCAGGTGCCCGACACCCGGACCATGGTCGGTGTACAGGTCAACGAAGATCAGGTCGGCCTTTTCCGCACTCGCCAGCAGCTCGAGCGCATCGCCCACCCGCACGTACAGGCGCGGATCGTCATCCAGGCCCAGGTACTCCATGGCCAGACGCGGCACATCCGGGCGCAGTTCGATGGCCTCGACATCTTCCAACGGCAGAAACTTCAGGCAGGCCTGGGTCAGGGTGCCGGCACCCAGCCCAAGAAACAGCGCACTCTCCGGCTGTGGATGGCACAACGCGCCCAGCAGCATCGCGCGGGTGTAGTCGTACTCCAGCCAGCTGGGGTCGGCAGTGAACACGCAGCTCTGCTCGATAGCATCGCCGAACTCAAGAAAACGGTAGTCCTCGACTTCGTAGACGCTGACAACGCCAAAGGCATCCTCGACCCGCGCCAGCAGCCGCTCTTCCCGCTCGTTGGACATTGCCACTCCCGCCTGACCTGCGCACAAAACCGCCATTGTCCGTCAATGCCCCCGGTGCAACAAGCGGCTCGCCAGCTGATACCATGACAGACAGCCCATAACAGACCATACCGAGCCCGTGATGAAGCAACCCTGGAGCCCTGAAAGCTGGCGCGCCCTGCCGATCCAGCAGCAACCGACCTACCCAGACGCTGCGCACCTGCTCAAGGTCGAGCAGACCCTGGCCAGCTACCCACCCTTGGTTTTCGCCGGCGAGGCGCGGGAGTTGCGCCGACAGTTTGCCGAGGTCACCCAGGGCCGCGCATTCCTGCTCCAGGGCGGTGATTGCGCCGAGAGCTTCGCCGAGTTCTCCGCGGCGAAAATCCGCGACACCTTCAAGGTGTTGCTGCAGATGGCCATCGTCATGACTTTCGCCGCCGGTTGCCCGGTGGTGAAAGTCGGACGCATGGCCGGTCAGTTCGCCAAGCCTCGCTCGGCGGGCGACGAAACCATCGGCCAAGTGACCCTGCCGGCCTATCGCGGCGATATCGTCAACGGTATCGGTTTCGACGAGCCCAGCCGCATCCCCGACCCTGAGCGCCTGCTGCAGGCCTACCACCAGGCCACCGCCAGCCTCAACTTGCTGCGCGCCTTCGCCCAGGGTGGTTTCGCCGACTTGCACCAGGTACACAAGTGGAACCTGGATTTCATCGCCAACTCCGCCCTGGCCGAGAAGTATCACCAGCTGGCCGACCGTATCGACGAGACCCTGGCGTTCATGCGCGCCTGTGGCCTGGACAGCGCGCCGCAACTGCGTGAAACCAGCTTCTTCACCGCCCACGAAGCGCTGCTGCTCAATTACGAAGAAGCTTTCGTGCGCCGCGACAGCCTGACCGGCGATTTCTACGATTGCTCGGCGCACATGCTGTGGATCGGCGACCGCACGCGCCAGCTCGACGGCGCCCATGTGGAGTTTCTGCGTGGGGTGCATAACCCGATTGGCGTCAAGGTCGGGCCAAGCATGAAGCCTGAGGAGTTGATCCGCCTGATCGATACGCTCAACCCGGACAACGACCCAGGGCGCCTGAACCTGATCGTGCGGATGGGCGCAGGCAAGGTTGGCGATCACCTGCCAGGGCTGATTCGCAGCGTCGAGCGCGAGGGACGCAAGGTGCTGTGGAGCTCCGACCCGATGCATGGCAATACCATCAAGGCAAGCAGCGGCTACAAGACCCGCGACTTCGCCCAGATCCTCGATGAGGTCAAGCAGTTCTTCCAGGTGCATCAGGCCGAAGGCTCTTATGCGGGCGGGATTCACATCGAGATGACCGGGCAGAACGTCACCGAGTGCATTGGTGGGGCGCGGCCGATTACCGAGGATGGGCTGTCGGATCGCTACCACACCCATTGCGATCCGCGGCTCAATGCTGATCAGTCGCTGGAGCTGGCGTTCTTGATTGCCGAGACGCTGAAGCAGGTGCGCCGCTGAGCTAAGGCCTGGCAATCATCTTTGTAGCGATTGTTCGGCCCTCATCGCGGGTGCAGGCGCGGGCTTGCCCCGCGACGAGGCCGATACTGACACTTACTTACGCAGCGGATCATCCCAGAACGGCCGCTCGGCCTCGCGCTGGATATCCGCCCGGCTCAACCCCAGATCGGCAAGCGTCGCATCACTTAGCCCGGCCAGCTCCTGGCGCTGACGATACAGCTGATGCCACCGCGCCAACCGGTGCCCCACCTCATGCAGCAGGTGGCCGACAGAAAAGACAGGTTGCTGGGTAACGCTGACATGACCTTTCATCGTGAAGCCCTCCGTGTTGATGGCTTCAGTCTCGCGCCAGGCATACGATCAATCCAACGAATGTTTCTGATGCCATGCATCTCGGAGATTGATGCAATGTCCCAGTACCAGAGCCTCGATTCGGACGTCCTACGCACCTTCGTCGCCATCGCCGAACAAGGCGGCTTCACCCGCGCTGGCGAGGTGGTCAACCGCACCCAGTCGGCGGTCAGCATGCAGATGAAGCGCCTGGAGGAAGACATCCTCCAGCGCCAGCTGTTCGAGCGCGACGGCCGCCAGGTGCGCCTGACCGCCGAAGGCCAGGTGCTGCTTGGCTATGCCCGGCGCATCCTCAAGTTGCATGGCGAAGTATTCAACACCTTGCGCATGCCGCACATGGTCGGGGTGGTGCGCATCGGCACGCCTGACGACTACGCCATGCGCTTTCTGCCGAGCATCCTTTCAAGCTTCGCCCAGGCCTATCCGCTGATTCAGGTGGAGGTGCATTGCGACTCGTCGAAACAGCTGATGCTGCGCCAGGACCTGGACCTGACCATCGTCACCCGCGAGCCGGGTAATGAGATAGGCCAGCTGCTGCGCCAGGAGCGCTTGGTCTGGGCCGCGGCACAGGGCTTTTGTCCGCAGGAGCAGCGGCCGATGCCGTTGGCGCTGTTCAACACCGATTGTTTCTGCCGGGCTTGGACCTGCAATGCGCTGGAGAGCCAGGGCATCGATTATCGCATCGCCTATACCAGCCCCAGCCTTGCGGCGATTTTTGCCATTGTCACGGCCGGCCTGGCGGTGACGGCGCAGTTGCAGAGCCTGGTCGGCGGCAACATCCGCATTCTCGGTGAAGCCGACGGCCTGCCCCAGCTGCCGCTGGCCAATGTGATGTTGCTGCGCAATGCGCAGACTCAGTCGCCGATCACTGATTGCATGGCTGACTACATCACCGAAGGGTTTGCGGTGTAGTACCGCCCTATCGCGCGGCGCAGTCCATTGCGCTACTCGCGTGGGAGCGGGCTTGCCCCGCGATAGGGCATGCACTGACAGCACAATCCATCCTCAGAGCTCGTAGACCAGCATCACCGCGCACACCACCAAGAACACGCAGAACATCGTGCGCAGGACTTTTTCCGGCAGGGCATGCGCCAACTTCACCCCCCAGCTGATGCTCAGCAACCCGCCGACCGCCAACGGAACGCCCACCTGCCAGACCACACTCTGGTGCAGCCCATAGGTCAGCAGCGTCACCATGGTGCTGGGCGCCGCCAGTGCCAGCGACAGCCCTTGCGCAACCACCTGGGTAGTACCGAACACACTGGTCAGAATCGGCGTCGCCACCACGGCCCCACCTACGCCGAACAGCCCGCCCATGGTTCCGGCAAAGCTGCCCAGCACCCCAAGCCAGGGCCAGGCATAGCGCAACTCGCTGCTCGGCGGGCTAACGCGCATGAACATCCGGGCAACGTTCCACACCGCCAACGCCACCAGGAAGCCGACAAAACCCAGGCGCATCGAGTGAGCATCGATCCCCACCGCCCAGATCGAGCCCAACCAGGCAAACAGCAAGCTGCACAACGATAACGGCAGCGCATGGCGCAGTTCGATGCGGTTGCGCTGGTGGTAGCGCCACAGCGCCAGCAACACGTTCGGCACCACCATCACCAGCGCGGTGCCTTGGGCCAGTTGCTGATCCAGGCCAAATAACACGCCGAGGGCCGGAATGGCGATCAAGCCGCCGCCAATCCCGAACAAACCACCCACGGTGCCTAGTGCGGCGCCCAACACGATATACATCAACCACTCGATCATCAGGGCCTCATCCGCCGGTTACACGATGCGCGCATGCTACCGACACTAGGCTAGCGGGGAAACGCACAGCAACGCACAATGGCTATGCGTAACTCGCACAAGCAGACCGAGCATGAGCCCCGATACCCTTACCGAGCAATTGAGCCTGTTCCTGGATGTGCTGGAGTCCGGCAGCTTTTCCGCGGCCGCCCGCCGCCATCCGCTGACCCCCTCAGCGGTGGCGCGGCGCATCGACAACCTGGAAAGCGCCGTAGGCAGCCGGCTGTTCGTACGCAGTACCCACGCGGTGCGTGCGACCCCGGCTGGCAAGGCTTTCGCCGAACGCGCCCGGCGCATCGTTGAAGAATTACGCCTGGCACGCGCCGAGGCGGTGTCGCTGAGCAACGCCCCGGAAGGTTTGATCCGTATCGATGCCCCAGCAGCATTTGGCCGGCGCCACCTGGCTCCAGCGATCGCCGACTTCCTCGTGGCCTACCCGGGCCTGGACGTGCAGCTGCGGCTGATCGACAGCTTCGTCGACCTGCATGGCAGCCACTTAGGCGAAGTCGACCTGGTGCTGCGGGCAGGTCCGCTGGCCGATACGCGCCTGGTCGCCACGCCGTTGGCCTACATGGTGCGCATTGCCTGCGCCAGCCCAGGGTATCTGGCCAGCCGCGGCGTACCGGCCTGCCCCAGCGAACTGCCAGAACACGATGGCTTGGACTGGGACGGCCTGGCGCCGCCGTTCGCCTGGCGCTTCGCCGTGGACGGCCAGAACCGCCTGTATCGCCCGGCACGCATGCGCATGTCGGCCAACAACGCCGAAACCCTGTTGTTCGGCGCGCTCGCCGGCCTAGGCATCGCGCACCTGCCCACCTGGCTGATCAGCGACTACCTGCTGCGCGGTGAACTGCTGCCGCTGTTCTGCCAAAACGGCTTGCCCCAGCCGGAAACCAGTGGCGTCTATGCACTACGCCTGGAACATGAAACGAACTCTCGCAGTCGATTGCTGCTCGAATTTCTCAAGAGCCGCTTCAGCCCGGTTCCACCTTGGGATCTGGCCTTGCGCAGTGGATTACGCTGGTCATGAGCGCGCTAACCATCAGCGTGCTAAATTTTCACCAGAATTAATTCAAGGACCTGCATGAACGCCGACACTAAAGCCCCTTGCACCGAGCTGCTGCTGGACAACCAGGTCTGCTTCGCCCTGCACTCCACCTCGTTGCTGATGACCAAGGTCTACAAGCCCTTGCTGCAGGCCCTGGGCCTGACCTACCCGCAGTACTTGGCGATGCTCGTGTTGTGGGAGCAGGACGGCCTGACCGTGGGTGAAATCAGCCAGCGCCTGCTCACCGACCCCGGCTCACTGACCCCGCTGCTCAAGCGCCTGGAAAGCGAGGGTCTGCTCAAGCGCACCCGCAGCCGCGAGGATGAACGGGTGGTGCTGGTGCAACTCACCGATAAGGGCCGCACCCTGCAGGACGAGGCCCAGCGCGTCCCGCAGTGCATCCTGCAAGCCAGCGGGCTGAGCCTGGAACGCCTGCAACAGCTGCAAGCCGACCTACTGGAGCTGCGCGCCAGCCTGCAAAAGAGCCTCTGAGGACTATGCTGTGAAATGGCCGTTCGGATGAACGGTGGAAGATTTATCTTGCGCACTAAATAATTGCGCGCTAATTTAATCCCACACCCACCCAGCGCCACGGCGCACAGCACACAAGCGAGGCTCAAGATGCAAAAGGTCACTCCCCTGTACATCGCCCAGGCAACCTCCACCGGTGGTCGCGACGGCACCTCCCGCTCCAGCGACGGCAAGCTGGAAGTCAAGCTGAGCACCCCCAAAGAGCTGGGTGGCGCAGGCGGTGAAGGCACCAACCCCGAGCAAATGTTCGCCGCTGGCTATTCGGCCTGCTTCATCGGCGCACTGAAGTTCGTGGCCGGGCAAGAGAAGAAACAACTGCCGGCCGATGCCTCGATCACTGCCAAGGTTGGCATTGGCCAAATCCCAGGTGGCTTTGGCTTGGATATCGATCTGCAGATCAACCTGCCTGGCCTGCAACAGGCTGAAGCTGAAGGCCTGGTAGAGAAGGCGCACAAGGTTTGCCCGTATTCCAACGCCACCCGTGGCAATGTAGATGTGCGGCTGCATGTGACTGTGTGAAAGAGCAGCCCCACACTGTTTCAGGCACAAAAAAACCCGGCCAAGGCCGGGTTTTTTGCGGGTCGCAAGAAGTTAGGCCTTCTTGGAACGGCCCTTGAAGCTGTTGTCGCGGGTGTCGATGTCGATCCACTCGTCGATCTGGATGAAGTCGGCAACCTGAATCTCGGTACCGTTCTTCAGCTTGGCAGGCTTCATGACCTTGCCGGAGGTATCGCCACGTGCAGCGTTCTCGGTGTAGACAACCTGACGGCTGATGGTAGTCGGCAGTTCAACCGAAACCAGGCGCTCTTCGAAGAACACAGCTTCGCAGATGTCTTCCATACCTTCTTCGATGTACGGCAGAACGGCCTCGATGTCTTCGGCGTTCAGTTCGTACATGGTGTAGTCGGTGGTGTCCATGAAGGTGTACGAGTCACCGTTGATGAACGACAGGGTGGCTTCTTTGCGATCCAAGATCACATCGTCCAGCTTGTCGTCGGCACCGTAGACGGTTTCAGTCTTGTAGCCGGTCAGCAGGTTCTTCAGCTTGGTCTTCATGATCGCGCTGTTACGGCCCGATTTGGTGAATTCAGCTTTCTGAACCAACCACGGATCGTTATCGATGCGCAGAACGGTACCAGGTTTGATTTCTTTACCAGTTTTCATTGCGAAGTATCCGAATCTGGATGGATTTATAAAAATCGAGGCCGCGTATCATAGCGAATTTCGGTAAAAGTGTACTAGCGCCGTGGCAAGGTCCGGCCGAGTGGCCTGTTCTGCGGCCCAGTCACGGGCATGCTGGCGCAACTGCGGCCAGTGCGGTTGCAGCGCTTGCCAGGCCTGGGCCATGTCTTGATCCATGTTCCAGGCGCGCCACACATCGCTCAGAGCCCCTGCGGCAGCGTCCGACAAGCCGCGACGATAATGGCCAAGAAACGCTTCGAGTTTTTCCCAGTGGGCGTTTTCTTCCTGCACATAGATGTGCCAGAGCATCGGCGCTCCCGCCCACTGCGCACGGACGAATGAATCCTCGCCGCGCACGGCGTTGAAGTCGCACGCCCAGAGCAACTTGTCGTAGTCGTCCTGGCTGACGAAAGGCAGCACCTGCACCGTCAGGGCGCCACGCTGGTGGATCGCCCCAACCGGCAAGTGCGCCTCGCCCAACCAGCAAGCGAGATCAGCCAGCACCCGCCCTTGCGGCACCAGCAAATGGCTGGGCTGTTGATCTGCCGCCAGCACATCGAGCCAATTGGCCAACTGCGGGTTTTCGTAGGCGAACAGGGAGATCAATCGTGCCGACGCTTCAAGCTGCACGCCAAGCCCCTGAAGAAACCTCGCCCGTTCGCCAGGCGTTTGCTGGAAAGCATCGCGGCGCGCCAGCAGCGAGGCCTCGCGCAGTAGCCCCCCGGTGTTTGCGGTAAACCCTGGGAAAAAGAACATCTTGCGCAGGCCGTTGGCCTGAGGCGACGGCAGGCCATGGCAGCCCTCCACCCAATCTTCCGCACTCAGATAGTCAAGGTTCAGCCATAGCGGCGGCGTGGCTTGCGCGCGCATCGCCTCGACATAGGCCGAAGGCAATACGCAGGCAAAGGCCCCAACCACCACCTGCGCCGGGGCAGCGCCCTGCCAGTCAGCCGGCCAATGGCGCACATCAACGCCCTGCTGGCATTGCTGCTCGGCGTTGGCGTCGGCCTCTGGGCACAGGCGGACGAAGGCGTTCAAGTCATCGACCCATAAGCGCACCGCCAGATCATGCTCGGCCACCAACTGGCGGGCCAGGCGCCAGGTCACGCCAATATCGCCGTAGTTGTCGACGACCGTGCAGAAAATGTCCCACGTGGTTTTCATGCCCACTTCCCTCGCCGCGCGGAAAAACCGCCGATTGTGCGGATAAATGCTTGCCGACAAAAGCTCTGGCGCTGAATAATTCTCGCCCCCCATGCGACAATGCCGGCATGACCCGCCCTGCCAGGAAGCCGCCATGTATCGCCGCCGCGAACTGAAGATTACCCTCAAGCCCGTGCAATTGATCCTCTGCGTGGCCTTCGGCCTGTGGCTGGGCGCCGTTGCCATTGGCCTGAGCCTGTGGCTGGCACTGCGCTGGTGGCCTGAACAGGTGACGCCAGTCGCCCAGGCTGTGGCGCCAGCAATCGTCGCACCTGCCCCGCCACCGGCACAGCCCGCCGATGCCCAGGCGCAGATGTTCGAGCGGTACAAGGACATCCTCCATCAGCAAGAGGCCCAGCAGGCCGCTGATGCCGCCCAAGGCAACCCGCGCAACCTGAATAACCCCAAGTGTCAGTTCTGGCTGCAACAAAACCGCACCGCCCCAACCGACAAGAGCCAGGCCAACGTGCTGGAGTTCTGCTACTGACCATGAACAAGACCACCCTGCTCGCGCGCATCGTGCAAACCCTGGAAGACGACGTCGAAGTGCTGCGCCGCGCCGCCCAGACCGCCTATGAAACGGCCACGGCCGAAGAGAACATTGCCGAGAACAAGTACGACACCTTGGGCCTTGAGGCTTCGTACCTGGCCACCGGGCAAGCGCGGCGCACCGCCGAGATTCGCCAGGCGCTGCTGACGTATCAGCAGTTGATCATGCGTGACTATGATCCGGCGCGGGGCATTCAGATCAGCAACCTGGTGACTTTGGAAGATGAGCAGGGTCACCAGAGGATGCTGTTTCTTGGGCCGCAAGGGGCTGGGCTGAAGATCGGCGAGGGCGAGCAGGTGGTTACCGTGATTACGCCGCGCTCTCCGCTGGGGCAGTTGTTGATCGGCAAACGGGTTGATGATGAGGTGAGTTTGCAGGTGGCTGGGGTGGCGCAGGTGTCGATTGTGATCGATGTCGTCTGACCTGGCCTGATCGCGGGGCAAGCCCGCTCCCACAAGATCGGCACGGGTGCCTTCTATAGCGCCTCCAGCGCATCAAAGCGCTTCGCCAGCCCCTGCCGCGCAAACCGCTCCACCACGAAATCGATGAACGCCCGGGTCTTGCCCGGCAACAGCTTGTGCTCGGCGTAATAGAGACTGATGTTGCCATCATCCACATACCAGTCCGGCAACACCCGCTGCAGCCTGCCTGAGGTCAGGTAAGGCACGGCAAACGGCAAGCTGACCAGGGCGATGCCCAAGCCCTGTTCAGCCACCGCGCAGGCGGCGTCGGAGTCACTCATGGTCATGGCCTGGCGCAGTTGCAAAGGCCGTTGCTCCTGCCAGCGACTGGTCAGCGGCCAGGAGCGCACGCGGCCGGTCTGCGGCGAGCGGATTAAAATCCCGGCGTGGCGTGGCAAGTCTTCGGGCTGCTCGATAGGCCCATGCTGCTGGCGATAAGCCGGCGAGGCGACCAGCACCCGGTGTGCCGGGGTCAGCCTGCGCGCCACTACCCCCGGCGGCAGATCGAAACCGCCGCCGATCGCCGCATCGAAGCCTTGGCCAATCAGGTCGACCTGGCGGTTGTCGAAGTGCCAGTCGGGGGTGATCGCCGGGTAGCGCTGAAGAAATTCAGCCAGTAGCGGCAGCACGTACAAACGCCCGAAAACCGTCCCCATGCTCACCCGCAACAGCCCGGCCGGCTGGCCTTCGGCGCTGGCCAGGTTGGCCATGGCGTATTGAATGGTGCGAAAGCTGTCGCTGACCTCGGCGAGAAATCGCTGCCCCGCTTCGGTCAAGGTCAGCTTGCGCGTACTACGCTGGAACAGTCGCACACCCAGCCGCGCCTCCAGCTGGGCGACGTTCTTGCCCACCGCTGCCGGGGTCAGGCTCAGGCGCCGGGCAGCCTCGGCGAAGCTGCCGACCTCGGCGCTGCGAATAAAGCACTCCAGCGTGCTGAACGACTCCATGGCCATGATTACCAACCCCAGGTTTACTCTGCTGATCGCGATTGCCATCTTATCAGCAGGTAATCCACAGCCGATACTTCTCCCATCCCAAGGCATCCGGCCTTTCACTTGCAGGAGATCAGCATGTCCCATTCACTTACTCTCGACACCAAGGGAGCCCTGGTCCAGGGCGGTTCGCGCGGCATCGGTGCGGCGATCGTGCGCCGTCTGGCCAAGGAAGGGGCGCAGGTGGCCTTTACCTATGTCAGCTCGGCGGACACCGCTGAGGCCCTGGCAGCAGAAATCAACGACGCTGGCGGCAAAGCCTTGGCCTTGCGCGCCGACAGTGCCGATGCCAGCGCTGTGCAGCAGGCCGTGGAGGCGACGGTCAAGGCATTCGGTAGGCTCGACATTCTGGTCAACAACGCGGGTGTGCTGGCGGTGGCGCCAGTGGCCGAGTTCGATCTGGCCGACTTCGACCGGATCCTCGCCGTCAACGTGCGCAGTGTGTTCGTTGCCAGCCAAGCCGCTGCCCGGCACATGGGCCAGGGTGGTCGGATCATCAATATCGGCAGCACCAATGCCGAGCGCATGCCGTTTGCCGGTGGCGCGCCGTATGCGATGAGCAAGTCGGCGCTGGTTGGCCTGACCAAGGGCCTGGCGCGTGACCTTGGGCCGCAGGGGATTACCGTCAACAACGTACAGCCTGGGCCAGTCGACACCGACATGAACCCGGCCGCGGGGGATTTTGCCGAGAGCTTGATTCCGCTGATGGCGATTGGGCGCTATGGGCATGTCGAAGAGATCGCCAGCTTCGTCGCTTATCTCGCTGGGCCTGAGGCTGGGTATATCACTGGCGCCAGCTTGACGGCGGATGGTGGTTTCTCTGCCTGAGGGATGCGGCCCCTCTTTGTAGCAGTAGCGGTGCGCCGCGCCTACAAAGAGGGGTGATAGCGTCTGCTAGGCCAGGCTTTGTTCCAGCACCTCAAGGAATGCGCGCGCTGCTGGGGTCGGGCTGCTCGACCACACCGCATACAAATGTCGTACAGGGGCGTCATCCAAGTGAGCCACACTGACCCCAGCAAACTCATTGGCAATCCGTTCCGGTACCAGCCCGATCGCCAGGCCACGCTGTACAAACTTTTCCACCAGGCGAATATGGCCGATCTCGAACTGTACCCGATGCACCAATCCCGCCGCCTGGAAGGCCTCATCGGTCTGGCGCCGGGCACCAGTGCCTTCGGGAAAGTCGACCAACACCTGATCGGCAATATCGGCCAAGGCCAGCCGCCGAGGTCCGGCCAAAGGATGCCCGGGCGGCAGCACCGCGACCAGTTCTTCCCGGCCCAGCAATCGATGTTGCACGCCCTGCAACACTTCGCCCTGCCACAAGCCGATAAAACCTACATCCAGGCGCCGCTCACAGACATCGGCCACCAGCAACTCACTCTTGGCGGTCAGCCAGCGCACGTCCACCGCCGGATAACGCGCATGAAACAGCGCCAGCAGATCGACCAGATCGAGCGCCGTCAACGAACTGATCTCACCGATCGACAGCCGTCCGCGCACCTGCCCGCAGGCAGCCGCCACGTCATCGGCAATGCGCTGGGCAGCCTCCAGCGCTGGCCGCGCGCTGAGCACGAAGGCTTCACCAGCCGGGGTCAAGCGCACCCGCCGCGAGGTACGCTCGAACAGACTGACGCCCAACTGCGCCTCCAGGCGTGCCACCTGATGACTAAGCGCCGACTGGACCACATGGCAGCGCTCGGCGGCGCGGGTGAAGCTGCCGGTATCGGCCACGGCCAAGGCATATTCGAGCTGCTTGAGATTCATGGATTGATCTGCAATTGAGATAGATAACGTGAAAACTATACATTGGTGTCATGCCAGATACTTACCGATACTGAGCGCACTTTCCTTCTGCCCGCAATGAGAACCACCATGAACGCCCCGACCCTCAGTCGCGCCCTGATCCTGCTGATGGCGACTGCCACCGGCCTGGCCGTGGCCAGCAACTACTACGCCCAGCCACTGCTGCACAGCATCGCCGAACAGTTCGGCCTGAGCACCGCCACTGCTGGCACCATCGTCATCGCCGCGCAGCTTAGCTATGGCGCCGGCCTGTTGCTGCTGGCGCCGCTGGGCGATCTGTTCGAACAACGCCGTTTGATCGTGATCATGATCGGCATTGCTACCCTTGGCCTGATCATCAGCGCCTGTGCCCCCAGCCTGCCGTGGCTGCTGTTCGGCACCGCCTTGACCGGATTGTTCTCGGTCGTGGCGCAGATCCTGGTGCCCATGGCCGCCAGCCTGACTGCCCCGGAGCATCGTGGGCGCGCGGTGGGCACGCTGATGAGCGGGCTGTTGCTGGGCATTCTGCTGGCGCGTACCGCCGCAGGCTTCATGGCCGAGCTGGGTGGCTGGCGCAGTATCTATGTGCTGGCTGCGGTACTGATGGCGGTCAGCGCTATCGCCCTGTACCGCAGCCTGCCGCAGCACAACAGCCATGCCGGGCTGAAATACCCGGCGTTGATCGGCTCGGTATTTCGTCTGTTCATCGAAGAGCCGGTGCTGCGCTTGCGCTCACTGCTGGGGCTGCTGGCGTTCAGCCTGTTCGGGCTGTTCTGGACGCCACTGGCGTTTCTGCTGGCGCGCGAGCCGTATCACTACTCCGACGCGGTGATCGGCCTGTTCGGTTTGGCCGGCGCTGCGGGCGCGCTGTCGGCGAACTGGGCGGGGCGCCTGGCTGATCGGGGCAAGGGCTCGCTGGGCACCACGGTCGGGCTGATCGCCTTGCTGCTGTCGTGGATACCACTGGGCTTTGCCGAGCATTCGCTGCTGGCGCTGTTGGTCGGCGTGCTGGTGCTGGACCTGGCCGTGCAGCTGGTGCACGTGAGTAATCAGAATGCGGTGATCGCGTTGCGACCAGAGGCGCGCACGCGGCTCAATGCCGGCTATATCACCTGCTATTTCATCGGTGGCGCATTGGGTTCGCTGCTGGGCACGCAACTGTTCGAACGTCAGGGATGGCTGGGGATCGTCGCCGCTGGGCTGCTGATCGGCAGCTTGGCCCTGGTGGTTTGGGGGCTGGCAGAGCGCAAGCGCAAGGTGCTGATTCAAGCGGTTTGATCAGGCCAGCGGCTGACGCGACAACCGACCGCACGACCCTCCGTCGCCTTGCCGTTGACTTGCTCACACGCAAAGAGCTGCATAGGCGGTGGTCAACAGCCCTCCCACTGACAGGACGACACAATGACAAGACTCACGGTGCAATCCGGCGATTTCTTGCTAGGTGAAGGCGAGTATCGCAATGGATCGCTCACACTCAAGACCCCACGCAGCCCTTCGCCTGGCGAGCGGATCTCGCTGGCGCGGATCAAGGAACTCAAGCTGGCCAGCCTGGAAACCAACCGCAGCCTGGGCACCGCCCTTGGCTGGGGCGTTGCCGGCGCGCTGGTGGCCGGCCCAGTCGGGCTGATCGCCGGCCTCTGGCTGGGTGGCAAGGAAGAAGAAGCGACCTTCCTCGCCACCTTCAAGGATGGTCGCAAGCTGATGGCCATCACCGATGGCAAGACCTGGTCGAAAATCGACGACAGTTGGCGTCAGCACCAACGCCGCACGGCCGCCTGAATCGCTCCAGACCCTGATCGTCTATTTGCCTGAGCGCTCCTGAAATAGGGGCGCTCAGCACATCTGCGCCTGCTAACATGGCGCCCTTTTTATCTGCCCCGCCCTCCCCCAATAACAGCCGACCCACAACGGCGCGTATGCCCATCAAGGAGCCCGCATGACCTCGCTTCGCCCTCGTTTGCCCCTGAGCCTGCTCAGCCTGGGCCTTGCCCTGCACAGCGGCCATGGCCTTGCCGACGACAGCGTGACCCTGGCCCCGGTGCGCATCTCGGAGCTGTATGGCGATGGCGGCTACCAGCCGCGCGAGGCCCAGGTGGGCGGCTTTCAACCAGCGCCACTGCTCGACACCCCGGCATCGATCAGCGTGTTCAGCCAACAGCTGCTGCAAGACCGCCAGGTGCGCAAGCTCAGTGAGGTGCTGCAAAGCGATGCCTCGGTTGGCGAAAGCTATGCGCCGATCGGCTACTACGAGAACTTCAACGTGCGCGGCTTTGAGCTCAACGCTGCCAGCAGCTACAAGATCAACGGCCAGACCGTGGTCGGCGAACAGAACGTGGCGCTGGAGAACAAGCAGCAGGTCGAGCTGCTCAAGGGGCTGTCGGGGTTGCAGAGCGGCGTGGCCGAACCCGGCGGGCTGGTCAACTACGTGACCAAGCGCGCAGAAGACGTGCGCAGCGTCACGGTCTCGACCAACGAGCAAGGCGAGCGCTATCTGGCCACCGACCTGGGCGGCTGGTTTGGCAGTGAGCGGCAATTTGGCCTGCGCGCCAACCTGGCCCATGAGGACATCCGCTCCTACGTCGATCACGCCGATGGCAAGCGCGACTTCGCCTCGCTGGCGTTCGACTGGCAGATCAGCGCCAATGCCACCCTGCAACTGGACGCTGAATATCAGCACCGCGAACAGCGATCAGTACCGGGCTACCAGTTGCTGGGTGGCACCGAGCTGCCGCACGGCATTGACCCGGATGACCGGCTGGCTTATCAGCACTGGGCCAAGCCGGTACAGAACGACTCGCTGAACCTCGGCGGGCGCTTCGAGTACCGTTTCAATGACGACTGGACCGGCACCTTGAGCGCTTCGCGCAGCAAGGTGGTGATCGATGACTACAGCTCGTTTGCCTGGGGCTGCTACGGCTCGGCAAGCTGTGCAAGCGCAGCTGTACCGAACTACTTCAGCCCGCAAGGCGATTACGACATCTATGACTTCCGCAGCCCCGACGACACCCGCCGCACTGACGAAGTACAAGCTATGCTCAACGGTCGTTTCGATGGATTGGGCCTGGGCCATGAGCTAACCGTTGGCACCAGTGCCCAGCGTCGCACACTCGACCAGCGCCCCTACTACAACGAGTTTGTCGGCAGCGGCAACATCGCCACTGGCGCCCCTGCCGTGCCGCCGTCGGAGCGCCCCATCGGCTCCAGCGAACGCCGCCTGGACAGCCGCCAGTACGGGGTATTTTTCAGCGACCGCATCACCTTCAACGAACACTGGCAAACCGTGCTCGGTGCGCGTGAAGTCCGCCTGGATGAGAAGACCTGGGATGAAACTGGCCTGGCCGGACGGCATACCCGGCAGTATCAATTACTGCCCAACGCGGCGTTGATCTACAAGCCGCAGCCAGACACCACGCTGTATGCCAGCTATTCCAAAGGGCTATCCGCGGGGGGCACCGCGCCCTGGTTCGCTAGTAATGCCGCCGAGATTCTAGCCCCGACCCTGTCACGGCAACTGGAAGTGGGCATCAAGCGCGACTGGCAGGGCATGAGCTTCAGTGCCGCGCTGTTCCAGATCCGCCAGGCCTACCAGTACGCCCGCCCAGACGCCACTGGCTTCACCTACGTGCAACAGGGCCAACAAAAGAACACCGGACTTGAGCTCGGCGCCAGCGGCTGGGTCACTTCGCGCTTGCAGATCCAGGCAAGCGCGGCAGCAATCCGCGCCCGGGTGCAGAACAGTGGCACCGATGCCTACGAGGGCCATCAGGCGATCAACGTGCCCACGCTGCGCGCCGCCTTGCAGGCCGAATACAGCCTGCCGGTCGCGGGTCTCGCGCTGCTTGGCGGAGCGCGCTACAGCGCCAGCAAGTACGCAAGTCAAGCGGGCAACGTCGAGGTGGGTGGCTATACCGTGTTCGATGTCGGTAGCCGCTACCGCACCACGGTTGGCGGGTATGACACAGTGCTGCGCCTGACCGTGGATAACGTCTTTGACAAGCGTTACTGGCGTGATGTGGGGGATTACCTGGGCGACAACTACCTGTTCCAGGGCGCGCCGCGTACGGCGCGGTTGTCGGCGACGGTGAGTTTTTGATGGGGTGAGTGGTGCCAGTGCTGGCCTCATCGCGGGGCAAGCCCGCTCCCACGCCAGATCAACTTCAAGACTGCGGGGGATTGAGTGGTGCCAGTGCTGGCCTCATCGCGGGGCAAGCCCGCTCCCACGCAGGTTTGGGGTGATCTACCAGGCAGGTTTGAGGCTGATCTCACGTGGGAGCGGGCTTGCCCCGCGATAGCGCCAGCAGCTGCGCTGCATTTAACCCGCCCTGAATACCCTCTAAAACGCACCGCAAAACAAAAAGCCCCCGAACCTTTCAGTTCGGGGGCTTCTCGTAGAATGTGGCGGTGAAGAAGGGATTTGAACCCTTGATACGATTTCTCGTATACACACTTTCCAGGCGTGCTCCTTCGACCACTCGGACACTTCACCGTTTCTCTTCAAGCTATTCAGCCTGTCGAGGCGCGCTAATTTAGTTGAAGGCTCTAATCTTGGCAAGCGTTTTTTTCAGAATTTTCATGCGCTTAAGCAGATCGAACGAAAAACCGGCCAGCCAGGGCAATGCTGCCATTGTACCCAGCACTTTTACCTGTGGCCTGTACTGCGCACCCAAGCGGCAAGGCATAGCGGCCAATGCCTGACTGATCAGTCAGCCTTGCTGCTTTACCTGCTCGCCCGTGCTGGGTAACGTCATTGCCACGCCATCCAAAGGACTCTGCCATGAGCGAGCTGATTACCTACCATGCCGAAGACGGCATCGCCACCCTGACCCTGAACAACGGCAAGGTCAACGCCATCTCGCCGGACGTCATCGCCGCCTTCAACGCCGCCCTGGACCAGGCAGTAGCCGACCGTGCAGTGGTGATCATCACCGGTCAGCCAGGCATCCTTTCTGGCGGCTACGACCTGAAAGTCATGACCTCTGGCCCCCAACAAGCCGTTGGCCTGGTCACCGCCGGTTCCACCCTGGCCCGCCGCCTGCTCTCGCACCCCTTCCCGGTAATCGTTGCCTGCCCAGGCCATGCGGTCGCCAAAGGCGCCTTCCTGCTGCTGTCGGGCGACTATCGGATCGGGGTCGAAGGGCCGTACAAGATCGGCCTGAACGAAGTGCAGATCGGCATGACCATGCACCACGCCGGTATCGAGCTGGCCCGCGATCGCCTGCGCCGCTCGGCGTTCCACCGCTCAGTGATCAATGCCGAGATGTTCGACCCTAGGGACGCGCTGGATGCCGGCTTCCTCGACAAGGTGGTGCCGGCCGAGCAGTTGCACGAGACAGCACTGCACGTGGCGCGCGACTTGAAGAAGCTCAACATGCTGGCGCACAAGAACACCAAGCTCAAAGTGCGCAAAGCGCTGCTGGAGCTGCTGGATGACGCGATTATTCGCGATCAGGAACACATGGGCTGATCCTCCCGGCCTCATCGCGGGCACGCCCCCCCACATCGTGTAGGCGCGGACTTGCCCTGCGATGAGGCCAGCACTGACCGCAGAAGGTTTGCCCCCACCAGTGCACAGTCGTACACTGCCGCGCGACTGTCTGGTGTGAGTCGTACCATGCTTTATCTGCTTCGCATGCTCCTGCTGGGGCTGCACTTTCTGCTGGTCGGCCTAGTCGGCCTGGTGATTGGCCTGTGCCGCCCGTTCAACCCCGACAACAGCCGCCTCTATGCCCGCCTGTACAGCGTGCCAGCCGCCTGGCTGATGCGTATCAAGGTCAAGGCCGAGGTCGGCCCGCTGCATGACCAGCCGCCGGGCTGCGTGATCGTCGCCAACCATCAATCGAACTTCGACTTGTTCATCATCGGCCAAGTAGTGCCGCAACGCACCGTGGCCATTGGCAAGAAGAGCCTGGGCTGGATCCCGCTGTTCGGCCAGCTGTTCTGGTTGGGCGGTAATGTCCTGATCGACCGCAACAACGCCTACCAGGCGCGCAAGGCGATGCAGGTAACCACCGGCATCTTGCGTGACGACACCTCGATCTGGATTTTCCCCGAAGGCACCCGTAACCCTGGCGAGCAGTTGGCCCCGTTCAAGAAAGGTGCCTTCCACATGGCCATCGACGCTGGCGTGCCGATCGTACCGGTGTGCGTCAGTCGCTATGCCAAGCGCCTAGGCCTCAACAGTTGGCGCCAGCGCACGGTAATCATTCGCTCCCTGCCTCCAATCGAAACTGCTGGCCTGAGCAAGCAGGACGTGCCGGCGCTGATCGAGCAGTGCCGCACGCAGATGCAGCAATGCCTGGACCGCATGGAAACCGAGCTACCGCACGCCTGATCGGTTGCTCTCTGGCCTGACACAGCCCAAGCTGTGTCACGTGTTCAACCGAATAAGCGGGCAACCATGGGTCGAGTCGTCGCAGCGGCGGTGTACAGCGCCGGGAGAAAGGTCACCAATATCAGTATCGACGAAGGCAGCGAGTGGGCGAAAAAGCCCGGCCACTTCGTCTGGATCGGCCTGGAAGAGCCCAACGCCGAAGAGCTGGCCAACCTGCAGTGCCAATTCAACCTGCACGAGCTGGCCATCGAAGACGCGCTGGAAAAGCACAGCCGGCCCAAGTTGGAGACTTTCGGCGACGCGCTGTTCATCGTCACCTATTCGCCGGTTCGCCACGAAGGCAAGCTGGAGTTCATCGAGACCCACATCTTTGCCGGCAACGGCTACATCATCACCTGCCGCAATGGCCACTCCAAATCCTATGCCCTGGTGCGTCAGCGCTGCGAGGCACGGCCGCTGCTGCTCGAGCACGGCGAAGACTTCGTGCTGTATGCGTTACTCGATTTCGTCACCGAGAACTACCAGCCGGTCAGCGAGGCGATCCACGGTGAGATCGAGGAGCTGGAGCAGAGCGTGCTGAGCAATTCGCTCAAGGAAGAAGACATCCAGCGCCTGCACAGCCTGCGTCGCGACATTTTAAGGCTGCGCCGCTACGTAGCGCCCATGGTGGAGATCAGTGAAGAGCTGCAGCGCTTGAGCTTCCCGTTCATCGACAAGAACATGCGTCCGTACTTCAGGGACGTGCAAATCCACGTCACTCGGCAGATGGAAGACTTGGTGAGCATTCGCGATATCGCCAGCCAGACCATCGAGATTGGCATGTTGCTGGAGTCGTCACGGCAAAGCATAACCCAGCGCAAGTTTGCCGCCTGGGCGGCGATCTTGGCGTTTCCCACGGCGATTGCCGGGATTTATGGGATGAACTTCCAGAATATGCCGGAGCTGGAGTGGCACTATGGGTATTTTGCGGTGCTGGGGGTGATTGGGTTGGGCTGCACCGGGTTGTATGCCAGCTTCAAGCGCTCGGGATGGTTGTAGCTTGTAGCAACGCTATCGCGGGTGTACGACCGGGGACATCCTTTACACCGTAAACCGGGGACATGGTTTACACATTTGAGGCTTGGACGCGGCTCTCGCCCCGCCCAAGCCTCCCCAGGAGATGGTCACACAGAAACACATCCCAAATATCATCTTCTACTTCTTTCAGGCCTATTTGCTCGCCAGCAAGAGCCTCGCTGATGAACAGCAGCTTACCTTTCCATTTGATCGAACCATTTTGTCGGACGCTCCGAACCGTCATTTCGGCGGGGTACTCCACAACCGGCAGGCATCCTGGATAAGGTCGATTGGACGGCACGTACAGCTCATACGGGCGCTTCATCCCCAGTGCCTCATGCGGGCGCACGTAATTGAATTCATGGCGAAAGTGCTCCAGCAGCAATTGCTGGTCAACCAAGTTGCTCCCCAATGGCAGCTCAAGCTTCAAGCTGCGATGCATCCGCTCGTGGCGGCCATTCTGATCAGGGCGACCAGGCATGGTGCGTTCGGGATAGATGCCCAGGCGGATTAGCCAAACAGCGATGGTGGACATCCTGGCCAAGCCCGTCGAAGCAAATGGACTGCCGTTATCAGACCGGAGTACGTCCGGCATCCCGTGCTCTTGAAAAAGCCATTCCAGCGTCTGCTTGACCGGTTGGGTCATGATGTTTTTGTGGGCTCTGCAGGCCAGGATGAGGCGCGAAGCGTGATCGGTAACCGTCAAGGGGTAGCACCACTGGCCGTTAAGCATCTTGAACTGGCCTTTATAGTCGATGCACCAGGTCTGGTTCGGCTCGTTGGCCTCGCGCATTTTTGTGGGGCCTTTGGCGTATCGCCGTTTTGGCCCGCGTTTGTGGACTCTACCCATCCGGTCCAACCACTGGCCAGCCGTGCTTGGGGATGGCCAGTCGATTGAAGGGTCTTCGAGGCGCAGCAACTCGATAAGCTTCTTCGGCCCCCACTTATCGTGCGCATCTTTCATCGCAGCAATGCGGGCCAATAGCTCAACATTGGTCTTATTCGGACTGTTATGGGGACGCCGGGAAGCATCAGAGAGAGCGTCAAAACCGCCTGCGCAATAGCGAGATATCCACTTATCGACGGTGGGGCGACTGACGTTGTAGCGGCGGGAAAGCTGGCTTTTGGTGTAGTCACCGGAAAGCCACTCGCTGACCAATCTGACTCGTTGATCCATTGGGGACTCTTGATTCCAGGGCATGATCAGATACCTCCTGATCATGCGTATTAGCCTGTAAACCATGTCCCCGGTTTGAAATGTAAACGATGTCTCCGGTTTGTACCCGGGGCAAGCCCGCTCCCACGCGGGTAAGTCGCCCTAGCGTGGGGGCGCTCAGAGTGGTTTAGGGCAAGCCCGCTCCCACGCCAGATCCACATACCAGCGTGGGAGCGGGCTTGCCCCGCGATAGCGTCGGCACAAGCACTAACAATCTCTAATCAGGCAGCGCTCTCGTTGCCCTTCGCCGAATGCCCAATGAACTTGAGCATCCATTTCCCAACCAGATCTCCCTGGTGCTCGGTCGACAGGCTGGCAACCGCCCGCTGGTACACCTCATCGCCCAAATACTCCTGACGCGCATCGAGCAACGCCCGCGAGTAATCATGGACGAACTCCGGATGTCCCTGGAAGCACAGCACCTGGTCGCGAATGTGATACGCCGCGTTCGGGCAGAAATCACTGGACGCAATCACCGTAGCGCCTTCTGGCAGTTCAGTGACCTGATCCTGGTGGCTGATCAGCAAGGTCAGCTCAGAAACCTCAGGATCCATCCACGGCGCATGCGCCGCCAGGCTATAGCGATGAATGCCAACACCCCAGCCGCGATCGGCGCGCTCGGCTTTGCCACCTAGCACCAGCGCCAGCACTTGATGACCGAAACACACACCGAGCAACTTCTCGCCACGCTCATAGAGTTTGAGCAAGTACGCCTTCAGCGTCTGGATCCACGGATCCGTGCCAAACGAGTCAGCCTTGCTGCCCGTGACCAGATAGGCATCGAACTTTTCGCCGTCAGGGGGATAGTCGCCATTCATCACGTTGTACACCTGAAATTCGGCCGCAACCGGCTGACGCGAGAACAACTGCTCGAACATCCTTCCGTAGCCCTGATACTGCGCCGTCAACTCCGGTCGCAGAACATCGGTTTCAAGGATGCAGATGCGTAACGACATAGCGATAGTCCTGAACGACATGTGTGGAAATTGTGCTAGAGACTGACGCGAAAGGGACGTACAAGCAAGGGGTTGCACTGACGAACGGTAAGCCCTGTAACCCTTGGTAACCACCCTCGCGCAGCGGTCTAGCCCCGCCATGCCAGCGTGCTAGCCAGTGGCCTTAAAACCAAAGGAACTCGATCAGTACTCAGTTAGAACAAAGGGTTCTGAAACATGGATAACGTTCGCCCTACTGTTGGTTTATATCCACAAAACAAGAGGCATGCAGGAGTTGGCGTGCAACTACGCCGCTGCGATCGACCCGACGCAAAGACAGGGAAGCCAAAGGCTATTCAGGAATAACAACAAGAAGGCGGTCCGCCATGTTCAGACAATCGAAAGTACGCCAAGCCGGACTCATATTGTTCGCCACTACACTGCTGCTGATCCTGCCGAACCTCACTCGGCTATTTGGCTGACAGCATCTGTGGAATTATCTGGCCGAGCACAGGTAACCTGCCGACCCTGATGGTTGGAGAATACCTATGCGCCGATGCCTTGCCCTGCTCGTCTTGATGTTCAGCCTGCCCTTGCACGCAGCGCAATTGAACCTGGAGCTGGGTGATGGCACGCACCGATGGGACAGCGCCGAGCTGCTCAGCCATCCACAAGCGCGCAACCTCGATATCGCCCAGGACGTTGCCTATAAACGCGCCATGCATTATCGCGCGGTGCCCCTGGCGGTGTTGCTTGAAGGCATCCAGCCAGCCGACCACCTGCAGGCCGTAGCCTTGGATGGCTTTGCCGCCGAAATGCCAGCTGCGCCTTTGTTGCAACAGGGTCCGGCCCGCGCCTGGCTCGCCATTGAAGACCCCACCCAGCCGTGGCCGGCGCTAACACCGGGTAAGCCAAGTGCGGGGCCGTTCTATCTGGTATGGACCGATCCACAGGCCAGCGGCATTCGCCCGGAACAGTGGCCGTTCCAGATTGCCATGATCCGCAAGTTGGAGTCGGTCGAGCAACGTTTTCCCGCCCTGCTACCCGATGCCAAATTGCCCAGTAGCGATCCGGCGCGACAAGGCTTTGCCCTGTTCCAGCAAAACTGCCTGGCCTGCCACCGCCTCAATGGCGCAGGTGACGCCCAGTTCGGCCCGGATTTGAACTTGCCGCATAATCCAACGGAATACTTCCAGCCCGAGTTTTTGCGTCAGTACATTCGCGACCCGCAAAGCTTGCGGCATTGGCCGCAGGCGAAGATGCCGGGGTTTGCGCAAAGTGTGCTGAGTGAGCAAGAGCTGGATGCGTTACTGGCGTATCTACGCCATATGGCCAAGCGCAAGCCTTGAAGCACCCGTTGGCCCTTTCGCGGGCAAGCCCGCTCGCACAGGTACCACGCTGGCTTCGAACTCAACGGGGTACCTGTAGGAGCGGGCTTGCCCGCGAAGAGGCCCGTGTTGCCACCATCACACCGGGCTGTGAGCATCGTTTGGAGAACGCTTCAGTGCAGGCATGATTCAATAACTCTTGTGATCGACTTGAATGGCAATGCCTACGATGGGCTGCACAGCAGCCCCCTGCTCAAACCTCAGGCAGTCTGTCGTTCATGCTTGACGCCCCACCCTTCGACCTCACCGCCAAGGGGCACGACAACCCCCTCGAAGGCTTCCTCGAAGGCACCGATTCCCCGGTAGGTGGCATACATGATCTTGCTCAACTCAAGATCCCAACCACCATCGTCACGTTCACGCACCTGAGCATTGAGTGACTCACCACGAAACTGTCCGGCGGCCTGGCGCGCGCCGTCTTCATTGGGAAATACCGCGTAGAACTCGATGGGGTGGATCTGGGTGAAGTCGAAACCGCCAGCTTTCATCTGGCGCAGGACACTGCTGCTGATATCGTCGTTCTGGCTGCTCATGAATCGTCCTCCTGAATAAAGCAATGGATAGACTTTCCGTGCACTACGCACCTGCCGGCGTGTTGGCGATGCCGGACAGATCGAGCTGATGCAAGACGCGAATGAAACCCACCCCGGCCCGCAGAAAAGACCGACGTGTTCACCCAGCGTAGTGCCTCTCAGAGCACTACGCCAGAGCGGCGCCGTTTTACGGCAATTCGCGGATATCGGTGATCGACACGCCGCTTTGCTCCTTGAGCCAGCGTGCGGTGGGGGATTGGCTGCGGTCTTGGAAGTCGTTGAGGTCCAGTTCGTCCATCACTGGAAACAGGTGCGAGCGGATAGCCCGCGCCGCATCCTCGTCACTGGGACGCTGCTCGGCAGTCAGCAGCAGCGTGGTGGTTTCGCCTTTCTGGTCGGCAAAGATGACTTCCCACTCTTTCATTGAATAGCCCTCCTCGATACAGCAATGAGTGACATCCGTTCTAGCTTGACCCCTGCATAAGGACATTGTTCAGCATGGCTGCCGAGCGAGCATGAAAAAGGCCCGCCGGTCACCCGGCGAGCCTCGTTTACAGCAAACCCGAATTACTTCGGCGTGCCGTGGATTACACCTGCCGTGTTATCCAGCAGGCTCTTGGTCGCAGTCTGGATGTAAGCCTCGAGGTTTTTCAGCATGTGCGGCTGATCCTCGCTTTCAACCAGCTCGGCCTTGAACTCGCGGCCCAGTTGGTAGCGGTACAGGCGCGGGCTCATGTCCTTGGACTCGATCAGGATGTGATCACCCTTGATTAGGCCGACGATCTGCTCGCTGCCCGATGGCTTGATGATGCCCACCCCCGGATCACCTTCAGGCAGGTTGAGCAGGTCGCGCCCCCAGCACTGGTGACGGGTCTGGCCACCGAGACGGCCCATGATGGTCGGCACGATGTCGACCTGGGTGCCCACGGTGTGGTCAACGGCGCCGAATTTCTCCTGGATCCCCGGAGCGATCAGCAGCAGCGGCACGTTGAAGCGGCCCAGGTCCAATTCGGTGACCTGTTGGCTGTTGCCAAAGCCGTGGTCGCCAACGATGACGAACAGGGTCTCCTTGAAGTACGGCTCCTTGCGCGCCTTCTCAAAGAACTGGCCCAGGGCCCAGTCGGAGTAGCGCATGGCGGTCAAGTGCTCATCCAGACGGCCCTGGCCGGTCACCGGCTCCACCGGCAGGTCTTTAGGCAGCGCGTACGGGGTGTGGTTGGAAAGCGTCTGCAGCAGCGCGTAGAACGGTTTCTTGCCGTAGTTCTTGGCCAGCTCTTCGGCGCCGCGGTCGAACATGTCCTGGTCGGACACGCCCCAGGTCGGGTCGGAGAACACCGGGTTGACGAAGTCATTGCGGCCGATGAAGGTGGTCATGCCCTGGTTGCCGAAGAAACCAGACTGGTTGTCCCAGGCAAAGTCGCCGTTATAGACATAGACGTCGTCGTAGTCACGGGCACTGAGCAGCGCTGGCAGGCCGGACAGCTTGTGGCCGCCCTCTGGCGTTTGCATCAGGTACTCGAAGCCTGGCAGGTTCGGGAAGCACGCCATGGTGGCGAACATGCCCTGGTGGGTATGGGTGCCGTTGGAGAAGAAGCGGTCGAACAGCAGACCCTCCTTGGCCAGCTTGTCGAAGTACGGAGTGATGTTGTTCGGGCTACCCAGGGCGCCCACCGAGTGACCGGCGAAGCTCTCCATGAGGATCACCACCACGTTCTTGACCGGCAGGGTGCGCTCGGCAGGCGGCACGAAGTCACGGCGTACGGCCGCTTCATCGGTATCGACCAGGGTATCGTTAGGGGTCAGCAGCAGGTTGCGTACCGCCTCCTGGGCGACCACTGGGTCGAGGGTGGCCTTCCAGATATTGCTGCGGTCTTCGCCAAAGCGGCTGTGGGCAGCGTCGATCAGGGTCAAGGTGCCGTTCAGGCCCAACTGGTTGACGAAGTTGGAGTCGGTGGTGAAGGCATCACCCCAGCGCATTGGCGGGCCCTGGCGCAGGGTGCCACGCGCGGCGATCACCGCCACCAGCAGGATGACCATGAACACCGCCAGGCGGCCGTACCAGGCAACCGGCGCACGTGGGCTGACGCTTGCGCTTGCGCTGCTGCCACGGGTCAGGCGATCGATGCCCTTGAACAGCAGGCTCAGCAACCAGGTGCCGACCAGCCAGGCCAGTATGTAGCGGACCACCGGGAAGCCGTACCAGAGCATGCTCATGACGGTCTTGGGGTCTTCCTTGATGTACTGGAACACCAGGCCGTTCAAGCGCTGATGGAACTCGCGGTAGAAGTCCATCTCCATCAGGCCGAGGAACATCACCGTACTGGCGGCCAGGGTCAGCCACAGGCGGAAGAAGCCACGCCGAGCCATCGCCCAAGGGCTGAGCACCGCCAGCAGCAGCGGAATGCTGATGTACACCACCACCCGCAGGTCGAAACGCAAGCCGTTGAGGAAGCCCTCGGCCACGGTGGAATAAGGGGTGTCGCCGATCATGTCGCTGTTGTAGACCAGCAGCCCCAGGCGCACCAGGCTGAGCATCAGCATGATCACCAGGCCGCACAGCAAGGTATAAGCCAGGTGCGATTTGAGGGTCGGCGCGAACGGGACCGGCACGGCCCGTTGTTTCAAGGCATCCGTGTTAGCCATGAATGGGGAGATCCTAGGATTGCGGGTTTGCGGGAAGGCGACATCGCCACAGAGCCCTGCCATCAAGCGTGGCGTTGGACTAACGCAGCATTGTGCGGCGCGGATTCTGGTTAATCCAGTGTGAAAATTTTGTCACGAACGCCGACAGACGGCGCGAGATTGCCCCTACCGCGGGGCAATCCCGCTCCCACGCCAACTCGCAATGCCCCTGCTGGCGGGGCGCTCAGAGGCGGATATTGCCTCTGGGGCCAGCAATCGCCCAAATGATCAGGCCAATGACCGGCAACAACAGAATCAGCAAGATCCACAGCACCTTGATGCCCACTTCGGCACCACTTTTCAGAACATTCACAATCGCCCAAATGTCCAACGCCAGTATGATCAGGCCTACCAGGCCATTGAATGTCGAGCCCATGCCTTCGCTCCTGAAAAAATCCGTGTGCGGCTGAGCATAGCGTCTATCACGCCGATAGAAGGGAATCCTTGGGCAGCGGCGCAGGTCACTGGTTAGACTGATTTCATTCATTGTCATTGAGGTCCGCATGCCACCTGCCAACACTCAAAGCGCCGCCCCAGCCTCGATGCTGAGCGCCTGGCGGCAACAAGCCCTGAATGCTCCCTGGCTCAGTGCCGGCCTGGGTGTGAGCTTGCTCGCGATTGTTATCCTGCTGCTGGCCAGCATGTGGAATGCCGTCAACGGTGATCACTCAGACAACCTGCACCTGGCACTGCTCGGCGGGTTGGCAGGTTTTGGCGCTACCGCGCTGGGCGCAGTGCTGGCGGTGGTACTACGTGATGTCAGCGCGCGCAGCCAGGACGTGATGCTTGGCTTTGCCGCGGGGATGATGCTCGCGGCGAGCTCGTTTTCGTTGATTCTGCCCGGCCTCGATGCGGCCCGCGAGATCACCGGCAACGGCCCGGCCGCAGCGTTCACCGTGGTCCTGGGGATGGGCCTGGGCGTGCTGTTGATGCTTGGCCTGGACCGGTTTACCCCACACGAACACGAAAGCACCGGCCCTTGTGGCCCTGAGGCGGAGCGGATCAGCCGGGTGTGGCTGTTCGTGCTGGCGATCACCTTGCACAACCTGCCCGAAGGCATGGCGATTGGCGTGAGCTTTACCAATGGCGACATGACCATTGGCTTGCCGTTGACCAGCGCCATCGCGATCCAGGACATTCCTGAGGGCTTGGCAGTGGCCCTGGCTCTGCGGGCGACGGGGCTGTCGAATCTCAAAGCGGCGCTGGTGGCGATAGGCTCAGGGCTGATGGAGCCTTTGGGGGCCGTGATCGGCCTGGGGATTTCCACCGGCTTTGCCCTCGCCTACCCGATCAGCATGGGCCTGGCTGCGGGGGCGATGATCTTTGTGGTGTCGCACGAGGTGATCCCCGAAACCCACCGTAATGGCCATCAGACAGCGGCGACGCTGGGGTTGATGGGGGGCTTTGGGGTGATGATGTTTCTGGATACGGCGTTGGGCTGATGGGTTGCCAGTGCCGACCTCATCGCTGCGATTGGCCCCGCGATGAGGCCGCACTGGCGACAACCACTGTCAGTTGTGCACAGCGACCTTCAAGGCCTCCAACGCCGGTTCCACGGCGATCCCCACCTCAGCGCCCAACTCCAGCACCCGCGCCAGGTCATTCTGACCGACCATCACCATCTGCAACTCGTCATCGAGCAACTGGCTGAAGTTGAGCAGCACATAACCACCGGCTTCCTTGTTCAGCGCGCCCATCTGCACCTGAATGCGGTTGAGTGCGGTCAATGGCTCGGTTTTCGCCAGCTGCTTGGGCTTGAGGTTGAACGGCACGCTCTTGTCGAACGAATCAGTGATGTTCTGGAACAACTCCTGATAGCTGTCGGCCTGGAACAGCACGGTATCCGGCAGGCTACCGAGCACGATCCACTCACCCAGCGGGATCGGGAAGGTGTCGTCGTAGTTGATATCCGGGTTGGCGGCCAGAAACGCGGCGGGGTCGGCGTAGGCCTGAGCGGCCTCGTCGGCAATGCGCTCGATCTCGTCATCGGGCATGCAACCGGCGCCGACGAGGCTGATGAATTCGCGCAATTGGTCTTTCATGAGGGGGCTCTGCAATGGTGAAAAAGTCACCAAGGATAGCTGCAAACGCCCCCTGAGGGTTAGCCGACCAGCGCCTGCAAGCGCGCAGCGGTGTCGACCGCGCCCATGGTTTGGGCGGCGGCAAGGGCATTGGCGCCCCGGGCATCCTGACGCGCAGGGTCGGCGCCCTGGGCCAGCAGGTAGTCGACAATTTCGCTGCGATTGAACATCGCCGCCAGCATCAACGCTGTACGCCCATCGGCGGCGGCGGCATCCACCGGTACGCCGTGCTCGAGCAGCAGGCGAATCATCGCCAGATCGCCCTTGAACGCGGCGCCAGCGATGGGCAACTGGCCGTTGTCGTTAGCCATCAACGGATCGGCGCCATGGCTCAACAGCACCTGCACGGCATCATGATGGCCATGGTAGCTGGCAAGCATCAGCAGGGTATCGCCCTTGTGGTTGCGCAGATTGGCCGGCAGGCCGCTGGCGAGCAAACGCCCCAGCATCGGGGCATCACCGCGGCGAGCGCGCTCGAACACCTCTTCGGCAAAGGCTGCGGCTTCGTCGTCGTTCATGGTGGCGGGCTGTTGGTCGGACATTCTGAACCTCCTGGCAAAATTTAGAGCCCAAGTCTTTGTCAGGCACCCCTGAGGGGTCAAAGGTTCAGATTCTATTGGGCCCAGAGGCTGGCTCTATGGCCTTGCAAAATGCACTGTGCAAAATGCACGACCATGCACTATGCACGAAGACCTCCTTTTCAATATCCTTTAAGTCACTGATTTTAAAGGAATTTAATAGATAACGAAGACTGGCACGGTCACTGCAACGATCAACTCACGTCTGCCAACACAACAGTCAGGAGTTGATATGGACCTCATTCAGCAAAAGTTCGCCTCGGTGTTTTCCGCCTACCAGGTCGCTACCCAGGCCCGCCCGGACGGCGGCATCCTGCTGACCCTGCGTGCCGCTGATGGCGTGGTCACCCGCCGGGTACTGACTTACGGCCAACTGCACAGTGCCGAGCAGCTGTCGTGGGCGATCAGCGCGATTCGCCGTGACCTGGCGGAACAGGCCAGTGAGCTGCCAGTGATCTCGATGCTGCAGAGCCAGCAGCGGTTTGCGCTGCCGACTTACCGCTGAGTGTCAGTACCACTGCTATCGCGGGGCAAGCCCGCTCCCACGTAGTTTCCTGCTGAAGCTGATTACGTGGGAGCAGGCTTGCCCCGCGAGGGCTCCCACGTAGTTTCCTGCTGAAGCTGATTACGTGGGAGCGGGCTTGCCCCGCGAAGGCTCCCACGTAGTCTCCTGCTGAAGCTGATTACGTGGGAGCGGGCTTGCCCCGCGAGGGCTCCCACGTAGTTTCCTGCTGAAGCTGATTACGTGGGAGCGGGCTTGCCCCGCGAAAGCTCCCACGTAGTTTCCAGCTGAAGCTGATTACGTGGGAGCAGGCTTGCCCCGCGATGGCTCCCACGTAGTTTCCAGCTGAAGCTGATTACGTGGGAGCGGGCTTGCCCCGCGATAGGGCCGGAGTGCTAAACCTCAGAATTCGTCGATACCCGCAAACTCCAGCGCAGCCGCATCACCGGTAAACCGCGGAGCCTTCGCCTGCTCATCGCGGAACAACCGCAGCGCCAGACAAAACGGCGTATCCCCCAGGTCAATCCAACGCCGAACCTGGGCCGGCACAATGAGCACATCGCCCTTCTCGCACAGCACGGCATACACATACTCACCCACCCGCAGGGTGACCTGAGCCCGCCCGCTGATCACCGCGAACACCTCATCGCCGCCATGCACATGCTCGTTACGCAGATCGACCTGCGCCGCATCCACGCCATCACGGTTGAGCAACGCATAGGCCGCACAGCCATGCTCGGTCATCAGCCGATCCAATGGCTCACGGCAGGCGTCGAGCACTTCGTCCTGACCCGTCCCAGGGCGAACCCGCAGCTCATGCGGTTGATGCATGAAGCGCACGCCCTGCTCGGCGAGGGTCGCGACAATGTCGTCATGGTGGGTCAGCAACTTGTTGGGAAGGCCCGGGCTTGACGGGTGAAAAACGCTGAGGATGCTCATCAGGGGCTGTTCCTGCTATCGGTCATTCGAGTTGCAATGATAACGGCTGCGGCAAAGGCTGCGACGCTGGCCATACCAAAGGTGAAGTGTGGGCCCAGCAATTTCCAGCTGTAGCCCGAATACAAGGCGCCTAACGCGCCGCCTGTGCCCGACAACGCCGCGTACAGCGCCTGGCCCTGACCTTGCTGGCGTGCGCCGAAGCTGGATTGGACGAAGGCGATCGAGGCGGCGTGGAAACAGCCAAAGGTTGCGGCATGCAACAGCTGGGCGAAGATCAGCGCGGCCGGGACTTCGGCCAGATTACCCAACAGCAGCCAGCGCAGCCCCGCCAGGACAAAGCTGAGCAGCAGCACCCGGCGCACCGAAAAGCGCGCGAAGATCCGGCTCATGGCCATGAACATCAAGACCTCCGCTACCACCCCTAGCGCCCACAGCAAGCCGATACTGCCGCGGCTGTAGCCCAGGTGTTCCAGGTGCAGGGTAAGGAAGGTGTAGTACGGCCCGTGGCTTAGCTGCATCAGCGCCACGCACAGATAGAACGCAATCACCCCAGGCGCCAGCAGCTGGCGCAGAAAGCCCCCTGCCCCGCTACGCTCGGCATGTTCCACCGGCTGGGCATTGGGCACCCACAGGCTGGCGAGGAAGATACCGGCCATGATGGTGACCAGCGCCACCGGGTAGATATCCAGGCTCAACCATTCGAACAGCCGGCCCAGGCCCACCACGGTGAGGATGAAGCCAATCGAGCCCCACAGCCGCACCTGGCTGTAGCGTGAGGTCTGGCCATGCAGGTGGGCCAGGGTAATCACCTCGAATTGCGGCAGTACCGCATGCCAGAAGAACGCATGCAGGGCCATCACCAGCGCCAGCCAGGCGTAGCTTTTACCGAAGAAGATCAGCGAGAACGTCGCCAGGGTCGACAACGCGCCCAGGCGCACGATCAGCAGGCGCTGGCCGCTGCGATCTCCCAGCCAGCCCCACAGGTTGGGGGCGAGGCAACGCATCAGCATGGGGATGGCGACCAGCTCGCCAATGCGCGCCGGGGAGAAGCCGAGGTGATCGAAGTACAACGCCAGGAACGGCGCGGTGGAGCCGAGCAGGGCGAAGTAGAACAGGTAGAAACTGGACAGGCGCCAGTAGGGAATTGGCGTCATGGGGCAGTGCGCTTTGTGGTGATCATTGGGGGCTGCTTTGCGGCCCTATCGCAGGCGAGCCAGCGCCTACAAAGACCGTGTAGGCGTTGGCTTGCCCCGCGATAGGGCCTGCGCCGATCAACGCTGATTAAAGCTGGCCCAAAACGGGAGTATTGACCCGCACATCGGCATTCTGTGCACGATGGCGCAGCAGGTGATCCATCAGCACGATGGCCATCATCGCCTCGGCAATCGGCGTGGCGCGGATGCCTACGCAGGGATCATGGCGGCCCTTGGTAATCACTTCGACCGGGTTGCCATCGACATCGATCGAACGACCCGGGGTGGTGATGCTCGACGTGGGCTTGAGTGCCAGATGGGCAACGATTGGCTGGCCGGAGGAAATACCACCGAGAATGCCGCCCGCATTGTTGCTGAGGAAGCCTTGCAGGGTCAGCTCATCACGGTGCTCGGTGCCACGCTGGGCGACACTGGCGAAACCGGCGCCGATTTCCACGCCCTTGACCGCGTTGATGCTCATCAGCGCGTGGGCAAGCTCGGCATCCAGGCGATCGAAGATCGGCTCGCCCAGGCCCGGCATGACGCCCTCGGCCACCACAGTGATCTTGGCCCCGACCGAATCCTGGTCACGGCGCAGTTGGTCCATGTAGGCCTCAAGCTCTGGCACCTTGGCCGGGTCCGGGCTGAAGAAGGCATTGTCTTCGACCGAGTCCCACGTCTTGAACGGGATTTCGATGGGGCCCAGCTGGCTCATGTAGCCACGTACGGTGATGCCTTGGCTGGCCAGGTACTTCTTGGCGATGGCACCGGCAGCGACGCGCATGGCGGTTTCCCGCGCCGAGCTGCGACCACCGCCACGGTAGTCGCGCAGGCCGTACTTGTGGTGGTAGGTGTAGTCGGCGTGGGCTGGGCGGAACAGGTCCTTGATTGCCGAGTAGTCCTTGGATTTCTGGTCGGTATTGCGGATCAGCAGGCCAATCGAGCAGCCCGTGGTACGGCCTTCGAACACCCCGGAAAGGATCTCGACTTCGTCCGGTTCCTGACGCTGGGTGGTGTGCCGGCTGGTGCCGGGCTTGCGCCGGTCGAGGTCGTGCTGCAGATCGGCCAGGGAAATCTCCAGGCCAGGCGGGCACCCATCGACAATGGCGACCAACGCCGGGCCATGGCTTTCGCCAGCGGTGGTGACAGTGAACAGCTTGCCGTAGGTATTGCCGGACATGGACGCTCCGCGAATCAGCCTGAAGTTTGGATGAGGCGGCCAGTATACGGAAAGCCGCTGGCTTGCGAAAAAAATCAGGGGGCTTTTGTTGCCCTTTCTGGCGCTATCGCGGAGCAACCCCGCACCTACATGGACAGCGAAAGCCCCGTAGTCGCGAGCTTGCCCGCGAAGAGGCCGCAATTGACCCGAGCCGATCACAGCACTGGCAGAACCTTCATCAGGCCTCCAGGTCCAACCCTCATCTCCTCATGAAGTACCCCATGATGCTGCGCTTCGCCGCCTTGTTGCTGCTGTTCTGCACCACCTTCGCCAATGCTGCCGCCCCCACCGTCCTGCAACGTCCGATCGACTTGGACACCGGCCAGGGCGTGCTGCACGGCAGCCTGCTATTGCCCCAGCAGGACACCCCGCCGCCAGTGGTATTGATCATCGCCGGCTCCGGTCCAACCGACCGCGACGGCAACAACCCTGCCGGCGGGCGAATCGACAACCTCAAGCGACTGGCCTTGCTGCTGGCCGGCGAGCACATCGCTAGTGTGCGCTTCGACAAACGCGGGGTTGCCGCCAGCCAGCCGGCAACCCCGGACGAGCGCGAACTGAGCGTCGAGCGCTACGTTGCAGACACCGTGGCCTGGAGCCGCAAACTTCAGGCCGATCCGCGTTTTGGCCCATTGATTTTGCTCGGCCACAGTGAAGGTGCGCTGATCGCCACCCTGGCCGCCGAACAAGCCGGCGCCAGCGCCGTCATCACTGTCGCCGGCAGCGGCCGGCCAGTGGCGCAGGTGCTGCGCGAGCAACTGGCGCAACGCCTGCCAGCGGCGCAACTGGCGCGCGGCAACGCCTTGATCGACCGCCTGCAAGCCGGCCAGACCAGCCTGGATGTGCCGCCAGCACTGCGCGAAGTGTTCCGCCCTTCGGTGCAGCCCTACCTGATCTCGTTGCTGCGCCAGGATCCGGCCGGCGCCTTCGGCCAGCTCCAAGTGCCTGCCCTGATCATCCAGGGGCGCAACGATGTGCAAGTGGACGTGGCCGATGCCGAGCGCTTGCAGGCGGCCAAGCCCGATGCCCAGCTGGCGCTGATCGATGGCATGAACCACATGCTGCGTATCAGTCCGCGCGCCATGAGCGGCCAGCGTGAGAGCTATCAGAATCCTGAGCTGCCGCTGGCGCGCGAACTGGGCCAACGGATCGTCGCTTTCATTCGCCAATTGCCGCAGGCGTAGGGCGCGCCCCTACAGTACTGACCGCTGCTGCCGATAAGCAGGCATTGGGCCGGTTATTGCGGGGGAAATCCTGCGATATCCGGCCATCGTGCATGTGAGGAAGCCCGTGATGACCGATGCCCCCGCCGCTGAGGCGACCGAAGAGCCGCAAGCCCCGGAGAGCGCCCCGCTGCCCTGGGCGGATGTGGCCGCTGAACATTTCCAGCTGCTGCGCCTGGCGCCGTTGCCCACCGACCGCAACAGTGGCGCCCGGCCGCTGCGCTTCGTGCAGTTCGGCTATGTCGAGCGGCACAGCAAGGAGCACAGCCTGCTACGCATGGAAATCCGCTTGCCCGGGCAGAAAGTGCGAAAAGAGCAGAACCAGCTGGATATCCGTGTCGATCACGGCCAGCGCCTGGTCAGCATTGGCGCTGAAGCCGGGCTGCAAATAGAACCGCTCAACCGTGGTTTGGGCCGTTACCTGCTGGGCCAGGCAGTGCAGTGGTTGCAGGCCAACTGGTCGCACTACCGCGTTGAAGGCATGACCCTGCCGAACAAGGATGCGCTCAACGAAGACACCCGCCTGCGCCGCGACCATGTCTTGCGCAGTATCGGTGTAGAGGTGGAGTACACCGACGGCCAGGTGCTCAAGGGGCGCACCGTGGAGGTGGCGGTCGGTCAGCTCAAAGGCGGCTGGAACGCCGAGAAGGTCCAAAGGATCGATACGCTGGAATCGGCCGGCATGCTGCAACAGGCCGAGCAGACGTTGCAGGAAAAAGAAGCGCAACTGCGCGAGCGCGATGAGCGGGTGGCCAAGTACCGCCGTGAAGACAGCGGGCTGCGCTTTACCATTACCTGCCTGGTGGCGTTTGCGGTGTTCCAGGCGGGGCTGTTGATCTGGATCGCTACCCGCTAGGCGGCTTGCGCCCCTTCGCGGTCGCACTGGTGGGAGCGGGCTTGTCCCGCGATAGCGATGGCCAATGCGATAGATGTCGCCTGGTCTAACGCTATCGCGGGACAAGCCCGCTCCCACAGGCCCATTGGCTTCAGACGCGCGAGCTGAACAGCTCCTGATGCTGGCGGCACTGCTCAGCCGTCAACATGAACACCCCATGGCCGCCGCGCTCGAACTCCAGCCAGGCAAAATCGACTTCCGGGTACAGCGTCTCGACATGCACCTGGCTGTTGCCCACCTCGACGATCAGCAAGCCTTTCTCGGTCAGGTGATCAGCCGCCTCGGCCAACATCCGCCGTACCAGGTCCAGGCCATCGTTACCGCACGCCAAACCCAGCTCCGGCTCATGCTGGTATTCGGCCGGCATGTCGGCAAAATCTTCGGCATCGACATACGGCGGGTTGGACAGGATCAAGTCGAAGCGCTGCCCCGGCAACCCAGCGAAGCCATCGCCCTGCACGGTGAACACCCGCTCATCCAGACCATGGCGTTCGATGTTCTGGTTGGCCACTTCCAGCGCGTCGAACGACAAATCGGCCAATACCACTTGCGCCTCAGGGAACACCTCGGCGGCAACGATACCGATGCAGCCGGAGCCCGTGCACAGGTCAAGAATGCGGGCCGGCTCTTGCGCCAGCCACGGCTCGAAACGTTTTTCGATCAGCTCGCCAATCGGCGAACGCGGCACCAGCACACGCTCATCGACCAGGAACGACATACCGCAAAACCAGGCCTCGCCGAGCAGGTAGGCGGTGGGCACGCGCTCTTCGATGCGGCGCTTGAGCAGATGCTGCAGACGCACTCGCTCGTCATCCTCGAGCTGGCAATCCAGGTAGCTGTCGGCCACCTCCCATGGCAGGTGCACGGCGCCCAGCACCAGCAGGCGGGCCTCGTCCCAGGCGTTGTCGGCACCGTGGCCGAAGAACAGCTCATGCTCGTGGAAGCGGCTGACTGCCCAGCGGATGTAGTCGCGCAGGGTGCGCAGGCGGGATGTGATCACGGGGTACTCCTTTTCAGACAGGACAAAAGTCTAACAGGCCCACCCGCTGAAATGTTCCACCCAATCCCCAACAAGTAGCCCCAGGCCAGTAAACACGCAGGTTACGATGTCAACCATTCCCATTAGCGGCCAAGCAAGGGAGAATAGGCGCACAAAAGCCCTACTGAAGGAGCCCTTGATGTCCGTTCCAACCACGATGTTCCGCCTCAGTGGCCGCGACTACCCGCCGGCCAAGCTGGGCAACGCCAGCCTGATCATCATCGATGCGCAGAAGGAGTACCTCAGCGGTCCCCTGGCGCTGTCGGGCATGGACGAGGCCGTGGCCAACATCGCCAGGTTGCTCGACGCCGCGCGTAAAGCCGGTCGCCCGATCATCCACGTCCGTCACCTAGGTACCGTTGGCGGCCTGTTCGACCCACAGGGCCCGCGCGGCGAATTCATCGAAGGCCTTGAGCCGCGTGGTGATGAAATCATCATCGAAAAGCGCATGCCCAACGCCTTCAAGAACACCAAGCTGCACGAAACCCTGCAGGACAAAGGCCACCTGGACCTGATCGTCTGCGGCTTCATGAGCCACTCCAGCGTCAGCACCACCGTGCGCCGCGCCAAGGACTATGGTTATCGTTGCACGCTGGTCGAGGATGCTTCGGCAACCCGCGACCTGGCGTTCAAGGATGGCGTGATTCCTGCCGCGCAGATCCACCAGTGCGAAATGGCCGTGATGGCCGACAACTTCGCCTGCGTCGCCCCAACCGCCAGCCTGGTCTGAGCGCATGACCGCCCGGCAGACGGGCGGAACCTGATAGCCACGGGCAGGTCGAACTCCGGATACCCATAGAGGAAATCGGAATGAAGCTCAAAGGCAGTTTCGACGCCAAGCGCCTGCGCCCGCGCGAACCGCGTAACTGGGGCGCACGCCTGGCTGCCGGGCTGTCTGCCCTGCTGGCGACGCTCGGCATACTCCTGGCGATGGCCGGTTTTGCCGGTCTGCTGGGCAATTACCCCGCGCTTGCCGAACTCAATGCCAATCGGCCGCTGTCGGGCATCCTGCTGGCGGTGGGGTTGTTGTTGCTGTGGATGGGCGTGCGTTTCTGGCGCCGTAGTCGGATTCGCCTGCGTCGTGGGAGGGAGTTGAACCTGTCGCCGCATTTGATGAAGAAGCACGACTGAGTTGGCTGTCAGTGCTGGCCTCATCGCGGGGCAAGCCCGCTCCCACGTAATGGCCACCGCATCTGATGAAAGAGTACGACTGAGTGGGATGTCGGTCGGGGCAAGCCCACGTGATGGCGCCATAGCGCTGCACATAACTCGTGGGAGCGGGCTTGTCCCGCGATGGGGCCAGCACAGGTGTACGCAGGCGCGCACTCGCGTAAACTACGCCGCCCACGTGGAGGCCTGCATGCAAGACGACGATTTTTCCCTGTTCCATGCCGAAGTGCGCGGCGTCAAGCCGATCAAGCACGATCGTGCCGAGGTCGGCAAACCCAAGGCTGACCGCAAGCAGCTGGCCGGCCTGCGCCAGTCGGCTACGGTGCGCAGCGACCAACCTTTGGTGGTCGATGGCATGTCCGATCAGTTCGTCATCGACGTGGGCGCCGAAGACGAGCTGATGTGGCGTCGCGACGGCGTGCAGGAAGGCCAGATCCGCAAGCTCAAGCTCGGTCAGATCCCTTTCGAAGGCAGCATCGACTTGCACGGCATGAGCGTGGAGAAGGCCCGCGAGATCCTCTGGGCGTTTCTCGCCGAGGCGACCAAGCTGGAAGTGCGTTGCGTGCGGGTCACCCATGGCAAGGCAGCGCGGCTGGATGGCAAGCGGCCGATGATCAAGAGCCACGTCAACACCTGGCTGCGCCAGCACCCGCAAGTACTGGGCTTCACCTCCTGCCAGGCGCGCCACGGCGGCACCGGCGCGGTGTACGTGATACTCAAACGGACCATGCTCGACGGGCGCGACGAATAACGCCGCGCTTGCAGCGCCGCCCTTGCCGCCGTACCCTTCTTTTTTGCGTTTATTCCCTACAGGTAGATACATGTCCCTGGAACAGAACTACACCGAGATCCTCAGCCAACTTGGCGAGGACGTCTCCCGTGAGGGCTTGCTGGACACGCCCAAGCGGGCCGCAAAGGCCATGAAGTACCTTTGCCGCGGTTATGAACAGACCCTGGAAGAGGTCACCAACGGCGCGCTGTTCAGCTCCGACAACAGCGAGATGGTGCTGGTCCGGGACATCGAGCTCTACTCGATGTGCGAGCACCACATGCTGCCGTTCATCGGCAAGGCTCATGTGGCCTACCTGCCACAAGGCAAAGTACTGGGCCTGTCCAAGGTTGCGCGGATCGTCGACATGTTCGCCCGCCGCCTGCAGATCCAGGAAAACCTGAGCCGCCAGGTTGCCGAAGCCATCGAGCAGGTCACTGGCGCTGCCGGCGTTGCGGTGGTCATCGAAGCCAAGCACATGTGCATGATGATGCGCGGTGTCGAGAAGCAGAACTCGACCATGATCACTTCGGTGATGCTCGGCCAGTTCCGCGAAAACGCCGCGACTCGCAGCGAGTTCCTCAGCCTGATCAAGTGATCGGCGCGTGATCCCAAGCCGGCCCTCAGGGTCGGCTTTTTATTTGTTCAGGAGTTGCCCATGATCGTCAAAGCCCTGCGGGTCGGCCTCGGCCAGCTTATCGTGTTCGGCGACTGGATCAGCCGCCCGGCCAAGCAAAAGCGTGACCCGGCGGCCCAGGCGCTGGTCGAGCAACAGGCCAAGGGCCTGGCGCTGTACCAGTTCCACGCCTGCCCGTTCTGCGTCAAGACCCGACGCAACCTGCATCGGCTGAATGTGCCGGTGGCGCTGCGTGATGCCAAGAACGACCCGCAACACCGCCAGGCCCTGCTTGAAGGTGGCGGCCGGGTGAAGGTGCCGTGCTTGCGCATCGAGGAACAAGGCCAAGTGACCTGGATGTATGAGTCCAAGGAGATCATTGCCTATCTGGACAAGCGTTTCGCCGGCGTTTGATTTTTTGGGGGCGGTGCCGGCCTCATCGCGGGGCAAGCCCGCTCCCACGCAGCCAGCTCTCGCCCGACTTGCGCCAATGCAGCTACACACGTGGGAGCGGGCTTGCCCCGCGATAGCGTTACTCGCCCATCGGCACATGCCGCGGATGCGAAGCCACCCGCGCCAACCACGCCTGCACCGCAGGGTATGCGCCCAGATCAAATCCACCCTGGTGCGCCACATGGGTATAGGCATACAACGCCACATCGGCAATCGAATACTGCTGCCCGACCAGATACGGCGTCATCTGCAGCTGCTTTTCCATCACCCGCAGCGCTTTGTAGCCGCCCTTGTGCAGCCCCTTGTATTCCTCGAGCCGCTCCTGTGGCAAGCCCAGATAAAACTGGATGAAGCGCGCCACCGCAATGTACGGCTCATGGCTGTACTGCTCGAAAAACTGCCACTGCAACACCTGGGTACGCAGACGCGGCTCGCTGGGCAAAAACTCGCTGCCGTCAGCCAAGAAGTTGAGAATCGCGTTGGACTCCCAAAGATAACTGCCATCTTCGAGCTCCAGCACCGGCACCTTGCCATTGGGGTTCATGGCGAGAAACTCCGGCGTCTCGGTCTCACCCTTGAGAATGTCCACCGGATGCCATTGATACGGACGATCGAGCAAATGCAGCATCAGCTTGATCTTGTAGCAGTTGCCCGACTGGTAGTCCCCATAGACCTTGTACATCGCCCCTCCCCTTCAATGCAGTTGCCGATATAGGCCCAATAGTTGGCGACTGTACGGCTAAATGCAATGGTCGCTGTATGGCAAGGATCAACGCTTGCCGCGTTAGTCTGAAAAAACTGCTTACAAGTACAAGGATTGCACCATGACCGATGCCACTTCAGCGCGCCTGCGCCCATTGGCAGACAGCTCCCCGTCGGCGGTGGTCGCCGGCTTCATCGCCATGCTCACCGGCTACACCAGCTCGCTGGTATTGATGTTCCAGGCCGGCCAGGCGGCCGGATTGACCACAGCGCAGATCTCCTCATGGATCTGGGCGCTGTCGATCGGCATGGCGATCTGCAGCATTGGCCTGTCGCTGCGCTATCGCACGCCGATCACCGTGGCCTGGTCGACGCCGGGAGCGGCGCTGCTGATCACCAGCTTAGGCGGCGTCAGCTACGGCGAAGCGATCGGCGCGTATATCACCTGCGCCGTACTGGTGCTGATCTGCGGCCTGACGGGCAGCTTCGAGCGCCTGGTCAAACGGATTCCAGCATCACTGGCATCGGCACTGCTGGCTGGGATCCTGTTCAAGATCGGCAGTGAGATTTTCGTTGCCGCGCAGCACCGGACCTTGCTGGTCCTGGGCATGTTCTTCAGTTACCTGCTGGTCAAGCGCCTGTCACCGCGCTATTGCGTGCTGGCCGCGTTGATAGTGGGTACGGCGCTGTCTGGCGCGTTGGGCCTGCTGGATTTCAGCGGCTTCAACCTGGAAGTGGCCAAGCCGGTGTGGACCACGCCGAGCTTCTCGCTGGCAGCGACCATCAGCATTGGCATCCCATTGTTCGTGGTAGCGATGACCTCGCAGAACATGCCGGGGGTGGCGGTATTGCGCGCCGATGGTTACCAGGTGCCGGCCTCGCCGCTGATCTCGGCGACCGGTTTTGCTTCGTTGCTGCTGGCACCGTTTGGCTCGCACGGGGTGAACCTGGCGGCGATCAGCGCGGCGATCTGCACCGGGCCGCACGCCCATGAAGACCCGAGCAAGCGATATACCGCAGCGGTGTGGTGCGGGATCTTCTATGGCATCGCCGGCGTGTTCGGCGCGACCTTGGCCGCACTGTTTGCCGCCCTGCCCAAGGAGCTGGTGCTGTCGATTGCGGCGTTGGCGCTGTTCGGTTCGATCATGAATGGCTTGAGCGTGGCCATGAGTGAGGCGCGCGAGCGCGAGGCGGCGCTGATTACCTTCATGGTGACGGCGTCGGGCTTTACCTTGTTTTCGATTGGCTCGGCGTTCTGGGGGATCGTGGCGGGGGTGATTACCTTGCTGATCCTCAATCCGCGCAGGGCTTGAAATGTCGATGGCTGAACGGGCCTCATCGCGGGACAAGCTCGCTCCTGCAAGGCTGCGATGAGGCCCGATCTGCCGACACGATACTCAGGCTCTGCTCAGAGCCTGAAATGCCCGACCATCCCCTTCAACTCATCCCCCAACTGCGCCAGTTGCACACTCGACTGGGCATTGTCGCGCATCGCCAGCGCAGCCTGATCGGCACTGCCGCGAATCTGTGTGACGCTGCGGCTGATCTCCTCGGCGACCGAACTCTGCTGCTCGGCCGCGGCGGCAATCTGCTGGTTCATCTGCTGGATCAATGACACCGCCGTGGCAATGCTCCCCAGTGCGGTTTCGGTATGCAGCGCATCCGCCACCGCCAAGCGCACCAGTTCGGTACTGCCGCGAATCTGCGCCACCGACTGCTGGGCGTTGCCACGCAAGCTTGCGACCAAACGCTCGATTTCCTCGGTCGATTGCCGGGTCCTCCTGGCCAAAGCCCGCACCTCATCGGCGACCACGGCAAAACCACGCCCTTGCTCCCCGGCCCGCGCTGCTTCGATCGCCGCATTGAGCGCCAGCAGGTTGGTCTGCTCGGCGACGCTCTTGATCACTTCAAGCACATCGCCAATGGTATGAATCTCTGCACTCAGGCTCTCGATGCCGGCGCTGGCGGTCTCTGCCGCCGCCGCCAACTGCTCGATGCGCTGCATGCTCTGGCGCACCACCTGCTGGCCGGATTCGACCTTGTCATCGGCAGCCTGCGCGGCCTGGGCGGCTTCTTCGGCATTGCGGGCCACGTCGTGCACGGTGGCGGTCATCTGCTGCATGGCGGTGGCAACTTGCTCGGTTTCTTCTTTCTGGCTGCCGACCTCGCGGTTGGTCTGCTCGGTCACGCTCGACAGCGACTGAGCGCTGCCAGCCAACTGCTCGATGCCCTGCTGCAGACCACTGACCATGCCGGACAGGCCCGCCGCCATCTGCTGCATGGCCTGCAACAGCTGGCCGACTTCATCGCCCCGCGGCGCTTCGGCCTGCATACCTAAGTCACCGGCGGCAATCCGTTGGGCACGGGTGATCACCCGCTTGAGCGGGCCGACTACAGCACGGGTGATCAGCCACGCCGCCACCACCCCAGCCAGCAGCGCCAGCGCAGTGGCCAGAACAATCGCCAGGGCGTTGCGTTTGAGCTCGCCCTGCATGGCCTGTTGTTGATTGCTGTAGGCCTGATCGACCCTGGCGGTGACCTGGTCGGCGCGCGCCTGCAACTGCGCCTTGAGGCCCTGCTCTTGGGCCAGCAGATCGGTGTATTCGTTGAGCTTTTGGCCGAAGCTGGCGATATGCCCGGCGACCTCGCCCAATACACTCTGGTAACCACTGTCGCTGACCGAGGTCTTGAGCTGCTCGACCAGGCTGGCCGCCTCGACGGTCTGGGCGATCCGCCCCTGGTTGACCGCCTCCTCGCCCTTGCGCCCCTGCTCCAGTCGCACCCGCGCCTCGTCCATCGCCTGCAACATCAGTCGCGACACCTGGGCCACCTGCGCGGCCTGTTCGAGAAACTCACCGCCTTGCTGGCCCTGGGACTGCTTGAGGGTGTAGCTGCCATCGTCAGCCAACCCCGCCTGCAGTACATCGAGGTTATTGGCCACGCTTGAGACCGACCAACTGGCCATGTCCAGCGCCAGCTCCTTGGCCTGTACAGCTTCAACGAAGGTGTCGAAGGCCTGGCCATAGGCGGTCAAGTCAGCCTCGCTCGCGCTCAATTGCGCGACTCCCCGGGCACGTTCGATCAGCCCTTGCAGGCCAGTGCGCAACGCTTCGGCGTCCTCGCTGTCGGAGCGCAACGCAAAGCCCTGTTCGAGCTGGCGCAAGCGCAGCAGGTCGGTATTGAACTGGGTCATCTGGCGTAAGCCATCAAAGCGCTGACCGACGCTGTACAGCGCAAACACGCCAATCGCCGCCACCGCCAGGGTCAGCAACAGGACTAAAGCAAAGCCCAAGCCGAGCTTGCGAGCCATGCCGAGATTGGCCAGAACGCCGTGCTTGGTCACTGCCATCGCCGATTCCCCCTCGCCCTGTCAGGCTTTCTGAAGGGTAAGAGTGACAATGGCGAGAGGATGCTCACAAGTCCTTGGCGCCAGAATGGTGTCAAATAGCTATGAGCGTGTCGTTTTCAGGCCGCTGAAGGTCGCCCTGCATGCTGAAGGAAGGCTTGGGCACGTTGGTCCTGCCCGTAGGCGACATTGATCCGCAACCAGTCACTGGCAGCCCCCTGAACATCAAAGGCGCTGCCCGGCGTGAGCAGCACCGCATGTTCCAGTGCCAGCCGCTCAAGGCTGGCGAAGTCGCGGCCTGGCACCCGCGCCCAGACGAACATCCCACCGTACGGCTCACAGAACACCTGCCAGCCATAGCCTTCAAGCTGGCCGAGCAACTTGGCCATGTGCTGCCCCAGACGCACGCGCAAACGCTGCACGCTCTTGCGATAGCTGCCATTGGCGAGCATCTGCGCCACCACCTGCTCGGCGAAGCGCGAGTTGCCGATACCACTGACCATTTTCAGCTCGGCCAAGCGTGCAATCAGGTCCTCGTCGGCCACCAGGTAGCCGACTCGCAGCGAACTGCTGAGGGTCTTGGAGAAACTGGCCAGGTAGATCACCCGCTGCTCGCTGTCGAGGGTAGCCAGGCGGGTGGCCGGACCTTCCTGGAAATCGGCGTAGATATCGTCCTCGATGATCCGCACGTCTCGCTCGCGGGCCAATTCCAGCAGGCGGTAGGCGGCCTTCGGCGTCAGACTGGTGCCGGTCGGATTGTGGTACAGGCTGTTGATGAACAGGCAGCGCGGGCGATGCTCGACCAACAGCTGCTCCAGTGCCTGCAAGTCAGGGCCATGGACGGTACGCGGAACCGGCAGCATGCGTACTTGATGGGCACTTAGCAGGTTGTACAGATTGTAGTAACCGGGGTTCTCCACCAGTACCGTATCGCCTGGGCGCAGCAGGGTGCGCACCAGCAGATCGAGGCCATGGCTGGCGCCTTGGGTGGTGAGGATGCGTTCGGCACCCGCCGCAATATCCAGCCGCGCCAGCCGCTTGTGCAACTGCTGGCGCAGGCTGCTCAGGCCCAACGGCGGGCTGTAGTCGAACAAGTCCGCAGGGTTGCCACGGCTGACCTGGCGAATGGCCTGGGCCAATTCCTCAGCCGCGCGCCACGCGTTGGGTAACCAGCCGCAGCCGAGCTTGAGCAGCTCGTCGTGGCCTTCGCGGAACTGGCGCCAACTACCCACCAGCGCCTCTCCCCAGTGTTCAGCGTCGGCTGCTTCCAGGCCCGGCTTGCGCTCGGCAACGAAGAAGCCGGTGCCGTGGCGCGCTTCTAACCAGCCACTGGCGACCAGTCGATCGTAAGCCTCGATCACGCACGACGGGCTGACCTGATGGGTTCGTGCCAGGGCGCGAATCGAGGGTAAGCGCGCGCCGGGGCGCAGGCGCTGGTGCTCGATCCAGGCCTGGAGCTGGTCGGTGAGTTGTTGGACCAGGGGGGTGGGGCTGAGGCGATCAAGCTGCAGGTTCATGGCAAGTGTTCGCGGATTTTGTGCGAACAGTTAAGCATAAATGGGCTGGGGGTGTGTCTTGTTGGTGGAGCGGCTGGGCATCAGTGTGGCCAGTGCCGGCTCTATCGCGGGGCAAGCCCGCTCCCACGAGGCTTCTGTGATCGACGCCCGTGGGAGCGGGCTTGCCCCGCGATAGAGCAGGCACAAACACCCACAGACCAACGGACCACCCCGAAATGCCCAATCGCCACGCCCCCGCCCTGCTGGCCTTCGCCCTGTGCATCATCACCCTCGCGGTGAACCTGCAAGCGCCGCTCTACATCACCTACGCCGACCTCTCCGGCCGCGGCGCCGCCGCCACTGCAGTGGCATTCTCCGGCTATGTACTCGGCGTGCTGCCGATACTCCTGGCCCTGGGCGGCCTGGCGGATCGGGTCGGCCGGCGGCCACTGATCCTCGCCGCCCTAGGCCTGTCGATGCTCGCCACGCTGCTGATGCTGCTGGCCCCTAGTCTGGAAACCCTCGGCGTCGCGCGCCTGTTCCTCGGTCTGGGCACCGGCCTTGCCTCAGCCACGGCTACCGCCTACATGGGCGAGTTGATGGCCGGCAGCGACAGCAGCCGCGCCGCCAACTGGGTCACTGCCAGCACCTCGCTGGGCTTTGGCCTGGGCGCGGCCTTGACCAGCCTGTTCCTCCTAGCCGGACCGAGCCTGACCCCAGGTAGCTTCCATCTGCAACTGCTGCTGGCGTTCATCGCCATCGTTTTGGTGTGGCGCTTGCCGGATCCACGCCCGGCACAGCGCACAGCCATGCTGCGCTTGCCCTGCTACCCGGCCGGCAGCCTCGCCTATGGCTTCGCCATCCTCCTGGCCTGGGCCTGCGTCGGCCTGGTGATCGCCCTGCTGCCAGGGATTCTGCGTCAGCATGGCTTGAGCGCCTGGTCAGGCTTTTCCACCTTCTGCGTGATCAGCTGCGGCCTGCTGTTCCAGCCCATGGCCCGGCGCTTGCCGAGTGCCCAAGCGACCCTGCTGGGGCTGGCCGTCTTGCCTTGCAGTTATACCCTGTTGGCCTGGGGCGCGGACAGCGGCGCACTGCTCGCAGTGCTGCTCGGCGCGGTGGCCGCGAGCAGCGCTTGCTATGGCTTCATCTACCTCGGCGGGTTGGCGGCGGTGAACCAATTGGCCGGCAGCGAAAAGACCCGGGCCAGTGCCGGGTTCTTCCTTCTTGCGTACATGGGGTTCAGCCTGCCAGTGATTTTTACCGGGTTGCTCAGTGATGCGCTGGGGGCGCGAGTGGCGCTGATAGCATTTGGCGCAGTGCTGCTCACAGGCTGCTTGATCGTTGCGGCGATGCTTCACCTCAGCGCGCGCAAACAACGTGTTGAAGCCGCCTGTTGATGATCGGAATTAGATGAAAGATTTGTAGGAATTTTGTGAAAAAATGTAAGATAACTGAAAGCAAGCAATAGCACTTTGACACTACCAAGGATGTAGCGTGCACCCCAATTCCCCCACCTGGCGCAGCGAGTACCCCCATGTACTAAGCCACAGCCATACCACGCTACATTTTCAGTCGCCCTTGGCAGCCAAGACCCGCTGCGCGCTCAAGCAACTGATCGAACAGGCGCCTAGCGCCAAACGCGTCAGCGCACCACTGGCCTGCAGCGAAAGTGGGTTGTTCACCAAGCGTGAGCAACTCGATTCGCTGAAAAAGAAATGGCGGGTGCAGCGCGGCAATCCAAGGAGTAAGGGGCTCTACGACTGGACAATCGAGGAACTGATCAACACCCGCGAAGCCACCCGACGTGGCGCGCGGGTAGCTGGACTGGTCGGCTTTGGTTACAGCCGCTCCAAGCTTGGCTTGGTGCAGGACCTGTACCTGATCACCGAACTACTGGATGCCCATGATGATGGTTTGAGCAAGGTTCGCAACGACCCGAGCGCAGTGCACAGCGTAATCGGAGCGGCATTTGAACTGCTGCACGACCTACACCAGCGGGGGATCAGCCACATGGATCTGTGGGCCGCCAATGTCATGCTGCCGCGAGACGACACCCGCCAACCGTTGGCCATCGACCTGGAAAACAGCTTCTGCGTGCCGACGGCGTTTTTTAGCGAAACCCTTGGCTTTCAGTTCGGCTTCCTGTACTTGCGGGAAATCTATCGCTACATCACCGAAGCAGACTTCGACGCCTGCGTGGACCAGGCGCTTGAGCGGTACTTCCCGGCCATCGACCGGCCCGCGTTCGACCGGGTGTTTGCCATCGCCAAGCATGAAGATATCGGGCGCCTGGAGCGCCGCGAGATCTTCCTCAAAGGGACAGTGCCAAACGCGGGATAACCCCCTCAGATAGCCAAGGCACCACCGTCTACGGTCAGCGAGTGGCCGGTGGTGAACGCCGCACCGTCACTGCACAGATACAGCACGGCACTGGCAATTTCCTCGACCTTGCCAATCCGCCCAACCGGGTGCATTGCGGCCGCGAACTCGGCCTTGCGCGGGTCGGCTTCATAGGCGCGGCGGAACATATCGGTGTCGATCACCGCCGGGCAAACCGCGTTAACCCGAATGCCCTTCTTGGCATACTCGATGGCCGCCGACTTGGTCAGGCCGATGACTGCATGCTTGGAGGCGGCGTAGATGCTCATCTTCGGCGCGGCCGACAGGCCTGCCACCGACGCGGTATTGACGATCGCCCCACCGCCCTGGGCCAGCAGCAACGGCAGCTGGTACTTCATGCACAACCACACGCCCTTGACGTTGACGCCCATGATCGCGTCGAACTCTGCCTCGCTGCCCTCGGCCAAGCGGCCCTTCTCGATCTCGATGCCGGCGTTGTTGAAGGCATAGTCGAGACGGCCATAGGCGTCGATAACGCCTTGGTGCAGTTGGCGCACATCGCGGTCCTGAGTCACATCGCAGGGCAGGAACAGCGCCTCGCCCCCTGCCTCACGAATCAAGCTCACGGTGGCCTCACCACCCAGCGCATCGCGGTCGGCCACTACCACCTTCAGCCCCTCGGCAGCGAAGGCCAGTGCCGTCGCCCGGCCGATACCCGCCGCGCCCCCGGTGACCAGGGCGACCTGGCCGGAAAAGGTCATGCTCATCGCTCGCTCCTGCAACAAAAATTGAAGTCGAGCCTGAGTCTAGTCAGGCGACCGCTGCCAGGGGCAGCATCATTAGGCCAACGGTTGAGCTACCATCGTTGCCAGTGATTGTCCCTGTAGCTCCCGATCATCCGCGTGGATCGCCCGGCATTCGCCACACCGGTAAACCTTGCCGCGCCGCGCGCCAACCACTATCAACAGGCTTTGCCTACTATCAGCGAGATTCGCCATGACCCAGACCAACCGCCGCTTCCTGCTTGCCAAACGCCCGGTCGGCGCCGTTACCCGTGACGATTTCACCTACGAACAAGTCCCCGCCAGTGAGCCGGCCGAGGGCCAGATCCAGGTCAAGAACCTGTACCTGTCGCTTGACCCTGCAATGCGCGGCTGGATGAATGAAGGCAAGTCCTACATTCCCCCAGTGGGCCTAGGCCATGTCATGCGCGCCCTGGGCGTGGGTGAAGTGGTCGCCTCCAAGCACCCAGGTTTCCAACCCGGCGACCACGTCAGCGGCGCGCTCGGCGTGCAGGATTACTTCACTGGCGAACCGCAGGGCCTGCACAAGATCGACCCCAAGCTCGCCCCCCTGCCCCGCTACCTCTCGGCCCTGGGCATGACCGGCATGACCGCCTACTTTGCCTTGCTCGACGTGGGTCAGCCTAAAGAAGGGGAAACCGTAGTGATCTCCGGCGCCGCGGGCGCGGTGGGCAGCATCGCCGGGCAGATCGCCAAGATCAAAGGCTGCCGGGTAGTCGGCATTGCCGGTGGCGCGCAGAAGTGCCAGTACCTCAAGGATGAGCTGGGTTTTGACGGGGTGATCGACTACAAGGCCGAAGACGTGCTGGCGGGCCTCAAGCGCGAGTGCCCCAAGGGCGTGGACGTGTACTTTGACAACGTCGGTGGGGATATCCTCGATGCCGTACTGAGCCGCTTGAACTTCAAGGCGCGCGTGGTGATTTGCGGGGCGATCAGCCAGTACAACAACAAAGAAGCGGTCAAAGGGCCGGCCAACTACCTGTCGCTGCTGGTCAATCGCGCGCGGATGGAAGGCTTCGTGGTGATGGACCACGCCAAGGAATACGGCAAGGCGGCGCAGGAGATCGCCGGCTGGTTGGCCAGTGGCAAGGTCAAGAGCAAGGAAGATGTGGTGGACGGGCTGGAGACCTTCCCGGAGACGCTGCTCAAGCTGTTCAGCGGCGAGAACTTTGGCAAGTTGGTTTTGAAGGTCTGACGCGCTGCACACGCGCCGGGCACACTTGCTGTGACCGGCGCGAACCTCAGTAGGCGCAGCGTTCGCGCACCTACTCGGTCAATTCATCCGCGAATCTCAGCTACTACCGCCGCCAGCGCTTGGGCCGGATCCGCTGCCTGACTGATTGGACGTCCAATTACCAGATAGTCGGAACCGGCATCCAGGGCCTGACGCGGGGTAAGAATGCGACGTTGATCGTCTTGGGCGCTGCCAGCCGGGCGGATGCCTGGAGTGACCAACTGCAGCGACGGATGCGCCGCCTTCAACGCCGGCGCTTCCAGCGCCGAGCACACTAGACCGTCCATCCCGGCCTTCTCGGCCAAGGCTGCCAGCCGCAGCACCTGCTCTTGCGGTTCGATGTCCAGGCCGATGCCCGCCAAGTCTTCACGCTCCATGCTGGTCAGTACGGTTACACCGATCAGCAGCGGCTGAGGACCACTGCGCTTGGCCAGCTCTTCACGGCAGGCCGCCATCATGCGCAGGCCGCCGGAGCAATGCACGTTGACCATCCACACGCCCATCTCGGCTGCAGCCTTTACCGCCATCGCCGTGGTGTTGGGGATATCGTGGAACTTGAGGTCGAGGAATACTTCGAAGCCCTTGGCACACAGGGTCTCGACGATGCCCGAAGCGCTGCTGGTGAACAGCTCCTTGCCAACCTTTACCCGGCACAGCGCCGGATCGAGCTGGTCAGCCAGCTTCAGAGCGGCCTCACGGGTAGGGAAATCGAGGGCGACGATCAGGGGCGTCTGGCAGGCGGACATGGTCGGGGTCTCTTGGCAAGTCGTAAACGGCGCGCATTGTAAACGAAGTGACGGGGCCATGGGGGCCCGCAGGTCACGAGAATTGGCCCAAGTGTGGGCGGGCTCTATAATTGAACCATCGGCACAGGTATCAGCTCAAAAATCATACAAACGGTGCCTTCCGTTTTTGCAGGAGAAAGACAATGCCCTGGTATGCCTGGTTGATCCTCATCGTAGCGCTTGGCTCGATCGTAGGTGGGCTGATGCTGCTGCGCGATACGGCGAAGAAATTGCCGCTGACCGAAGAGCAGTTGAAGAAAGTTCATGAGCGCAATGCAGAGATGGATGCCAAGGAAGCCAAAGATCGCTAAAGCCTGGATGGCCGACCATGAGTTGATCGGCCATCGCCACCTGAGCTTACTCCACAGTTAATTTGTCACGGTTGCGATCCAGGATCGCGTTGCCGATCCCTTTGATTTCCAGCAATTCATCGACCGAAGTGAATGGCCCATGTGCGTCACGGTAGGCCACGATCGCTTCGGCTTTTGCTTTACCAATCCCGTTCAGCTCCTTTTGCAAGGTTGGCGCATCGGCAGCGTTGAGATTGACGCGAGTCGTGTGGGCAACCGTTGCCGGTGTGGCCACTGCGCTAGCGGTTAGTTCAGCGGGTGCCGGAGCGGGATTGGGCGCTGCACTGAGGGAAAAGGACAGGCCCGCGAACAGCGGAAGGAACAGATAGGAAAGGACGGTATTACGCATTTGGCACACTCCATTGAGACGAGAATTGCAGGGCAGCGTTTCCGTAGCTGCCAAACAAACCTAGCGCTTCTGAAGTGCCGGTGAAAGTGCGCGAAGGGTGAGAATCTTTACTGAATTAGACGTCACATTTCATGTCCTCTTCTTGAGCAAAAAGTCGCACAAGAAGAGGATAAAAAACTTACCAATTAATAAACTTTGTCTTGCAACAAGCGCTGCAAATATTGACCGTATCCATTCTTCGCAAGAGGGGCGGCAAGCTTTTCAAGTTGCTCTGCACTGATCCAGCCCTGGCGGAACGAAACCTCTTCCGGGCATGCCACTTTCAAGCCCTGGCGGCGCTCTATGGTCGCGATGTATTGGCTGGCTTCGAGCAACGAATCGTGGGTGCCGGTATCCAGCCAGGCGTAGCCGCGGCCCATGATTTCAACCGACAGCTTGTTACGCTCAAGGTAGGCGCGGTTGACGTCGGTGATCTCAAGCTCGCCACGTGGCGAGGGCTTGATGGCCTTGGCGATCTCGACCACATCCTGATCATAGAAATACAGGCCGGTTACCGCGTAGCTGGACTTGGGTTGCAGCGGCTTCTCTTCAAGGCTGATCGCGGTGCCCTGGGCGTCGAATTCAACCACGCCATAGCGTTCAGGATCGTGCACGTGGTAGGCGAACACGCTAGCACCAGTGGCACGACTGTTGGCGTTGCTCAGCAGGTGCTGGAAGTCGTGGCCGTAATAGATGTTGTCGCCCAACACCAACGCCGACGGATCATTGCCAATGAACTGCTCACCAATGATGAACGCCTGCGCCAGGCCATCCGGAGCGGGTTGCACGGCGTAGGAAATATTCAGGCCCCACTGATTACCGTCGCCCAACAACTGCTCAAAACGCGGGGTGTCCTGCGGGGTGGAAATGATCAGGATGTCGCGAATCCCCGCCAGCATCAGCGTAGTCAGCGGGTAATAGATCATCGGCTTGTCGTAGACCGGCAAGAGCTGCTTGGAGATCGCCAACGTTGCAGGGTGCAGTCGAGTACCCGAGCCGCCTGCCAGAATGATGCCTTTACGTTTCATGCGGTTATTTCCCTTGTATTTCCGTCAGCATCCGCGCAACGCCCAGGCGCCAGTCAGGAAGCTGCAAACCGAAAGCCTTTTCAAGTTTTAGCGTATCGAGTCGCGAATTGGCCGGCCGCCGCGCAGGCGTGGGGTAGGCGTCAGTGGTCAACGCCGAGACTGCCTGCGGCTTGACCTTCAGCTCAATGCCCATCTGCTCAGCCAGCTCAAGAACGTATCGCGCATAGCCACACCAGGTGGTTTCACCCGCTGCTGCAAGATGGTAGAGCCCACCCAGTTCAGGCTTGGCGCGCCAGGCGACGATCGCATGCGCCGTCACATCTGCGATCAACTCAGCACCGGTTGGTGCGCCGAACTGATCATCGATTACCCCAAGGGTGTCTCGCTCGCCAGCCAAGCGCAGCATGGTCTTGGCAAAATTATTGCCACGCGCCGCGTACACCCACGAGGTGCGGAAGATCAGGTGCGAGCACGCCGACGCCTGAATAGCCTGCTCTCCAGCCAACTTGCTCAGACCATAGACATTCAGCGGCCCCACCACGTCTTCTTCGCGCCAGGGCGCTTGACCCTCCCCTGGGAAGACATAGTCAGTGGAGTAATGCACCAGCAGCGCACCTGAACGTGCAGCGGCCTGCGCGAGCACTTCGAGCGCCTCGGCGTTGACGCGATGAGCTTGCGCCTGCTCGGACTCGGCCTTGTCTACCGCGGTGTAAGCCGCCGCATTGACAATCACATCTGGCGCCCAGGCCTGGACGGTCTGCGCCAAACCTTGCAGATTGGCGAGATCACCGCAGTAATCCTGACTCTTGGAGTTAAGGGCCAGCAGCTCTCCCAGCGGCGCCAGGCTGCGCTGCAGCTCCCAGCCGACCTGGCCGTCTTTACCAAGCAGCAAAATCTTCATTCGCTGCGCTCGCCGTAGTTCTTCTCGACCCACTCGCGGTAGTTGCCCGACTGCACGTTTTCAACCCACTGCCAGTTGCTCAGGTACCACTCGACCGTCTTGCGGATACCGGTCTCGAAGGTTTCCGCAGGCTTCCAGCCCAGCTCACGCTCGAGTTTGCGCGCATCGATGGCGTAACGGCGGTCATGGCCTGGGCGGTCGGTGACGAAGGTGATCTGCTCGCTGTAGGACTTGCCATCAGCGCGCGGGCGCAGCTCATCGAGCAAAGCGCAAATGCGGTTAACGATCTCCAGATTTGGCTTCTCGTTCCAGCCGCCAACGTTGTAGACCTCGCCCACCGTGCCCGCCTCAAGCACCCGGCGAATCGCGCTGCAGTGATCTTTCACGTACAGCCAGTCGCGGATTTGCTGGCCGTCACCGTAGACCGGCAGCCCTTTGCCACCCAACGCGTTGACGATCATCAGCGGGATGAGCTTTTCCGGGAAGTGGTACGGGCCGTAGTTGTTGGAGCAGTTGGTGGTGAGAACCGGCAGGCCATAGGTGTGGTGGTAGGAACGCACCAAGTGATCGCTGGCCGCCTTGCTCGCCGAGTAAGGGCTATTGGGCTCGTACTGGTGCGTCTCGGTGAACGCCGGAGCGTCAGGCGCCAAGGAGCCATAGACTTCGTCGGTGGAAACATGCAGGAAACGGAACGCTTGCTGCGTATCGCCCGGCAAGGCTTTCCAGTAGGCGCGCACCGCTTCGAGCAGGCGGAAGGTGCCAAAGATGTTGGTCTGGATGAAGTCTTCCGGGCCATGAATCGAACGATCGACATGCGACTCGGCGGCGAAATTGATCACCGCACGCGGCTGATGCTCGGCCAGCAACTTCTCGACCAGCGCCGAGTCGGCGATATCGCCGTGGACGAACAGGTGCTTGGGGTTACCATCGATGGACGCCAGGCTCTGCAGGTTGCCCGCGTAGGTCAGCTTATCCAGGTTGATGACCAGCTCATCTGCTTGAGCTACCCAGTCCAGGACAAAGTTGGCGCCGATGAAGCCGGCTCCGCCGGTTACTAAGATAGTCATTGTTCGGATCTTTTCAATAGCATCGTTAGAGGGTTACCAGGAGAGCCACCTGTGCCTTCCCACTTTCTGAAACAACCTTGGGGTTGGGATCGGAATTAGCGCTCACCAGTTAGGCAATATTTAACCGAAACATTCGGCCTCAGAAAGCAGTTTACCCCGCAAATCTTTATCAGATAGTAAGGGTGGTGCACTCAAGGGCCAGTCGACGCCGATCTGCGGGTCATTCCATGCCAGGCAACGCTCATGAGTGGGCGCATAAAAATCGGTGGTCTTGTATAGGAACTCAGCATCCTCGCTCAGTACTACAAATCCATGAGCAAAACCTTCCGGTACCCAGAGCTGATGCTTGTTCTCAGAAGAGAGATATGCACCTACCCACTGCCCGAATGTCGCAGAGCTACGCCGTAGATCGACCGCCACGTCGAACACCTCCCCCGCGACTACACGGACCAGTTTGCCCTGAGCCTGCTCGACTTGATAGTGCAGGCCACGCAGGACCCCTTGGGCGGAGCGGGAGTGATTGTCCTGAACAAACTCTACATGCCGCCCGACAGCATTTTCAAAAACACGCTGGTTGAAACTTTCGAAGAAAAACCCTCGATCGTCGCCAAACACGCGAGGTTCGAAGAGAATAACATCGGGAATAGCTAAAGCGGTTGCTTTCACAGAAATCACCAAAAAAAGCAGATTATACATCTCATTGCGATACTGCGGGCGACTGATGACGGATCCGTAGGCCAGAAGGGATCCAGAAAATTCGCCACCCCGTCCTCTTGTTTTTCGGTCCACACCACCGGTCCGCGAATATGCGCCTCTCCGAGAAAACGAGCGAGCGCCTCCGTCCTTATGACTATGAACCAGACCTCTGCCGCCCTAATGCCAGCAATACGCCCAAACAACGATTACAACTGAGTCATTATCCAGAGTTCTCAGCTATCATGTCCTACAATAAAACGGACTTTATCACTACACAAAATGGTAAAATAGCAGGTCCGAAGCCAGTCCCCGCGACATAAAAATTGCCGGTTCATAGCGGCATACAGAAAAGCTTTATTACAATCGATAGTCCACGCGTACGCCACTCAGTCAAAACTTGATAAAATTTGTAAAACATGTTAAAAGCTGCAAACTCAAACAAATAATTGTCGATATGCTATGACCCTCTCAAACTTACTACCTTTAATAATTTTTTCATTATTTATAGCATTTGCTTGGGCAACAACAATAAAACACGGTAGCGCTGGAAGCATCAATAATAATAGATTCGCCTATATAGATGGACTTAGAGGCATTGCAGCGGTAGTGGTAGTTGTGACTCATTTTTGGAGGACGACACCGTCAAGCAATGGAATATCATTCTTATTCGACGGCCGAGCCAATTATGGCCCAATTGGTGTACAGATCTTTTTTTGCATTACAGGCTTTCTATTCTTTGGTCAGATAATCGCCAAAAAAGGTGTTTTCTCATGGAGTACTTTTTACCGCTCTCGAGTTAGACGCATACTTCCGGCATACCTAGCATTCTATGCGCTAGGAATAATTACCGTGCTCGCCTACGGAGATATAACAAAAGCCTCGACCGAACAAATACCCAGCCTTGCAGACATGCTTTTTTTCGGGTTTGCAGGAAAAGGCGAGGGAAAGATGTTTGCAAGCGTTCCTCTTGATCTCGTATTCGGCGTAATCTGGACGCTTAAATATGAAATTATTTTTTACATCACACTTCCATTCATTACTTACCTAGTAGCAAGAACAGGCATTGGCGCAGGCCTGTCGATTATGTTTGCAGCTGTTGGATATGAACTAGCAAGCACGGGAACCACATTTGCTGGATACTTCCTCACTGGCGGCATTGCCTATATATTGGCCCAAAAAACAAAGCCCTCCACCGCGACAAAATTTCTTTGCGGACTGTGCATCCTTTCGTTGATTTACTACTTAATTACATCCAATTATCAACAATACGGCGTAAAACACTTCATCGTATCATCCTCTCTATTCTTACTCATTACGCTGTGCAAACCCACTATCCTAGAATCCAAGCCACTTAGATATCTTGGTGAGATAAGCTACAGCATATACTTGCTTCACGCACCCTTATTAATTCTCAACAGAGTACTGTTTGCAAACATTCTAAACATAGGCACACAGGAACCCCAAAACTACATCCTAGTAACTTTCATCGGAACAACACTCATCTTTGGGGCATCCGCCATTCAGCACAAATATCTTGAGCTTCCATTCATAACAAAATCCAAGCCACTCTCCAGCATGGAAGAGCAGATTAAAACATCAGAAATCACGATCAAATAAGCATATCGTGAACTCACACAAACTCGACGAACAGCAAGCAATTAAAGCTTTCAGCCGAGATCTCGCACAACAAAATACGGCCGAGCTACATTAGGCACTGTGAAAATATAGTATGAATCCCAGAAGAACCTTCCTGCACGTGGATTTCAGTTGTCTGGCCATCAAGACTGCGGAACAGATCATGATCGACAGCCCTCTTTCTTCCGAGTGCCAGATGAGGCTCGCTTACTGCGCTTGAGTTGATCATCTTGATCACGCCTTGCTCAAACAATCTCAGATGCAAGTGTTCAGCATGTGATCGAATTCCTCCAGCTTTCGCCAGCCACAGCACCGTTGATCATAGTGCCCATGGGCCAAACAATGTGGTACATCTCGCCATTCAACACCCGAGCAGAGCATCCAGAGCAAGCCATCGAGTATCAGGCGGTCGCTTAATCGGGACCGCCCTCTACCACGGGTTTGGCTAAAATCTAAGCAACCACCGCCCAAGCTTCAGAGAGCTGGTAACGCTTTGCCATCAAAAAATTCCTTCCGTAGATGGCTGGAAACTCTCTAGAATTAATGCTATTCCAGCGCGCCGATTGGTTTTCTCGGGGTTAAGTAAAGAATCTAATGCGCGTGCGGCTTTTTATTTGACACTGCTAACAAGATGGCAACCGGCAGCCAGAAGACCGTCCAGTAATCACCGGGCCGCGTGTAAATTCGTTCGACATCAGTCAACATCGCGATTATCGCAAAAAGTAAAGCAGGGAATGCAAGCCGGATCCATGGGTTATCTCGCAGCGTCCAAGCCCTATAGCACAACCCCATTAGACCTATAACCATCAAGAAAAGTGAGACTAGCCCACTATCATATACTTGCTGCAAGAAGAGACTGTGAGCATGAGGAGAAATCATCTTCCCATCCGGCCATAAATACGTGAACGGTGTTCCTAAACCATGTCCAAATAGCCAATGGCCTGACATAACCTGGAAGTAATAATCCCAGATTGGCCCGCGGCCAGATAACTGACGTTTGCTTACCTCCTCAATAATCTGATCCCAGAGGATAATACCCGCACCAAGAGTGAGCAGGATACATAAGCAAATCCCCCACAAACCACGCTTGGAGCGGTGCATCAACACTGCCAATATACAGCTACCCATTAGGGCGAAACACGCTCCCCGGGTACCTGTCATAAAAACATAAGCAGCTAATACAAAAAAAAGCATCAGCCAAAACAGGAAACTACGACGATCGCTTCGCCTCTCTAACACTACCCCTATCACCCAAGTAGCGACAGCTCCATTGAAAATTCCTGCCGCTACAGGCCAACCGTAATTTACCAAATCGCCAATTCCCATTCGGTCAATTCGATAAGCTCTGAATGCTTTAGGTTTATCCAACACACCATATTGATAAATCAAACTTGCTAGAGCACCGAAGGCCACTACAACCAATGAGACGAGCAAGACACGTCGAAACAAATCTTCGTGACGATTGAGTAGCATATGAATAGCTAGCAAGTACAAGCCGACAAAAACACCGCGCTTCGCGAGTGACAAAGCACTGGATTCGCCCGCCGTTGCCCACAAAGTACTCAGGGCCACCCAACCAAGAAATAACGCCCACGGTAGATATTGTAAGTCAAGCCTAAAATCACGCTTTAAAATGAGCTTATGGAGAGATAAGAGAAGCGCCGGCAGTAATAGCCATATGTAGACTTGAGTATTTCGAGCACTGCCTGATACCAGCCAGACTTTACCACTGAGCTGTATAAAAAAACCTACAGCCAACATCCAAAGCATCAGTTTCGACCAGCTTGCATTTGAAGCTAACGAGCTCAACCGCTCTAGCTTGATTCCATTCATAACTTTTGTCTTATCACCAAATCAATACGCATTCTTATTAACAAAACCTTTAAACACAGTCATGACAATTATTCGCAAATCGAGCCAAAGCGACCAATTATCAATATACCACAAATCATACTCTACTCTTTTTTGCATCTTTTCGAGCGTATCAGTCTCGCCACGATAACCACTGACTTGCGCCCAGCCCGTTATACCGGGCTTGACCTTATGCCGCTGCATATAGGACTCAACCAATTCTTTATAGTATTCATTATGTGATAACGCGTGAGGTCGCGGGCCCACGATAGACATGCGACCTTGCAAGACATTGAAAAACTGCGGTAACTCATCAAGACTTGTTCGCCTTAAAAAAGCACCAACCTTCGTTATACGCGAATCGTTTCGAGTCGCCTGCGTTACCCCCCCCGAATTCTCATCATGCAACACCATAGACCTAAACTTATAAACTTTAAAGCATTTCCCATTAATACCAGTCCGATACTGCTTAAACAATACAGGGCCTTTCGAAGTCAACTTTATTGCTATTGCAATAATTAAACAAATCGGAGCAATCATCAATGAAATTAATGAACCGACTACAAGGTCCTCCAATCGCTTCAGCAAGCGAGGGGGTCCATCCATGGGACTGCAACTCAAGTCCAGTGAATAGACTCCCGCTATATGACTCACCCTGTGGTTTAAAAGCGGGATGTCTTCCCACTCTGGAATAAATCGAACCGCAACGGTATGATGGCGAAGCGCATACATAATCGAATGAATCCCACCCCCATCGCTCAGCGGTAAGCATAACCAGACCTCATGTACTCCCAATTCGTTAACCTTTGCAACTAGTTCTTCCAGCCAGGCTTTTTCCAATTGGAAGGGCAGGCTATAAACGACCTTGAAACCATACTCGTCGAGCGCAGGGCCGTTACTCAACTGGCTTGCCAACCTCCCTCCCGAGTCCACGAGTAGGACTGTTTTAAGGTTCAGCCCTGAAGCTCGCAAACGTCTCAACAGTAAAAAGACGCTCAACCGAAGCAAAAGGCTTAATCCCCCCCCCGCTACAAGCATGGTGCTAAACCAAATTCGTGAGTAGTTTTCGGATATTTTAAGAAAGAAAGTCAACGACAACAGAATACCCGCCGCCGCTAACCAGCCAGCCAGCAGCACACTGAACTGACGAAGGAATGCGTACCCTCGTTGGGAGCCGTACACCCCCCCCATTCCCAGACAAAGCACGACCACAATCGCCGTCAGCATTGTTGCGCTGTTATAGCGACCGGTCATTTCTAAGGTGCCGAAACGGTAGTAATGAGCCAGGATTCCTGCTAGGAGGACTGTCAAAAAATCCAGTAGCGCCACAAAAAAGGGCACGGGATAACGCTCGGCAAAGGTTGGCCTATAACGAGGGATAGCTTGCATATCCTTTACGAAAACTCCGACTGAACGCGAACGATGAAGGCAATAATACTGCCCTTTACCACAGATATCTAAGGAAACTCCGAAAGCTTACTCAAACGCGTCGCAGGGGCGTCCGATTCGGCCTGCCCTTTAGCCAGATGATTTCATGACCAAGGATAGGCCCGCAAGCTCAAGCTCACATACCTCTAAGGTAAATGAAAAAGCGCGACCTGGCAGCTTACTGACTTTGATAGGTACTATATCATCCCGAGGCCGTTAGTGGCCAAAACCCTCGCATAGGCGCCGGAGGAGGTAGCCGATACGAAGCTGGGTTCTCCCAGTTCCGTAGGTGAAAAAGAAGCCAACCTCACATGCCGACGCTGCCATCAACGCAGCACTGGAGCACGTACCCTGCCCCTTTACGATAATCTCGAACCAACGCCGGGAAATTCGGCGAAGAGGAATATCGTCACTAGCACAACTTAGGTACAGAAATAAGAAAGTTGCTGGCAAGAAGACCAAACCCATCTTCTTATTCTCA